>CANQBA010000148.1 GCA_947589545.1 uncultured Oscillospiraceae bacterium | reverse complement strand
CAAAAAAAGGCGGTTTCTGCGGGGAAAACCTCGTAAAAACCGCTGTTTTTGGCTGGGGTAGCTGGATTCGAAGGAGAGGAAGAGATAAGAGAGGAGTAGAGCTGTCAAGGATCAGCGGCACTTTATGCCTCACGGGAGATAAATGCCGCCCTTGACAGCTCGGGTCATACTGCAGCACAATGTAACCACAGGGCGAAGCAAATCTCTGCTTCGCCCTCTTACTTGCCACGCTGCCGGAGTTCGGACAACTCGGAGGCGCTCGACGGTCGAGCGCCACGGCAGGGGTTTGAGGGGGTGCCCGGCATTGTCGGCACCCCCCGAACCTCCCGCCGGGGCCCGACCGCGGGCGCATACACATGCGGAAGCTCTCTGCCGGATAAAAACGGCAGGGGGCTTTTTTTCATGCCCAAAAACATGCCCTACAAGCAAACAGAAAGCCACACACAAGCCGTCAGCAGGTTCCGGGGCTCCGGGTTCTGACTGACGGCGCCATGGGTGGCGTAACAATGCCCTACCGGATCCAAACCGTGCAAGATCTGGCCAAATAAAAAAGGCGTGAAACGCGGTGCACCACCATGTTTCACGCCGAGCTCCGATTCAGAGCGAGGACTCAGATCTTAAAAGTTCCGGAGTTGTTGAAGTTGTTGAAGCTGCCCACGATGTAGGTCTTTGCGCCCGTCTCATCCTCGAGCCCAAGCAGATAGTCCGTTGAGACTCCAAAGTAAAGCGCAGCCCTTACAAGACTGTCAAGACTTGGCTCACTCCTTCCGCATTCCCAATCGCAGATTCCGCTATTAGTGGTGGAAAGTGCCGTTGCGAGTGCCCTTTGGCTTAATTCATGATCTAATCGTAGTTCCTTGATTCGTTTGGAAAAAATCGTCATACTTAAAATTTTAGGGAATTTTCCTAAATTTTGTTGACATTAGGGAAAATCCCTAATATAATAAAAGCAAGTTAGGGAAATTCCCTAACAGAAGGAGCACAAGAACCATGAAGAAGGGACGGAGGATGACGGAAGAGGAGCGGGAGCTCGAGAGGCTGAAGCTGTTTGGCTCCCGGGAGCGCATCGAGAGGCGAGACGGGGAGATCCCCGAAAAGGAGCCGGGGCGGATCCGTAAGGCGGAACGCACAGACGGAGAGAAGGGGGCGACGACATGAAGGGCAAGCCATTGACATTGAAATCCGTTTTAACGGCTCTGAATGACGTTCTGCGGGCCGTGGGGCTCAAAGACGTGGGGGAGATCGAGAAGAACGGCAAAAACGCCCTGAAAGGCATTCCACGGGCTGTAGAAGAAAGAATCGAGTACATTCTATCCGTCGCGAAGCTGTTTGCGGAGCTCCAAGACTGCAAGGACTTCACGGAAGTCGGCCCGATCGGGTTCGGCGATCAGACCGAGGACGACGAGGAAGAGGATGACGATGACGAGGAGGAAGAGGACGAATGAGGGAGTATAGAGTTCCCAGCGGAGAGGAGATCGCGAGGATCAAGAGCAACGACCGGGAAGCGATCGACGGTTTTTTCATGAGCAACTACGAGCTCATCGAGGAAGTGGCGCGTGGGTGGCTGCTGCGGAAGACGGGACGCTTTGACCGTTCCGCCGTAGAGGAGCTTCGGGACGAGGCGTATCTATGGCTTCCGAACTGTGATCTTGACGACAAGGCACACTTCGTCGTCTCGCTGCGGGATTGCTTCTTCTGCTTCCACAAAGGCGGGAAAGAGTACTTTTACAGTCATCGGAGATTTTTGCCGGATAGAGTGATTTCCTTGGACGCGTCCGTGAAGGTGACGACCCGCAACGGAGAGAGCGTGGAGGGTGAATCGTTGGGGGCGAGATTGAGATATCGCCCGCAGCGGTCGGGAGTGTATGAAGTTCAATACCGGTATATTTTGCAGCTTGCGAAAGAACTTCTTGCGCCGAATGCATTGAAGGCGTTCCGGTACCGCATTACAACGGATCTGACATTTGAGGAGATCGGGCGGGAGCTCGGCAAGACAAAGGGCTGTGTAAACGGTCAAGATCGTGAAGCACGTTTCAAGTTCATCTTGAATTACAAATACGTTCTTGCATTTTTGGCTCAGCATGGCAGCACATCTGCCGAATATTACATCCGCAACGGGATCGTGCCGGAGAAGTACGATGAGGCGGTAGCATTTTTCGGACGTCGTCTGGAGAGATCGCGAGAAAATTGTCGTCGGTACCGCGCAAGAAAACAGAAAGAAGGGCAGAAGCCCGAAAAATAGAGGAGGTAATGCATGAAGGTAGAACTTGAGATCGTCAAGGACAGTTTCAAGAGTGAATCGGGAGAGGTGGTCGAGTATTTCCGCTGCGAGGCGGAGATCTTCGGACAGCCGATCCGCTTTGTCCCCCGGAAAGAGGACAAGAAGCTGCTTGAATACCTCGTCGAGGTAGTCGGCGACAAGGAGGTGATCTGATCATCCACGCGCCGGCGGACGCGTAATATCCGCCTTCCCCCTGTAACGGCATAGCGGGCGCCGAAAGTCCCGCTCTTATGCCGGCTCCGTGATAGGGCGGTTGGGTCGAACCCGAAAGCCGGCGCTCTTTTCCTCCTTAAGGAGCATGGCGGGCGCTCCCCCAAAGTCCCGCCAACCTCGCCGGATCCCGCCCCCAAGAGGGGCGAAAAGGCGGTTATGTCGTGCGCGGGCACGCGCACGACATAATCCTTGATATATATAGAAATAACCTGTCCCATGAATTTCCG
>CANQBA010000147.1 GCA_947589545.1 uncultured Oscillospiraceae bacterium | reverse complement strand
GGGCATGACGGAAACCCCTCTCATTCATGGCGAAGCATTTACTGAAGAAGATCTGGAGAAAGACAAAAGTCAATATCCGCTGAAACGCTATGCACGTCCCGAAGAGATTGCTTGGGCTATTGTCTATTTTTTGTCCGATGCAAGCTCGTTCTCTACGGGGTCGTCTTTGATTGTCGACGGAGGATTCACCATACAATAATCAAAAATGGCAACGATAAGATATAAAGGTGTCGGCATCAGGGCGATGTCGGCCTGTGTGCCGCAGCCTGTGGCCTACAACCGCGACCTTACAATGCTCATGAGCGAGGAGGAGGTCGCCAAGATGATAGACTCCGTAGGTATTCAGGAACGCCGTGTATGTCTGCCCGAAGTTTGCGCGTCGGACTTGTGTCTTAAGGCGGCGCAGCAGCTTATGGAGGAGAACGGGATCGCTCCCGAATCCATCGATATGCTGTTGTTCATGAGTCAGTGTCCGGACTATAAAATTCCAGCTACATCGTGCATTCTGCAACATCGGCTGGGACTTCCGAAGACTACGGCGTGCATGGACTTATCGCTGGCATGTTCGGGTTACGTTTATGCGCTGTCGGCAGCTTTTGCCTATGCGTCGATGCCCGGCATCGACCGTGTGCTGCTGTGCGATGGAGAGACACTCACCAAGTACGTGAATCCGCGCGATAAGGTCAATGTCCCGCTGTATGGCGATGCAGGAACCGTAACCTTGATAGAAAAAAGCGATTTCGGAGCTTCCGTGTTCGATTTGAACACCGACGGAAGCGGTGAAGATGCCGTGAAAATTCCGGTGGGTGGCTGCCGCCAGCCGTTTACGCCCGACAGTTATGAAGAACGGGAGTGCGAGAACGGCAACTGGCGTTCGCCGATACAAATCTATATGGATGGCATGGACGTCTTCAATTTCGCTATCAGTGTCGCTCCGAAAGGCGTTAAGAACATTGTTCGGGAGGTCGGAATCGAATTGGCGGATATCGATCATCTGATTTTTCATCAGTCGAACCGGTTCATGACCGATTTCTTTGTCAAACGGCTGAAATTCGATGCCTCGAAGGTGCGTTACTCCATCGGAAAGTACGGCAATACGAGCAGTGCCTCGATACCGTTGACCGTAGTGTCGGAGTTGGGCGGGCGCACGTATGACGGAGATAAAGTGGTGATGTGTGGTTTCGGTGCCGGATTGAGTTGGGGTACGGCCTATATGGAATTGTCCGATTGTCAGATTTCCGCAATAACAGATTATTGACGCGATGCTGCCCTATTTGCGTTTTCACCATATCGGAATAGCAGTGCAAAATATAGAGCGCACTGTAAATCAATATATTATCGGGGGGGGGTATTTTCGGACCCCGACTTTATTCGACCCTGTCCAAAAAGTAAATATCTGTTTTTTAGAAAAGCAGGGAATGCCGTGTATCGAGCTTTTGGAGCCGGTAGAGGAAACATCTCCCGTAACGAAAATTCTGCGTAATAACGGTGTAACGCCGTATCACATTTGTTATGAAACCGATGACCTTGAACAGACCATTGCCGATTTGAAGGCACGACGTTTCCTTGTCGTGGTCAAGCCTGTCGAGGCGGTAGCCATAGAAAATCGGAAAGTCTGCTTTCTATACCATAAGGATGTTGGTTTGATAGAACTGGTCGAAGCGAAAAAATCTTGACATGAAATACTTTATTTTTCGCAACAATACCGTAGAGCCGTTTTTTGCGGGTACGGATTACACCTTTTCGGGCTACGACGATATTTCGAATGTGCCTGACGAGACAGAAGGATATATCTGGTGCTATCAGCTCCCCGTCAAATACGATTGCGGGGTTTTGGCCGATGAGGTGCGCTCCTTCATAGAGAAGCTGCGTTTCACCGCCACCCGCATCGCTCCGGAGAAACCTTTTCTAGTCTTTACGCTGTGCGACTGGTGTTCCGTGCCACTCACGGGAGACGACAGTCGGCTGTCGCAGGCTATTGCCACATACAATGCGGCTATCGGAGAGTTGGTGCAGCAACATGCCAACGTGTGTCGCATCGATTTCTCGACCTTCACGCGCAACTATGCGGCAAGCGAACTCATCGACTGGAAATTTTATTTTCTCTCGCAGATGTCGTTGACTCCGCGGTTGGCCAAGGCCTTCCAGCAATGGTTCCGGCGCCAGACGGAGCAAATCGCCCTCAAACGCAAGAAGTGTCTCGTCTTGGATTTGGACAACACGTTGTGGGGCGGAGTGCTGGGCGAGGACGGCATGGACGGCATCCGTCTCGGCGGCGACTATCCGGGCAAGGCATTCCGCTATTTTCAGGAAGCGCTGCTCGAACTGAGCAAGAGCGGCGTGATACTGACGGTTTGCAGCAAGAACAACGAAGCCGACGTCGCAGAGGTGTGGGCGAAACACCCGGACATGCTGCTCCGCAAGGAGCATTTTGCCGCGTGGCGCATCAATTGGACGGACAAAGCGACGAATATCCGCGCCCTTGCCGGAGAATTGAATATCGGATTAGACAGCATGGTCTTCGTGGACGACAATCCGACGGAACGGGAGCTGATACGACAGTCGCTGCCTATGGTCAGTGTTCCGGAGTTTCCAGCGCAGCCGTATGACCTGCCCCGCTTTTTTGCCGGCTTGGTCGAGGATTATTTCAAGGTCTATACCGTAACCAAGGAGGACCGGCACAAGACGGAGCAGTACAAGGCGAACGCGCAGCGGGTGCAGGCGCAAAGCGGATTCACGGATTTC
>CANQBA010000146.1 GCA_947589545.1 uncultured Oscillospiraceae bacterium | reverse complement strand
TTCTCTCCCAGGCGCGGTACCTGGACGCAAGGATAAAGTCTAAGATCCGGCAGGTGGCGGACCTTAACGAGCTGGCCACCAAAGCGACTACCACGCTGACCGGGATGCCCCACAACCCCAATCACGGACGTTCCACGATGGCGGACTGCGTTGCGAAAATTGTGGACTTGCAGACAGAGATCAACGCCGACATCGATGCCCTGGTGGATTTGAAGCGGAGCATCCTGGAAACCATCAAGGCGGTGGCCAATGTGGAGATGCAGACCATTCTGGAGAAACGGTATCTGTGTTTTCAGTCCTGGGAGCAGATTGCCGCCAGCATGAACTACGACATCCGCTGGCTTTATCGGCTCCACGGGAAGGCGCTGAAGGAAGTCGATGGCATCATAAGCGAGGAATAAGGAAAATCCACCAGGTTTTTGTGCCTGGTGGATTTCATCTATTTGTTTTTTTTGCTTTAGTTTCCATTCTTTGTACCCTTTAAGGTATCTCTCTGCTTCGCTCAACCGAAAATCCCAATGTTTTTGGAGCATGGCGATGATTTTATCGTCAGGTGTTTTGAGGTCGAGCATTGCCGCTACCGATTTTTCAACTCCAAGCTCCCATTGATATCTGGCGGCATCTTCCGCCTCCGCTGTGGCGTTGTCTTTCACGCTCTGGCGGATATCTGCAAGAAGGTCAGCACCAAAGCCCTTAAATCCCTCTCTGAGCATCTCAAAAACAGTATGTGCCATGTCAAATTCCCCTTAGACGTTATAAATCGATTATACCATAGGCCGCTTTCTCCCCGCAATACAAAACACGCCAGTAAAAGCCATTGAAAGCCACCTCCTCCATCTGGTATCATTACAATCAGCAGAACAGCATAAAGAACGGCCTTCGCGGGAGTTATCCTGCGGAGGCTTTTCTTTTGCCCGGAAGGAGGTGCAACGGTGCCAAGGAAACCCAAACGGCCCTGCTCTTACCCCGGATGCCCCAGGCTGACCGATGGCCGATTCTGCGAGGAACACGCCAAGCTGGAGGCCAAACGCTACGAGAAGTACGACCGCGACCCGGCTGTACGCCGTAGATACGGCAGAGCATGGAAAAGGATACGCGACCGCTACATAGCGGCGCACCCCTTGTGTGAGGAGTGTTTCAAAGCCGGGAAATTCATCCCTGCGGAGGAAGTACACCACAAGCTCCCGCTCTCCGAGGGCGGCACCCATGAGCAGAGCAATCTTGTGGCTCTCTGTCAGTCGTGTCACTCCAGAATCCACGCACAGCGCGGTGATCGCTGGCACAACGGGTGATCAAAGTGGTTGCGCCTATATTTTGGGGCGCAACCCCCCAGGGGCGGTCAAAATCTCTACGGCCTCTGCCCTGGGGGAACGGGCGCGGGGGTCCGTGCGCGAAATTTCCTATTCAAACGGGGTATTAACCCCAGGAGGTGATCTGTATGGCCAAGGATGGCACCATGCGCGGCGGCGCGAGGCCCGGCAGCGGGCCGAAACGCAAGGCGCTCGCGGAGAAGGTGGCGGAGGGCAAGGCGGACAGCGCCGTGGTGCTGCAGGTCCCTTCCGAGCTGGAGGGCGCGGATATGCCGCCGGTCAAGGATTTCATGAAGCAGGCTCAGAAAGGCGGCGAGGATTTCTGTGCCGAGGAGGTCTACATCGACACCTGGAACTGGCTGCGTGAGCGCGGCTGTGAGAAGCTGGTCAATCCCCAGCTCATCCAGCAGTACGCCATGAGCGTGGCCCGGTGGATCAGCGTGGAGGTGTTCATCTCTCAGACCGGCTACCTCGCACGGCATCCCACCACGGGCAATGCCATCGCCAGTCCCTATGTTTCCATGAGCCGCGACTACATGAAGCAAGTTAACCAGTGCTGGTTTCAGATTTACCAGATCGTCAAGGAGAACTGCTCTGTGGAGTACGGCGGCGCCAGCCCCCAGGATGATTTGATGGAGCGGCTACTGACCGCTCGAAAAGGTAAAAACTGAGCCAGGAGGAAGAACTATGTTTGAAAAAGTCAATCCGGCGCATCCGGACAAGGTGGCCGACCGCATTGCCGGCGCTCTGGTCGACCTCGCCTACGAAGCGGAGCGCGACCCCCGCGTGGCGGTGGAGGTACTCATCGGCCACGGTGTGTGCCACATCATCGCTGAAACCTCGGTACATCTTTCGGTCGAGGACGTGACCGCCGCCGTTCACCGTATCGCCGGTAGCCTTGCCGTGGACTATACGGAGGTTCCCCAGGATGACCACCTCTCCAAAAACCAGCGGGACGGTTTCCGCTGCGGCGACAATGGCATCTTCAAGGGAGTGCCGGTCACGGTCGAGCAGGAGCGGCTGGCCCATATCGCCAAGCTGCTCTACGGCAAGTATCACAGCGATGGCAAGTACATCATGGACGGTTCCCGCCTGATCATTTGTCAGAGCAACGCTCCCTCCCAGGAGCTTCAGAGTCTGTATCCCGGCATGGAGGTCAACCCGCTCGGTGACTGGACGGGCGGAACGGACGTTGACTCCGGCGCCACCAACCGCAAGCTCGGCAGCGATATGGCCGACAGCGTGACCGGCGGCGGACTCCACGGAAAAGACCTCTCCAAAGCGGACGTGAGCGTGAACATTTACGCTTGGCTGGAGGCCCAGCGGACGGGCCAGGTGGTGGAGCTGTGCTGTGCCATCGGAGATGACTCGGTCGGCGGTGTCCCTTATGCGGAGATCGTAGAGACCGCCCGGAAATACATCACGGAGAGAGGCGGCTTTGAGAAGTTCGCGGAATGGGGGCTCGTATG
>CANQBA010000145.1 GCA_947589545.1 uncultured Oscillospiraceae bacterium | reverse complement strand
ATTCCTCCATGATTCTCACCTCACGCACTATTGTACCACATTTGAGGGGGAAATGGGAGGTTTTTTGACAGACTGACAGAAAGAACGGCCCGCCGTTTCCGGCGGGCCGTTCTTTCTGTATGCTTGCGCCTCACAGCGCGTTGTTGGCCTTCAGAAGGCCGGAGAGGTCGATCTCGGGCTCCTCGGGTTCCTCCGGCGCCTCGCTGGAGGCGGTGGCGGATTCGGTGACGCCCACGGGGGCGGCGGCGTCCCGGTAGAGCTGCAGGCCCGCGCCGGCGGGGATCAGCTTGCCGATGATGACGTTCTCCTTAAGGCCGATGAGCTTGTCGACCTTGCCCTTGGAGGCGGCCTCGGTGAGCACACGGGTGGTCTCCTGGAAGGAGGCGGCGGACATCCAGCTGTCGGTGGCCAGGGACGCCTTGGTGATGCCCATCAGCAGCTGCTCGCAGGTGGGATAGACCACCTCTTCGCCGGCGGCCTCCCGCTCCTTCAGCTTCTCCACGGCGGCGCGAACCTCCAGGATATCCACGGTGGAGCCGGACAGCAGATCGGTGTCGCCGGCGTCCTCCACCCGCACCTTCCGCAGCATCTGGCGGACGATAATCTCAATGTGCTTGTCGGACACGTCCACGCCCTGCTGGCGGTAGACCTTCTGGACCTCGTCGATGATATATTTCTGTGTGGCCTCGGTGCCCAGGATCGCCATGATGTCGTGGGGATTCAGGGCGCCGGAGGTGAGCATGTCACCGTGCTTGACGGTGTCGCCGTCCTTGACGCGGATGCCGGAGTTGTGGGCCGCGGAGTAGACCCGCATGTCGCCGTCCTCAGGATTGGTGACGGTGATCTGCATCAGCGCGCCCTTGTGGGTCTCCTCCATGGAGACGACGCCGTCGATCTCCGAGAGGACGGCCATCTTCTTGGGCTTGCGGGCCTCGAAAAGCTCCTCCACACGGGGAAGACCCTGGGTGATCTCCACGCCCGTTTCGCCGCCGGCCACGCCGCCGGTGTGGAAGGTGCGCATGGTCAGCTGTGTGCCGGGCTCGCCGATGGACTGGGCGGCGATGACGCCCACCGTCTCGCCCTCGTTCACCGTCTCGCCGGTGGCCAGATTCAGACCGTAGCAGTGGGCGCAGACGCCGCTGCGGGCCTGGCAGGTCAGGACGGAGCGAACCTTGATCTGATGGATGCCGTGCTCCTCCAGGAGAGCGGCGTCGGCGCGCATCAGCAGATGGTCGCGGGTGAACAGCACCTCGCCGGTGGCGGGATCCACAATGTCCTCCGCCGGGTAGCGGCCGTGGATGGAGTCCTCAAATTTCTGGACTACCTGGCCCTTCTCGGTCTTTTCGGACACCATGATGCCCTCGTGGGTGCCGCAGTCGTGCTCGCGGATGATCACGTCCTGGCTGACGTCCACCATGCGGCGGGTCAGGTAGCCGGAGTCGGCGGTACGCAGGGCCGTGTCGGCCATGCCCTTCCGGGCACCGCGGCTGGAGATGAAGTACTCCAGAACGGTGAGGCCCTCGCGGTAGTTGGCCTTGATGGGGATCTCGATGGTCTTACCGGCGGTGTTGGCGATGAGGCCGCGCATACCGGCCAGCTGACGGATCTGGGCCATGGAGCCGCGGGCGCCGGAGTCGGCCATCATGAAGATGGGGTTGAACTCGTCTAAGTTGTTCTGGAGGGCGTCGGCCACCTTCTTGGTAGTCTCCTCCCACTCGTGCACCACCAGGCGGTAGCGCTCGTCGTCGGTGATGAAGCCCTGGTTATACAGGCCCTCAATCTCCACCACCTTCTGCTCGGAGGCGCGGATCAGCTCCTTTTTGGCCTCGGGCACCGTCATATCCGCGATGGAGATGGTGATGGCGCCCTGGGTGGAGTATTTGTAGCCCTGGGCCTTGACGGCGTCCAGCATCTCTACGCTGATCTCAAAGCCGTGCTTCTCGATGCAGCGGTCAATGATCTTTTCCAGCTGCTTCTTGCCCACCTTGAAGCTGACCTCCAGATCCAGCTCGTGAGCGGGATCCGTGCGGTCGACGAAGCCCAGATCCTGGGGGATGGGGTTGTTGAAGATGATGCGGCCCACGGTGGTGTCGATGAGGGCGGACTTGGTCACGCCGTCGATGACCCGGGTCATGCGAACGCGAATGGGGGCGTGCATCCCCACGTCGCCGGCCTGATAGGCCATGATGGCCTCGTCGGGGGAGACGAAGGCCTTGCCGGCGCCCTTCTCGTCCCGGACGAAGGTCAGGTAGTAGGAGCCCAGCACCATGTCCTGGGTGGGCACCGTCACGGGCTTGCCGTCGCGGGGGTGCAGCAGGTTGTGGGCGGAGAGCATCAGGATCCGCGCCTCGGCCTGGGCCTCGCTGGACAGGGGCACATGGATAGCCATCTGGTCGCCGTCGAAGTCGGCGTTGAAGGCGGTGCACACCAGCGGGTGGAGCTTCAGGGCGCGGCCCTCCACCAGCACCGGCTCAAAGGCCTGGATGCCCAGACGGTGAAGGGTGGGGGCGCGGTTCAACAGGACCGGGTGCTCCTTGATGACTACCTCCAGGGCGTCCCACACCTCGGTGCGGCCCCGATCCACCATCTTCTTGGCGGATTTGATGTTGTTGGCTACGCCGTCCTCCACCAGCTTCTTCATGACGAAGGGCCGGAACAGCTCGATAGCCATCTCCTTGGGCACGCCGCACTGATAGAGCTTCAGATCCGGGCCCACCACGATGACGGAGCGGCCGGAGTAGTCCACGCGCTTGCCCAGCAGGTTCTGGCGGAAGCGGCCCTGCTTGCCCTTGAGCATGTCG
>CANQBA010000144.1 GCA_947589545.1 uncultured Oscillospiraceae bacterium | reverse complement strand
GTCTGCCGGTACTCGCCGGGCTTCGTGGTGAGATTCCCCTGAGAAAAATAGTTGTCCTCGATCTCGTAGGGATAATGGCCGTAGTAGTTGGATTCCTCCGGGCTGATCGACGTTTCGGTGTTGAAAGGCGTCGTCGTTCCGGCGCGGCAGGCGTATTCCCATTCCGCCTCGGTGGGCAGGCGGTAGCCGTTGGCGCTCCTGTCCCATGTGACGGTCTCGCCGTCCACGGTATAGGCGGGCGTGAGGTTTTCCCTCTCACTGAGGGCGTTGCAGAACGCGACGGCCTCCAGCCATGACACATTCTCCACCGGCAGATCGTCCCCGGTGAAATTAGAGGGATTCTCGCCCGTCACCGCCGCGTATTCACTCTGCCTGACCTCGAATGGACTCATGTAAAAATCGCTGACCGTTACGGTATGCTGCGTCTCATCCGCCGAGCGCCAGGGTTCGTCCTCCGGGCTTCCCATGGCAAAGCTCCCGCCGCGAATAAGCACAAAGCCGTCATCAGCTGCGACCGTCGGGCTGTCTGGCTTTTCCGTCTGTTCCGACTGGCCCGGCTGTGAAGGCCCGTCCGCAGGCTCTCTCTGCCACGGCTCGATGTGTGAGGGCAATTCCAGTACCACCACGACAAGGGCGCAGACAAGCACCGGGATGAGGAAGGCCACGGCTTTCAAGAACGGCCCGTTTGACCGCTCCTTTTCGGACTTCTTACCCACCTTTCGCAGCAGCTTGTTCAGATAATACCCCGCCGCCGCGAAGAGTCCCATCATGGCGACCGTTTCCGCAAAATATACGGCCGCCGACTTTGTCTCGTCGAACATCACGAAGTGCGTTTGCGCAAAGAGGTAATCCGCTATGTGCTGATCGATGAAGGCGTAAATTCCATACGCGGACAGGACGATGGCGATGATCCGCAAGACGTATGTTCTTATATTGTTCTTTTCAGAGAGGCGGAACAGCTTTCGAAAAAGCGGGAAGAATTGCCCCATATGCAGCCCAAGATGCACTGACATCAGGATAAGGCCCCAGTAGGAGGCCAGGAGGTGGAGCTGCCTTGCGATTATCATTCCGCCGCTTATGCCGAGGAAGCGGAAAACAAATCCCGACATCATCACGCCGCTGACACAAAGCGCCGCCATATCCAGCAGGAGCAAAAGGTCAAGGGCCGTTTGGAAGGTGCGGGACGTGGTGTACTTTCCCTTGGCAAAGCCCCTCCACCAGCCTAAATTCAGAAGATGGTGCGTAAGGAAAAGCGCCATCATGACGGCGCCGAGCCATTCATGCGTCTCCTGCCCGATGAGTATTTCCAGCATCAAAAGCGGCAGGAGAACGATCATGGCAAGGTCAACCGTTCTTTTTGCGACTTGTCTCATATCAGTTGATCCCAAGCCCATTTGCCCACGCCATCACGTCATCAGCAGAGGCTCCGGCGGAGAAGCGGTGGCCGTCCAGCCAGGTGGCTCCGCCGGCGGCGAACCGAAGAGCGGAATCGCTCCTGCCAAATCCGCTGCTGGCGGAGGTGCAGAAGGCTACCAGCGTCTTGCCGGAGAAGTCGTAGCTCTCGATAAAGGTGCTCATGATACGCGGCGCTTCACCCCACCAGATGGGGTATCCGATGAACACCACGTCGTACTGCTCCATGTTCTCCACAGCGCCGGAAATCGCGGGGCGGGCGCTGGGGTCGTCCATCTCCACGGAGGAACGGCTGCGGGAGTTGCCGTAGTCCAGATCCTCGTCCGTATAGGGCTCGGCGGGGGTGATCTCGTAGATGTCCGCACCCAGGCCCTCCGCCAGCTTCCGGGCCACGCCCTCGGTATTGTTGGTGGCGGAGAAATAGGCAACCAGAATCTTTTTGCCGCCCTCCGGGGCCTCGCTGGGCTCAGAGGGGGCGCTGTCTGTCGGATCGCTGGGCGCGTCAGTTTCATTGTTCGTATCGGCGGGGGCCTCAGTCCGCGGGGCTTCTGTGCTGTTTTGGGGCGGTTCGGTGCTGCCCGCCGAGTTGGCTTCGTTGCCGCAGGCCGCCAGGGACAGAACCATCATGGCTGTCAGTAAAATTGCTATGAACTTTTTCATGTTTACTTCAAACCTCTGTATTGCTCATCGTCCACCGGCTCCAGCCACTCATTGGAACCGTTTTCTCCGGGAACCTCAATGGCGAGATGCGAAAACCAACTGTCCGGCGCGGCCCCGTGCCAATGCTTGACGCCCGCAGGGATGTTGACGCAGTCGCCGGGCTTCATCTCAATGGCCGCTTTGCCCCACTCCTGATAGTACCCGCGTCCGCCGACGCAGATCAAAATTTGCCCGCCGCCCTTGTCGGCGTGGTGAACGTGCCAGTTGTTCCGGCAGCCCGGCTCGAAGGTCACGTTGAAGATGCCCACCTGCTCGCGGGACACCGGCGCGAGCCAGCTCTGCCCGCTGAAATACTGGGCGAAGCCGTCGTTGGGCGCGCCGATGGGGAAAAGGATGGTGTTTTGATATTTGTCCTTCTCCGTCAATTCCGGCTCCGCCTCGTTCCAAACGTCCTTGGCCAGCCGGAATACCGCCCACGCCTTGGGCCAGCCCACGTAGAAGCCAACGTGGGTCACGATGGCGGCAATCTCCGCTCTCGTCACACCGTGGGCCTTGGCGTTTTCCAGGTGGTAGATGAGGGACGAGTCCGTGATGCCGGAGCTCATCAGCGCAACAACGGTAATCATGCACCGGGTCTTTAAGTCGATGTCGGGGTTGTTCCAGTTCTCGCCAAAGAGAACGTCGTCGTTGAAGTGGGCGAAATCCGGGGCGAATGTGCCAAGCTGATTTCT
>CANQBA010000143.1 GCA_947589545.1 uncultured Oscillospiraceae bacterium | reverse complement strand
CACGAGATCGGTGTAAAGCTGGCCCAGGAGCTGTGGGGCGACAGGTTCGAGGTGCTGGTGGCCACACACTGCAACACGGGCCATTACCACAACCACTTTGTCATAAACTCCGTGTCCTTCATGGACGGGAAGAAATTCTACAACTCCCCGGCGGACTACGCTAAAATGCGGGAGGTGTCAGATCGGTTATGCCGGGAATACGGTATCTCAGTCATCGAAAGGCCAAAAGAGAAAGCAAAGCCTTACGCTGAGTGGAAAGCGGAGCAGGAGAACCGGCCAACCTTGCGAGGGACCGTTCGGGCGGACATAGACGCCGCGATTCTTGCCTCCACTACCCGGAAGGGCTTCTTCAACTACCTCGCCGCAAAGGGGTATGAATTCAAATTTGCCGGAGAGGACGGCAGGACGCTCAAATATCCGGGGCTCAGGCCGCCGGGGGCAAAGGGATTTTTCCGCTTCGCCAAGCTGGGGCAGGGATATTCCCTGAATGACATAGATGATTGCATTTTGGGCAAGTACAGAAAGGTAGACCCATACCCGCCGGAGGAACAGGCGGAGGTCAGGCAACTCCGGGCAGAGAACCAGCCGCCCTATCACCGCCAGCAGTCCAGCCTGCACGCCCTGTATAGCCGCTATTGCTACGAACTGCACATCATTGAACGTTATCCGGCATCCGCCAAACGGGTGTCCTTTTTTATGCGCGAGGACCTGGCAAAGCTTGACCGGCTGGACGCCCAGACCCGCTTCCTGGCGGCAAACGGCATCGAAAGCGGAGAGCAGCTGGCAACGAAACGCACAGAAATCACGACGCAGATGGAGGCCCTGACGACGGAGCGTCAGGGCCTCTACAATGAGATACGCCGGATTTCCCGCACCGGCCAGGACCCCGCAGAGCAAAAGAAAAATAGAGACGAAATATCTGAAAAGCTCAAGGAACTGCGAAAGGAGCTCCGCCTGTGCGATGGCATCGCGGAACGCTCCGCCCGGACAAAGGAGGAACTGGAGCGGTTCCTGGACGAGCAAGAAAAAACCGAGAGAAAACGAACAGAAAGGAGCTATGAGCGTTGAAAATAACAGATATTCCCATTACAAAACTTCACCCCTTTGAGGACCACCCCTACAAGGTCCTGGACAACGGGGAGATGGACGACCTGACCGACAGCGTCCGGGAGAACGGCGTCCTGTCTCCCTTGATCGTGAGGCCGCTGGAGAGCACAGAAAATGAATACGAGGTGATCTCCGGCCATCGGAGACTTCACGCCGCGGAGAGGGCGGGGATGCAGAGCGTCCCCGCCTTTGTCTATGAGATCGACCGGGACGAGGCGGCTGTCCTGCTGGTGGACAGCAACCTCCACCGGGAACACATCCTGCCCAGCGAGAAGGCGTTTGCCTACAAGTTGAAGATGGAGGCCCTGACCCACCAAGGCGTCACTTGTGGACAAGTTGGCCACAAGTCCCGCGACGGCATCTCCGACGCGGACAGCGGGCGGACGGTTCAAAGGTACATCCGGCTCACGAAACTCATTCCAGAGTTACTTCAGATGATGGACGAAGGCCGCATTGCCTTTTCCGTGGGCGTGGAGTTGTCCTTCCTGACGGAGAAATCCCAGCGTGACGTCCTCAACGCCATAGAACTGAACGATTGCACGCCGTCCTACTCCCAAGCCTGCAAAATGCACCGGGAGGCAGGAACCATCACCGCTGAGCGCATCGGAGAGCTTATGGGCGAAGAAAAGCCCAACCAGCGGGAACAGATCAAGCTCCGCCGGGAGGATCTTCGCAAATACTTCCCCGTAAGCTATACCGACCAACAGATCATTCACGACATTATGCGCGGCCTTGATTTACTGAAACGTCAGCGGAGTAGAGATGCAAGGTAAGGAGGGGCGTATGAATAATTTTATCGTTGGCTTCGGCCAGAACGTAAATGAGTACAAGATCAACGGTGTCAGATACATCGTTGAAAGCAGATTTGAGCCGATAGATTTCCGCCACCTGAACCAAAACACCCGTATCGACCAGCGGCTGGAGCACTATATAACCGGCAATTTCGCAGATTTTCCAACCGCACCGAAACCTGCTAAAATGGACGCAGGATATGTGTGTTCGGCTGCCGGGAAGGAGGATTAAATGCAGTCGAAAAAGAAAACAGAACAGACCGGGATCACGGCCCTCTACTGCCGCCTGTCACGCGACGACGGGATGGACGGGGACAGCAATTCCGTTGCCAATCAGAAAAAACTACTTTCGCAAAAGGCCAAGGAGATGGGCCTGACCAGCGCCCGCTACTATGTGGACGACGGCTACACGGGGACAAACTTTAACCGCCCAGGGTTTCAGCAACTGCTGTCCGACATCGAGATGGGCTACGTCTCCGCTGTAATGGTGAAGGACTTGTCACGCTTGGGGAGAGATTACGTCTCTGTGGGGAATTACACGGACACCTACTTCCCGGACCACGGCATACGATTCATCGCTGTCAACGACGGCATCGACAGCGAGGAGGGGGAGAGTGAGATCGCCCCTTTTAAGAACATCCTCAATGACAACACCGCATAAAGCATGACAACAACATCAGCAGTGCGGCGGTAATCGGAAATCCAAAATATAAGACCAAACGCCCGTCTTCGGTGGCTGGAATGTGTCAGCCGTATCGGAGACGGGTGCTTTATTTTGACGGGCTTGTGTGGGAGCATTTGTTCTCCCGTCATGTTGATTTTCGCTTATTTGAGTGGTATAATTTAATCTGTAGTGGTGTGTCTCTTTGTAATATGCGCCATGATGCCTTATTGACTAAAGAACCATAGAGGGATTGCCTTATG
>CANQBA010000142.1 GCA_947589545.1 uncultured Oscillospiraceae bacterium | reverse complement strand
CTTTTTTACATCGTATGGTAAGGAGTTTTTTACATCCTTCGGTAAGCACTTTTTTACATGGAGCGGTAAGCACTTTTTACATGGAACGGTAAGGAGTTTTTACGTCACGGTAAGCTGTTCTTATATCCCCCTCGTCAGGGGGCTGCCCCGTTTCCTTCCTGTTCCGACATGTAGAGCCGGTATGCCGGTATGAAATCTAGCGTATGGTGGGTATGGCTGTCGTATAATCCCCATGGGTTCTCCCCATGCACCCTGTGCCCGCTGTTCACCCAACGGAACAGTTCCCGCTGTTCCCCAGGTTCCAGCCGCGTATGGATCAGGTATTCCTGCAGTATGCCCCTGTTATAGGCCCTCCATTCGGCTGCGGATATCTCCTCCTTCATATGCCGCCTCCTGTCTCCGCCCCGCTGTCCAGGTCTGGATGTTTCAGGCGGTAGGATTCCCCCTTGAAGGAATAGCACCTCGCATGGTGGAGGATGCGGTCCAGCATCGCTGTCGTAAGCACCGGGTCACCCATCATCTCCGCCCAGTCCACGATCTCCTTGTTCGTGGTAAAGATAATGGACGATGTTTCATAGGTGTCACTGATAAAGGTAAAAAAACGGTTCGCCTGGCTGCGGCTGATCGGTGTGTACCCGATCTCGTCAATGATGACCAGCTGGGCTTTCCTGATATTCTTTAGGCGGAAGCCGGCAGCCCGCTCCGTTTCCGCCGTGTCGAGGATCCGGATCAGGTTTACCATCTTCTCAAAGCAGACCGTATAGCCGCTGTTGATGGCGGCCAGCCCCAGTCCGCAGGCGACCATGGTCTTTCCCAGCCCAGGCGGCCCGGCGAATACCAGGTTGCCCCCGTTGTCCAGCCAGGACAGTTCCTTCAGCCGGCATATCTGGGCCTGGGTGATCCCGGATTCCAGTTCCTCGGGGTTGAATTCCTCCAGCGGCCGGATATTGGGCGGGAAATGGGCAGCGGAATAGTTCCGTTTCCGCCGCCGCTCATTGCGTCCCTTCACCTCCGTCTCCAATACCGCAAGGAGGAATTCCCTGTATGAGCTGCCCTGGGCGTCCGCTGTTTCCAGAAGGTCCGCCAGGGACTTCGCCGAATGCTTCAGCGCGAACGTCTCCAGGAGGGCCGTGAGGCGCTGTACCGGGATATGGCCCGTATCCATGCTCCGTAAGATATCCCTGTTCATCCTGCCGCCTCCGTATCCTTCACGCGGGACTGGAACGCCTTCGCGTATGCGGACATGTCCTTATATTCCACGCCGCCGGGGACTTCCCTGCCGCTGCCGGGGACGGAGACCTCCCGGCCGGCCTTTGCCAGGCTGTAGACGGCGCGGAACTGGGAGAACCGGTACCGGAAATGCTCACAGCATTCCCGCATGACCTGCGCGACCAGGGACCGGTCCGGGTTCTCCGATTCCAGGAATTGCTCGATCGCACCCAGCTGCTGGGAGACATGGCGCGGGTTCTCCTTCTTTACGCCGTTGATAAAGTGCTGGAAGTCATGACAGTTCCATCTGGCGCGGAGGCGCTCCGCGGTCTCGGCCCAGTCCCCGGATTCCTGCTTCCGGTGCCCGGGGAGCTGGTTGAAGCTGCCCTTCCTCTCGCTGAGGTTATGGGAGCAGATCAGGTTCAGGTCCGTGTCATAGATATGGATCTTTCCGTTGACGACCTTGTACAGGACCGTCCTGTATGCGTATTCCCGTGGGACGGAATACCTGCAGGACCGGTATAAAACATATGGCATTGCCGCCACCTCATAGGAACGGAAGGTATTGGGGGACCGTTCATAGACTGACGGCAGGAGGGGCCTTAGGGACTGCTTTTCCGTTTCCTCAAAAACGTCCCTTGGAACCCTTAAGGTCGACCGGTGGATCCTTCCGTTCTTGCGTTCCAGCCATCCCGGCAGGGAACGCCACACATCGTCAATACACGTGATCCCGCGGGCGCTGAAGAAGTTCTTCTTCACAAAGCCCACGGAATTCTCGATGGGGCCCTTGCTCTCCGGGTCGGCCTTATTGCAGACCCACAGCCTCAGCTCCTGTTCCGTGCAGAAATCCTCAAAGACGCGGGTCTTGACGACTTCCCCATAAACCTCGCTGGCAACGAATACGGCGTCCTGGTCGATGACCAGGCACCGCGGCCTCCCTCCCAGACGGCAGAACGCGCGGTAAATGGCCTGGCAGGCTTCGGTTGAATTATATTTGTGGTCCTGCGCATATACGCAGAGGAGCCGGCTGTACCTCAGGAGCAGGCATATGAAGTGGATGCTCCGGTTCCCGGGAAGGCTGGTCTCGCCGAAATCGATGAGCATCTGTTCCCCGGGAGGGGTATCAAAAACATGGTCATAGATACGGCGCCGTCCCGGTTCCAGGCTGACCTGCCCGCTTTCCGCCAGATAGTGTATGTAGTTGCGGAGTGTCTGCTCATTGCCTGGGAGCTTCCCGTAACCGCCGTTTTCAATAAACTTCTCTTCCAACAGGTCGTAGACCGAAGACATACAGAAGTTTTTGTGGCTGTTGGCCTCCAGGGCCGCGATGATGGTGCTGCGGAATGGCTCGGCGTCGAAGGACTTGTCCTTTGCCAGTTTTGCCCCGGGGTTTTCCGGGACGACATCCATGTCATAGTACTTGTTGATGGTCGGCCTGCTGGGTGGTTTTTCGCCGCGCTCTTCATAATAAGCGGCGATCTCTGTTTTGGTAAAGCCACGCAGCTTAAGGTCCTGTATTTCCTGCATTTTTGATTTTGCCAGCATGAAGTGAGCCTCCTTTCGTATACAGATAAGAGTATACGACAAAAGGCATAAGCTGGCGCCTCCTGTGATCAGACTCGCCGCAGGATAAGGAAAAAGTCCTTACCGCCCACCATCAAAAAGTGCTTACCATGTGGTGTAAAAAAGTGCTTACCG
>CANQBA010000141.1 GCA_947589545.1 uncultured Oscillospiraceae bacterium | reverse complement strand
TTCTGGCCAGATATATCCAGGACTGCGCAGAGGCCGGCAACAAACCGGCAACACTCCTCGCTAAAGAAAGAACCTGTGTATTGTTCCTGAACCTTCTGGAGAAAGCAGGATGCTCCAGTTTTTCACAGCTGGATACTGGAATGATATCCCAGACGCTGCTCACATTCTCTAATAAGGACTGCTATGCGCGCATCCGACAGTTCCTGAAATACCTTGCGGACAAGAGGATTATGGAAACAGATCTTTCAGGGATTGTTCCGCACTATAAAAGGCGGAAGGCACTGCCCACAACTTACAGCCCGGATGAAATCAGAAAAGTGGAAGCCTCCATTGATACCGGCACAGATACCGGAAGGAGAAACCTGGCCATTATCCGGCTTGCATCCCGGATGGGTCTCCGTTCAGGAGACATAGCAGGGCTCAGGTTGTCGGAGATCAGCTTTGGCACCGGATATATCAGCATAACCCAGGAGAAGACGGGGATCCCCCTCTCCCTGCAGATGCCGCGCGAAGTGTCAGATGCCCTGCTGGCGCACCTTGACAATGATAAATATTCCTTGGATGATGGATATGTATTTCACAGCATGACCGCTCCCTATGGGCGTATCACCACAAGCGTAATACGGCACGCCCTGAATGGGTGTTTTACCGCGGCGGGCATCAATACAGCCGGAAAAAAACACGGCCCCCACGCTTTCCGGTCATCCCTTGCGAGTTCGATGGTAAATGACGGCATGCCTTATGAGGTGGTGCGGAGGATCCTTGGGCATTCCAGCCCTGATGTTATCAGGCATTATGCACTGGCTGACATTGACAGCCTGAGATTATGCGCAATAGAACCGCCGCCCCCAGCAGGACGCTTTTATGATTATCTTTCCGGCAGGGAGGTGATCGGTGGTGTTTAACAGCATCTATTCAGACCAGATGTCGAGATATTACGCTTTACGCAGTGCGTCACTGAGCGACAGCGCTAGGAAACATGAACTGTGTTATCTTCGGCGCTTCGACGCCTATGCTGCCACACGCCTGAAATCATATGGCGGCATCACGGAGGCATTTATCAGCGAATGGATGGGCACCCTTTCGGGAAAGAGCAGTTCTGTTGAAAACGAGGTGATTGTTATCCGCCAGTTCCTGAACTTTATCAGACTGTCCGGGGAACGCGTTTTCCTGCCATCCGTTCCCAAAGTGCGTGACGATTATGTTCCATATATTTTCAGCGACATGGAACTGGACCGTATCTTTCAAGCCGCTGACAACGTGATCCAAAAGGATCCCAAAGCGGATCCTTACCTGGTGGTTGAATTCCCGGTGATCCTCAGGCTTTTGTACAGCTGCGGTCTCAGGATCGGGGAAACCTTAAAAATAAACATGCAGGATGTCGATCTGGAAAATGGCATTTTAAGAATGGTAAACACAAAAGGGGACAAACACCGCCTCGTGCCCATGTCGTCCGGCATGACCGATATCCTGACCAGCTACTGCATGGCGATGGGGCTCTCTGGAAAAAATACAGGATGGCTTTTCCCGGCATCCAGAAGTGACAGCCATATATCGGACAAGGCAGTAAAACGCAGGTTCGAAACAATACTCAGGGATAACGGCATCCGCCCCGAACGCCGCAGGAAACATGAGCGGGGACCGTGCCTGCACTGCATGCGCCATGTTTTTGCCTTTAAATCCTATGCCCAGGCGGAACGCCATGGAAGACACCTGAATGACGCCATACCATTCCTGTCCATATATCTGGGGCATGAAGGAATCAATGAAACTGCCAGATACCTGAAATTCAGCAGCGAGCTTTTTCCTGAGTCTGTTGAAGCATTCGGAGATTTCATGAGCGGATTACTGCCGGAGGTGGACTATGGGGCGTAAAAAGAATTCCTTTCTGGACCATCTTGAATATTATTTCGATACATATCTTCCGACCGCGAAGGGATTGTCGAAATCCACTATCATATCTTATAAGGCGGCATTCCGCATACTCATGGAATTCATGTACACGGTGAAAGGAATTCCCGCCGACAAAGTGGATTTTAAGACTCTTGACGACAAGGCAGTTACAGAGTTCCTGGACTGGCTGGAGTCAGCACGCGGATGCAGTATCGCAACCAGGAACCAGAGGCTCTCCGCCCTTGCCGCATTTTCGGCATACGTACAGAACAGAGATTTTGGCACAGCGGTAGGTTTCAGAAACTGCGTATTAAGAGTCCCAAGAAAAAAAGCTCCCCGTAAAGGCAGGAACTCTTTTACAAAGGAGGAGGTCAAACTTCTCTTTGAACTGCCTGATGCGGGAACAAAAACAGGATTGAGGGACAAGATTCTGCTGTGCTTTATGTATGCCAGCGGAACGAGGGCGCAGGAGGTATGCGATCTGACGGTCGGCGATATTCAGTTCTATCCTGACAGGGCAGGCATCATTATACACGGCAAAGGACAGAAAGCGCGCAGGATCGGTATTCCCTGCGAAGCCGCCGGCATGTTGAAAAAATACATTGCCTGCAGAAAGATATCCAATGAAACTAGAGCGCATGTGTTCTCCAGCCAGACCCATGAGAAAATGACTGTTTCCTGTGTTGAGGAGATCTTTGCTAAGTATGTGGGTATGGCCAGGCAGAAATATCCCGGGCAGTTCAGATATAATTACACGCCGCATTCCATGAGGCATACGACTGCCACTCATATGCTTGAAGCAGGCGTCCCGCTTATTGCAGTGAAAAATTTTCTTGGACATGCATCCCTGCAGACCACACAGATTTATGTGGAGATCTCGCAGGATACCCTGAACAGGCAGCTGAAGGCATGGAATGACAAGTGGTTCCTCAAGGCTGATTCCGATTACAGCAGTGCCGGAGATGGGAACCGTATCCCTGAGTTTTTAAGATAAACGTTTGGTATCGTTATTCCAGGTTCAGAACGGAAAACAGCCTGTTTAAGCGGAGATCTGCAGTTTTCCTGGAATAACGATACTTCTGGGATAATGG
>CANQBA010000140.1 GCA_947589545.1 uncultured Oscillospiraceae bacterium | reverse complement strand
ATGTTTTCGACACCCGCCGTTTTATCGAGGAGGAGTGCCGGCTCATGGGCATCGCACAATACGATATCGTCATGCTGGAACAACCGACCCGCGGGCAGGCGGAAACCGTGCTCAAAGGCATCGAGGGTGCAGGAATCAGACCGGACGAAGGTATCTTGATTTTCAACATCGACACATTCCGCCCGGGCTTCGTGTTTCCCAAAGGCATCGAACGGTGGGCTGGCTATTTGGAATGTTTCGTCGGCACGGGCGACAATTGGTCGTATGCCCGTACCGCGGACGGAACAGAGCAGACAAAAGTCGTCGAAACGGCGGAAAAACGGGCAATCAGCCGATACTGTTCCACGGGCATCTACTATTTCCGGCAGACTGCGGATTTCATAAAAGCCTATTATCAAGGTGAACGTGGAACAAACGATTCTCCGAAAGAACTCTACGTCGCTCCGTTGTATAATGCCTTAATCAGTGCAGGGAAAGAGATTCATGTACACGTTATTCGTCGGGACGAAGTGATTTTCTGCGGTACGCCCGACGAATATGCGGAGTATCTAAAAACAACTTCTAATATTAATCATATTTGAAAATACTATCCGATCATGAATAGAGTAGCTTTCATTTGCCCTTTGTATGACATGAAGAACCATTTCGACTTTGCATTTAATTTATACAAGTCGAAGCACGATCTGCATATCGATGAGGAAATTTATTTTGTTTTTTCCGACGAAGAACAAAAAGAAAAATTTCGCAACCGAATCTATGAAGCATTCTCCGAAGAAATCTCGTGGTTGATATTGCCCGAAGAACAACTGCATTATAAATCTAAAGTCGTAGTCAAAAAGATGTATGCGTTAAGAATGCTCAAAGATCAATATGACTATTTGGCAATGGTGGATTCGGAGTCGCTATTCATAAAAAAGGGTGACTTCCCGAAATTGTTTGAAGAAATATGGAATAAGAGACTATGCCTGAATTGCAACATATCTGTGTTAAAAACACCGGATTCCTACATGAGGAGATGCTTTCAAACATTAGGACTATATCATGACAAAATATTGAAAAAGGAATTTCATTATTTTATTTATAATTTCTGGTTCAATGAAATTCCTGTGTATAAATGCAACAATCTGACGGAATTTTTCAGCTGGCTGGATAAATTCAATGAAAATGGATGGAAAAATACTTTTGAATGTTTTGAATATTGGATGTATGCGGCGTTCCTCATAAAGGAAAAAGGCTACCATTTAAATCATTATAGAGTTATAAGTAAGGGGGGGGTAATGGAATATATAGGAGGCCGTCCTCATAAAGACCAACTGATGATTCTAAATATGTTCGAAACCCATTGGACGTCGTGTCCGGAGGTTATTAACGAGAATATTGTCATGTTGTTTCATTTGGATAGACAAGATGACGATCTGATAAGAGTTTATGGTGAGAAATTCCCCAGAATGTTGCGTTCCATTTATTTTTTTGCATTCGTTTATCCCCGCATTGTTATTCGATATTATTACACTCTTTATTTGAATCGGATCAATCGATTTTTTCACAATTAGTTATGATACCAAAAATTATCCACTACTGTTGGTTCGGAGGAAAACCGCTGCCCGAGTTGGCGCGTAAGTGCATCGTCTCGTGGCGGAAGTATCTCCCGGAGTATGAAATCAAGGAGTGGAACGAATCGAACTTCGATGTCAATATCATTCCATATACCGCAGAAGCCTATCAGGTGAAGAAATATGCCTTTGTCAGCGATTATGCCCGATTCTGGATTTTATACAAGTATGGCGGACTTTATTTCGATACCGATGTCGAAGTCTTGCGTCCGATGCAGGAGATTATTAGACAGGGGCCCTTTATGGGTTGCGAATGCGAGGCAAAAGAGGGGGGAACACCCGATGAAATGGGCGTCGCCCCCGGCCTCGGCCTTGGGGTAAACCCCGGCCTCGGCTTGTACAAGGAATTATTGGATTTGTACGCTCCCCTTCATTTTTTGAACTCAGACCGAACATATAACCTGAAAAGCGTTGTGCAATATACTACAGAGTTATTAGTCGGGCACGGGCTAAAAAATACCGATCAAGTACAATTTGTTGCAGACGTTTATATCTACCCCAAAGATTTTTTTAATCCAATGAATATACAAACTAGAGAAATCATTCTTACAGAAAAAACATATACCGTACATCATTATGCAGGGAGTTGGTCTAATTCATTTAGTCATTTCAAAAGAAAACTCAAAGATCTGTTAGGACCTCATATAATGCGAATATTGATAAAGATAAAAATGCGTTTTGTAGACTCTAAAGTATGATATAGTATTCCCTTGAATATATTTCAATCAGAAAATGATGACAGCATTTCATAATTTAAAAATAATATATTCCCTTATACTTTCCGATTATATGAGATATGTTTTTCTTCGTAATCCGGAAAAACATACAATTGACGGAACAATTCGTGGGGGGGGGGGGGGGGGGGGATTTTGTTGATTGTTATGTTGTTACAGGTTCTTGTCAACTATGATCATTGTTTTACATACTCATTTTACATGAGACTTGCCAGTCGTCCCAATCCATTTAGACTTTATGCAAAATTCAAATGGCGAAGAATGTCGCGAAAATACGGCATACAAATACCTCCTTCCACCAATATCGGCGAAGGTTTTTATATTGGTCATGGGGTTGGAATTGTTGTAAACAAAGGAACTGTCATAGGCAAAAATTGCAGTATAAGTCATTTTGTTTCGATTGGGAGTAATAAATGGACTCCTGCGACCATTGGTGACAACGTATATATAGGTCCACATGTATGTATCGTTGAAGATGTCAAAATAGGGAACAATGTTAAAATCGGAGCAGGAACGGTTGTTATAAATGACATCCCGGACAATTCTACATCGGTAGGAAATCCCAATAGAATAATACGAAAATATCCATAAGTAGTATTGAGAATCACTACTGTCCCGTAAAAGTGGATAAATAGTTCTTTGAAATTATTGAAATATAGTCAATTATACGGTTTTTGAAA
>CANQBA010000139.1 GCA_947589545.1 uncultured Oscillospiraceae bacterium | reverse complement strand
TACGGCTTTACAAATTACAGCCTTGTCCGAGATATTAAAACAAATAGGTTGCTCCCCTACTGTGATTAAATACTATACGAAACCAACCATTTTTGAGACTGCAAGCGAGCCGTTTGTCGAATATATTATACAAAAGTGTATCCGTCGAATAAAATCTATTGGTAAATCGCATTATTCGACTATGGAAAGGAAAAAGAAATTTGATGAGTTTTTATCAAATCATTTGCTGTTTACTGATAAATGCGATACACAGTCTGAACTTGAAGCATTGAATGACAAATTTGACTATTTTGTTTGCGGCAGCGACCAGATATGGGCGCCTTCCTGCTTTGACCCACATTACTTTCTCGACTTTGTATCCGATAATCGCAAAAAAATCGCGTATGCGCCGAGCGTAGGCCTCCCAAAGATAGAGGACAGATATACAAAAACGGAAATGTCGAGATTATGCTCGTCATTCGCTCATCTTTCCACACGTGAGGAGTCCGGTTCTAAAATTATACACGATATTACCGGGAGAGAAGTTAAAACGGTGCTCGACCCCACACTCCTTTTGAGTAAAGACGAATGGCAAAATTTTGAATCAAGAAATATCAAAATTTTAAACTCTTCCTATCTCCTTGTCTATATGCTGGGGCAAAATAAACAGCATTGGAAGATGATACGTAAGATTGCGAAGAAACTTGAACTTGAAATCAAGATTATTCCGGTTTATAGAAAAGATTTTTTACGGAAAGGATGTATAAAATCTCCGGTTGGTCCTGCGGAATTTCTTTCACTTATACATTTTGCATCATTTGTATGCACCGATTCGTTTCACGGGATGGCATTTTCTGTAAATTACGGCAAACAATTTTCTGTATTTGAGCGTTTTACGCATGATGACCCAATTAATCAAAACAGTAGAATATATAATCTTGCCGATAAACTCGATTTGAACAATAGAATCATAAAAAATGTAACAGGGTCAAGCATCATGAGCAATCAAATCGATTATAATCGTGTATATTTCAAATTGAATTCACTTATTGAAGACTCTCAAATATATCTGCGAAAAGGTTTGCAGATAATAAATTAGAACTAATGTTTTTTTAGTCTGAAAAAAATTAAGGAGGTAAATAACATGTCTACATACTATTCGGCAGAACAAACGCTCGGCTGCACATATCGCAAGCATTCCGAAATAAAAAATAAGTTGCGATGCTTCGATTCTATCAAAGCAACCGACTGTTTGAAACGGTTGAAAGTAGATACAATGTCTTATTTGAAAAAGCATTGGTTTGGAAAATAATAATTAAATAAGGAGGAAACAAAATGAATAGTATAGCAGGGTACACAGAAAATAAAAATGTGCAGATGCTTATTTCACTTATGCTCGAACATGGAGTTAAGCGGGTTATTGTATCACCTGGTGGCTCACATAATGAATTGGTTTTGGGATTACAATACAACGGTTGTTTTGAAATGTATTCTGCCGTAGACGAGCGTGGAGCAGCGTATATGGCTGTTGGTATGGCGGCAGAAAGCGGTGAACCGATTGCTATTGTTTGCACAGAGTCGGTGGCATCACGAAATTACTATCCCGGAATAACCGAAGCATATTATCGTCAGTTGCCAATTTTGACAATTACAGGAGTTCACGGATATGCTCTAATAGGGCATCTGAAGCCGCAAGTGATTGATAGAAGTATTTCACCATCGGATTCATTCGGAGTAAAAGTCCATTTGTCGGAAATAAAAGATGATGATGATCTGTGGAAAAATAATATTCTTATTAATAAGGCGTTGTTGGAGTTGAATCATCACGGGGGAAAACCTGTACATATTGATCTTCCGAGGACATCTGAATGTGAGCGTGTATATTACGATGTAAAGAAACTGCCTAAACACAGAGTAATAAGACGCTACTTGTTGAACGATAAATTGCCAGAAATTAAAATAAATAAAAAAATAGCCGTTTTCGTAGGAGTACACAATAAAATGTCGGTTTCTCTTACGAAAAAAATAGATAGTTTTTGCAGTATCTATAATGCGGTAGTTTTTGGTAGCCATGCTTGCGGGTATGATGGGAAACACAAAGTAATGGCAAATCTTGCAGCACTTCAAGGCAAGAAATATTCAATTTTTAGAGATATTGATTTATTGGTACATATAGGTGGCCCGACTGTTGATGTACAGACACAAGCAGAGATATATAAGTCCAATGTAAAAGAAGTATGGAGAGTAAATCCAGACGGTGAAATAAGGGACACATTTAAGATGCTTTCGTCTGTGTTTGAAATGGAGGAGGAAGATTTTTTTGATCATTATTCTTGCGCTGACTTGAAGGATCGAAGCGACTATTTATTCGATTGCAATGCAATTGTTAAGAATATACATATTCCGATCGACAAGATTCCTTTTTCTAATATTTATGCTGCTCATGCAATTACAAAAATACTTCCAAAGAATTCGATGATGTTTATCGGAGGCAGTACAACGCTGAGAGCGTGGAGTATGTTTGAGTTTTCAGAACGAATATCAACTATAAGCAACATGGGTACGAGAGGAATAGACGGTGTATTGTCTTCTTTTATTGGGGCGGCTCTTGTTAAAAAAAATAGTTTGTGTTTTTGTGTCTTGGGTGATTTGACATTTTTCTATGATATAAATGCGCTTGGCAATCGAGATTTACCCCATAATTTGAGAATTCTGCTTGTTAATGATGGCGGTGGTTGTTTGTTCAAATTGGATAGTACACTTAGGGAAGAAAATATCAATGCATACATCGCTGCTGCTGGTCATTTTGGGAACAAATCAAAAACGTTGGTCAAAGGCTATGTGGAAAGTTTGGGATTCGAATATATGACGGCTTCCAGCAAAGAAGAATTCGATAGAGTATATCCGCGATTTGTCCTCCCCGAATTGACAGAGAAGCCGATGTTTTTCGAGATTTTTACAAATGCCGATGATGAAAGAGCGGCTTTCGACATCATGCAACATATCGATATTACGGTAGAGGGAATGATGAAACAAACGGCGAAACAGCTGCTTGGAGATAATGGTACACGAATACTCAAAAAGATTATTCGTAAGTAATGTGGCGCCTGAAGCAGAAATACCGCAACTTGCCGGTACAGGCGCGGGCAGCGTTTTGGTTTTTGCTCTGCTCGTTCATGCAGAAGGGGGTATC
>CANQBA010000138.1 GCA_947589545.1 uncultured Oscillospiraceae bacterium | reverse complement strand
CGCGTCCACCTGCCGGATGGCACGAAAAAGGCGGTCATCCGAAAAAGTCAGCGCCTTCCGGTCCTCCCGGATAAAGCACAGCCGTTTCGGGTCACCGCCCGCCTGGAGGAACCTGGGCAGGACCGTGTCCTCCGCATCGTCCTCCGTATTCTGATAAATCACGTTCATGGGTTCCGGCGCTACATCTGTGAATGGCAGTTGCTTCCCGCTGGTGAGAATCGCGGCAAGGTTCAGGACAAAGGTGCTTTTCCCGTCTCCGGGGTCGCCCTGGACCAGCGTGATCTTTCCGTATGGGATATACGGATACCACAGCCATTCAACCTCCCGAATCGGTACGTCGCTCCCCCGGACAATCTCCAATTCGTCCATCTCTGCTGCCTCCTTTCCGCTCTTGTATGATGCTCGACATTTCCTATCACCTCCGAAAAATAATGTTCCCGCATCCTGGGGATCAGGGGCGGGTATGTAAGTTCATGCTGTTTCGGAGTGAATTTTGTCGATCATCTTCGCGGAAAAGGCCAAGGGAAGCTGATACGTTGGCTCGAAAAAATATGTAGCGCCGGTCTGCCTGAACCCCGTTCCTGCCCCGGAGTCTCACCGCGGCGTCGCCTTGCTGCGTCGTCGCAAGCTTTGTATCGCTCGTTTCCGTGCAAAGCACGAAAACTCACTCACGCCGCTGCTCCTCCTTTCCCCAAAAAGTCTGGCGACTTTTCGGGGTCCCCGACGGTCTTCGCAAAGTCATATCCTGTTCAGCCGATCATTCGGTTTTGGATGGCGGCCATGGACAGAAAGGGTGTCCTCCAATCGTCCATGCAGCCATAGCTCTCACAGGAGAGTATCGTAGGATAGCACATGGAACATATGCTTGTCAAGAGCTTTTTCAAAATTTTTGGAATATTTTTTTGAGGGGTGGATATACTATTAGGTTTGCAAAAAACAGTCCTATGGCCAAGAGAGGCCATAGGACTGTTACTGCTCATCAGGGACGTATTCCGCAATATCTTCCAAGCGGCATTCAAGTACCGCACACAACTTGTTCAGTGTTTTTGTCTCCATGTTATCGTTCGCCCGCAGTCGGCGGATGGTCTTACTGTCGATCCCGCATTTCTCCCGTAGCAGATAGGTGGAAACACCTTTTTCCTTCATAACGTCCCACATTTTATCAAATACAATCATGCGTTCACCCCCAATTGACACATATCAGTATGGGGGTTATAATCTCCATTGATAAGGGGATATAACCCCCCTATACAAATAAAGATCGGGGAAAGTACCATGATTTTCGATAACAGTTGCGCTTTTACAGGCCATCGTCCACATAAGTTTCCATGGGGGTATGACGAAACTGCTGCTGGGTGTATCCAATTAAAAGCGGTTCTGTTTGCTAAAATAGCGGAGTTAGCCGCTGCCGGGATTACTGATTTCCTCTCCGGCATGGCCGAGGGTACCGATACCTGGGCTTCGCTGGCGGTCCTCGCATTGCGTGAAAAAAATCCCGCACTGAAACTCCACTGTGTCCTTCCTTGCAAGGGACAGGCGGACCGGTGGACGACTTCAGCGCGGGAGTTATATTATCAGATCCTTGATATGGCCGACGATGTGATTTATGTGAACGAGGATTACCACAAGGGCTGTATGCTGGAACGAAACCGCTATCTTGTAGATCATGCAGCCAAACTGCTGGCCGTTTACAACGGAGAGCATCGGGGCGGCACGGCCATGACGGTGCGGTATGCACAGAAATTGGGGAGGGAAATTATCATACTTGCTCGTGCGTAATAATCATGCTTCCGTGACTTTTTCCTTGAAATTGCAGAAAAAGCTGGCTATAATTAAAAATAGATAGTTTTTAGAGGTGACTTGAAAATGGAAATCAGCTACAATAAGCTATGGAAACTGCTGATTTACAAAAACATGAAGCGAAAAGATTTGAAGGAGCAGGCAGAAGTCAGCCAAAATATAATGGCAAGGTTAAGTAAAAACCATCCTGTCACAATGGACACGTTGAAAAAGATTTGTGATGTCTTGGATTGCAATATTGGGGATGTTGTAGAGTTTATCCACGTCCCTTCTGATAATACACAGGAGGAAGAAAAATGAGCGGATTTGAACAATTACTGCTTGATTTCAAAAACATGGGTCAAAGCAAGGCGCAGCAAGGAACCCTCTTTGAATTGCTGATGAAAAAGTATTTTTTGACCTGCCCTCTCTATGCGGAAACTTTTGAAGCTGTGTGGACGTGGGTTGAATTTCCATATAACGGTGGCAAGCATGACACCGGTATTGACCTTGTTGCCAAGAAAAAGGACTATGATGAATACTGCGCTATTCAATGCAAATTTTATGATGAAAACTACCCTGTATCTAAAGCAGACGTAGATACATTTTTATCTGCATCTGGCAAGCCGTTCTTCATTGATGGTAAGCCAATGCGGTATTCGGAGCGCATCATTGTTTCGACCACGGACAAATGGAGTTCAACTGCTGAAGACACCATCGAAGGCCAGTTGCCACCCGTTACCCGTATCAGGTTAAAAGACCTGAAAGATTCAGGCATTGATTGGGATTCATTTTCGCTGAACAATATAAATGGAATGAAACGGGATGGGCGTAAGCAAGAACGCCCTCACCAGGCAAAAGCAATCGAGGCGGTATTAAACGGTTTCCAGTCTGCAGACCGTGGCAAGTTGATTATGGCTTGTGGGACTGGTAAAACCTTTACTTCATTAAAAATTGCGGAAGCAATCACAAACGGGACAGGAAATGTACTATTTCTTGTGCCCTCTATCTCTCTGCTCAATCAAACTTTGCTGGAATGGTCTGCTCAGTGCAAATATGATTACAGTGTATTTGCTATCTGCTCCGACCCGAAGGCCAGTGCGTCATCAGATGAAGGAGGGCGTATTTCTGATACCATCATTCCAGCCACAACAAATGTTGAACGGCTGATTGCATACTATACATTTGGTTGGTCAGAAACAGGGATGAAGCTGTTTTTCTCAACATATCAGTCTATTGATGTAATTTCCAAATTTCAGAAGCGCACAGGTTTAGTGTTTGACCTGATTATCTGCGACGAAGCGCACCGTACCACGGGCGTGACTTTGGCCGGTGAAGATGAAAGTGACTTTGTAAAAATCCACAATAATGACTTTATCCAAGGGAAAAAGCGTCTATACATGACGGCTACTCCACGCATTTATGGTGATGAAAGCAAAGCAAAAGCCAA
>CANQBA010000137.1 GCA_947589545.1 uncultured Oscillospiraceae bacterium | reverse complement strand
CCGACTACCATGACTACCGCCAAGACCAGGCACAGGGTCTTCTTCAGAGTCTTCATGTAGTGTTTCCTCCTTAATAAAAAATTGTTGATGAATTTCGTCCGTTACATGAACCGGACATTTGTTTATGTAAACGCCGGACCGTGGCCGGTCGGCCTTTTACATCGTCGTCGCCCGAAGGCGATGGCTTTTTCGCCCTTGAACACCCTTTAGACGGGGCGCGATTCGCGTTTGTTCCGCACTTTCCTGAGAAAATTCGTGAGAAGTTTTCCCAAAGGAGGAGTACGGCGAAGGAACAGGTTGGGCGGTTCCATGCTCCTCCGCCGTACACGTACATAATGAAGACTGTCCCCATTCGGCTGACGCCTCCTGGTTCCGGTCGACCCTGTCGCGGAGAACGCTTTCCGAAGGGAGCGGCATTTCCGCCGGCCCTCCACGGATTTAAGGCCATTTTAGCACATAGCGCGGCCAATGTCAACATTTTTGAAGAAAATGGACACGGCAAAAATCTTGTCCCGAAAAATCCTCAAAACCCTTGTGGCGCAAGGGTTTTGAGATTTTTTTCGGAAGATGTTACGGAAATATTAAAAACTATTTTTTTGAATTTTTCTCCAAAAAGCAAATTACTTTCCCGGTTTTTCGGCTTTCCGCTCCCGGGGCCTGTCGGACGGCTGACGGCCGGGCCATATTTATCATTATAATGTATCCCCCTGCCGCCTGAACAGGCGCGCCGCGTGGGAGGGCCGCGTTTACATAATATCCGGTTTACATAACGTGTTTAGTTAACATAAATCAGCGGTTTACATAAGTTTATACCGGAATGATAGCACATTGGGCCGGGGATTTCAAGGGTTTTTTCAGGATTTTTCCGCAGAAAACGGTATTTTTTCATAGCTCCCCCGCTCCATCAGCTCCTCCTTCATGCCGCGTCCGGCGTTGACGATCAGGAGCTTGACGCACTCGATGACGGCGCGGCGGGTGCTCTCGTCCATTTCCCCCACGGAGTGGGCGATGCTCCGGATGGTGCCGCCCAGATTCTCCCGCATCTGGTGGAGGGTGCGGGCGTTGGTGTCCTCCATGATCTTATAGATGGTGTCGGCGAACAGCTCAAACTGCTCCGGGGTCATTTCAGCGATCCAGCCCTTGAGGGCGGAGTCCACGAATTTACTGCCGCCGGTGACGGTGCCCAGCTTGACGAAACGGGGGCCGCGCAGCTCCCAGGAGTACATATCGTGCTGGTGGAGGCCGTTTTCCCCGCTGTGGACGACGGCGGAGCTGTCCTCGCGGCCCAGGAGCATGCCCACCACGGAGAACTGCGGGATGAAGGTGTGGATCCGGCCGCAGACGGCGCGGTAGCCGGGGCTCTCCAGGATATCGTCGAAGAAGCCGGGGCCGTCGTAGTTATAGATGGCGTCCAGGCGCGCCTGGACGGGCTCGCCGCAGAAGGCGCCGGCGTAGACGGCCAGGTTCCCGCCCTTGGAGTGGCCGCAGAACAGGAGGCGGCCGTCCACCCGCTCCGCCACCGCCCGGGCGTATGCCGCCGCCGTTTTCTGGCCGGGGATGGGGCAGAGGTAGGACATGTTGAGATCCTCCTTCCAGCCCACAATGGTGTTGTCGGTGCCTCGGAAGGCCAGCAGGTGGACGTCCGGCGCCAGCTTCACGGTGATGGCGGAAAACTGGGTCTGCAGCACCTGGTCGAAGCGGTTGAAGTACCAGCCGGCCTCCAGATCCCCGAAGCGGCGGCTGCCGGCCAGGGCGGCCATCAGCTCCCGGTCACGGAGCTTCCAGCGGCCGTCCCGGTCCAGGCTCCCGTCGGTGAGGGACTGCTCCGCCAGGGCGCGGACGGTGACAAGGCCCCGGGTGGGGGGCGCTTGGAAGTATTCAAACGGGATGTAGGCGAAGCGGGCCAGCACCGCCCCATCGGCCTCGTTGAAGCCGTCGGCGGACAGGGGGAGATCCCCGCGCCAGGCTATGTAATCGAGCATGTTCAGGATGTTTTCCATACCCGCGCCTCCCAATAAGCTTTAAAAAATTGTACCACTTTTCGAAGGGAAATACAAGCAAAAAAGGGCACGCGCGAGCGTACCCTTTTGCGGATTATATTTTTCTCAGCCCTTGATGGCGGCCTGAGCGGCGGCCAGACGGGCGATGGGGACACGGAAGGGGGAGCAGCTGACGTAGTCGAGGCCGATCTGGTGGCAGAACTCCACGCTGGAGGGGTCGCCGCCGTGCTCGCCGCAGATGCCCACATGGAGCTTGGGATTCACGGGACGGCCCAGCTCGATGGCCATCTTCATGAGCTTGCCCACGCCGATCTGATCGAGCTTTGCAAACGGGTCGCTCTCGAAGATCTTGGCGTCGTAGTAAGCGCCCAGGAACTTGCCGGCGTCGTCACGGCTGAAGCCGTAGGTCATCTGCGTCAGGTCGTTGGTGCCGAAGCAGAAGAAGTCGGCTTCCTTGGCGATATCGTCGGCGGTGAGGGCGGCGCGGGGGATCTCGATCATGGTGCCCACCTGATACTTGAGGGCGACGCCGGCCTTGGCGATCTCCTCGTCGGCGGTCTTGACCACGAAGTCCTTGACGTACTTGAGCTCCTTGACCTCGCCCACCAGCGGGATCATGATCTCGGGCTCAACGTTCCAGTCGGGGTGCTTGGCCTGGACGTTGATGGCGGCGCGGATGACCGCGCGGGTCTGCATGACGGCGATCTCGGGATAGGTGACGGCCAGACGGCAGCCGCGATGGCCCATCATGGGGTTGAACTCGTGGAGGGAGGCGATGAGGGCCTTGATGGTCTCAACGCTCTTGCCCTGGGCCTTGGCCAGGATCTCGATGTCGGCCTCCTCGGTGGGGACGAACTCGTGGAGAGGAGGATCCAGGAAGCGGATGCAGACGGGGGTGCCCTCCAGCGCCTCGTAGAGGCCCTCGAAGTCGGCCTGCTGCATGGGCAGGATCTTGGCCAGGGCGGCCTCGCGCTCGGCCACGGTCTCGGAGCAGATCATCTCACGGAAGGCGTCGATGCGGCCGTCGCCGAAGAACATATGCTCGGTGCGGCACAGGCCGATGCCCTCGGCGCCCAGCTCGCGGGCCTTTTTGGCGTCGGCGGGGGTGTCGGCGTTGGTGCGGACCTTCAGCTTGCGGTACTTGTCGGCCCAGCCCATGATCCGTCCGAAGTAGCCGGAGATGGTGGCGTCCACGGTGGGGATCAGTCCGTCGTAGATGTTGCCGGTGGAGCCGTCGATGGAGATGCAGTCGCCCTCGTGATAGGTCTTGCCGGCCAGGGTGAACTT
>CANQBA010000136.1 GCA_947589545.1 uncultured Oscillospiraceae bacterium | reverse complement strand
ACGGAGTACAGCCCCTGTGCGACACGCCCCGGCGGGCGGTGAAGCTCATGGAGTACGTTCTGTGCTACGCCCTTCTGGGGGCGGTGATCTCCGGCGTCAGCCCCTGGCTGGTGCTTCTGCTGACCGTGGCACCGGCGGTAAACATCCTGTGCGCACGGGCTTACAGGAAATGGGAATACTCCATCCGGGCGGCCCGGACGGACAACAACGCAAAGCTCGATTACGTCATCCGAACGTCGGGGGACTACGACTACTGGAAGGACATCCGGGTCTACGGCATGGCCGGGTGGCTCCGGCGGCTCTACGACGACCTTTTCAAAACGGATGTGGGCTGGGGCGAAAAGATGAAGCTCCGACAGCTCCTCATGCGCCTTGCCGACCTTGCGGTGATCCTCCTGCGGGACGGCGCGGCCTACGCCGTGCTGATCGCTCAGGCGATACGGGGGGAGGTGGACACGGAGCGATTCGTACTCTACTTTGCCGCCATATCCTCCTTCGCCGGATTTGTGGGGAACATCGTCAACGAGTGGACCGGCATGAACAACGCAAGCCTCTTTGTCAGCGACTTCCGGGAATATCTGGACATGCCTGAGGACGCCCCCGACGGCTCCGAGACGGCGGAAAAGCACCTGCATTTTGCCCCGGAGATCGTCTTTGACCACGTCTCCTTCCGCTACCACGGGGCGGAGGAGGATACCATACACGATTTGAACCTCACCATAAGGGCCGGGGAGAAGCTGGCTCTGGTGGGCCTCAACGGCGCGGGCAAGACCACGCTGGTGAAGCTTATCTGTGGCCTCTACGCCCCCACCGAGGGCGAAATACGCCTGAACGGCGTGCCGGTCCGGGATTTTAAGAGGGAGGAATACTACAAGCTATTCTCCCCCGTCTTCCAGGACACCCGCGCCGGGTGCTTCACTCTGGCCGAGTGCGTCTCTGGGTGTGTTGACGGCACCGCCGACAGGGAAAAGGCCGAACGGTGCATCCGTCAGGCGGGACTAGGCGGGAAGCTGGACGGCCTGCCACGCGGGCTTGACACTGTTTTGGATAAGCAGCTGGACAGTGAGGGCACGGAACTTTCCGGCGGCGAGACGCAAAAGCTGATGCTGGCACGGGCCCTCTACAAGGACGCGCCGGCGCTGGTGCTGGACGAGCCCACGGCGGCGCTGGACCCCATCGCGGAGAACGAGGTGTATTTGCAATATAACGCCATAGCGGAGGGAAAGACATCTGTGTTCATCTCCCACCGCCTTGCCTCCACCCGCTTTTGTGACAGGATATTGTTTTTGGAAAACGGGCGGATCGCCGAGCAGGGGACCCACTCGGAGCTTCTGGCACGGGGCGGGGAGTACAGCCGGCTATTTGAGATACAGAGCTGCTGGTACCGGGATGACTACAAGGGAGGTGAGGCGGAATGAAGCTTACCGAGCACATCAAAACTTACAGGCGAGGCATGGCGGCCCTCTGGCGTCTCAGCCGCGACGAGGCGGCCTTCCGGTTCCTTGGGGCCGTGGTGGAAGCCGTCACGCCATATGTACCCATCTGGTTTTCCGCCCGGCTCGTCGATGCCATCGCCGTCGGACGGCCCGCCGGGACGCTGGCGCTGTACGCGGGGCTGACAGTGGGGCTGTCCTTCGCGCTGGGGCTTCTGGCGGCATGGTTTAAAAAGCGGATGGGCGTGGGGAATTTTGAGTTCAACGACAACCTGGCCTTCAGCTACTCCCGGAAGGCCATGGAGATGTCCTACGCCTCCATCGAGGACCGGGATGTGGCGCTGCAGCGGGAGCGGGTGAAGAGCGAGAGCACCACAGGGTACAACTTCTACACCCTGCGCGAATGTACGCAGAGCGCCATCCTGTACCTTACCCAGATCGCGGCCAGCGTCTCCCTGACCGCCTCCTTCTTCGCGCTGGGGAGCGTGGCGGTGTGGATGAAGCTGGCCCTGGCGGTCGGGGTGGCGGCGGCGGTGGCATGGCAGATGGTTCTATACTCCCTGTCGGCCAGACAGGTCCGCAAGCTCTTGAGCTGCGTAGTGGACGTCAATCTCCACGTCGGCAAGCTGGACGAGCTCACCGGTGACTACGCCTACGGCAAGGACATGCGCCTCTACGGCATGGGCGAGGGCCTTGTCAAAAAGGGTCTGGCGCTGAACATGACATGGACACGGGCGTACAACAGGGTGCAGCTGCGCGCCGAGTTGATGAACTCCCTGGGGAAGGCAGCGGACTTCGTCCTGCGCTTCGGGGTCTATCTGGTGCTGATCTACGCCTCCCTCCGGGGGGAAGTGTCCGTGGGCTCCATCGCCCAATATGTCTCCTGCGTCACCCTCCTGCTGTCGGCGGCCGCCGGGATCGTGAAATCCATCCAGCGGCTCACGGTGAATGACGGGTACCTAAAGCGCCTTTTCTCCTTTTTCGATATCCCCAACGAGATGTACAAGGGCAGTCTCACCGTGGAGAAGCGGGATGACAATGAATATTACATTGAGTTTCGCGACGTGTCCTTCAAATACCCTCACACGGACGTCTGGGCGCTGAGGCACGTTAATTTCAAATTTAAGGTGGGGGAGAAACTGGCCATTGTGGGCATGAACGGCTCCGGGAAAACCACCTTCATCAAACTCCTCGCTCGTCTCTACGACCCCACGGAGGGCGTCATACTCCTCAACGGCGTGGACATCCGCAAATACGACTACGACGAGTACATGTCCCTCTTCTCCGTGGTGTTCCAGGACTTCCGGCTCTTTGCCGTTTCCTTAGGCCAGAACGTGGCCGCCGCCACGGAGTATGACCGGGAGCAGGTGGAAGAATGTTTGAAGCGCGCCGGCTTTGACGAGCGGGAGGCAGCCATGCCGCGCGGTCTGGACACGTTCCTCTACAAGGACTTCGATAAGGACGGCGTGGAGATCTCCGGTGGCGAGGCCCAGAAGATTGCCCTGGCGAGAGCTCTTTACAAGGGTGCGCCCTTCATCATCCTGGACGAGCCTACCGCCGCCCTGGACCCGGTGTCGGAGTACGAGGTCTACAGCGGCTTCAACCGCATCGCCGGGGACAAGACAGCCGTCTACATCAGTCACCGCCTGGCCTCCTGCCGCTTCTGCGACAAGATCGCCGTGTTCCACGAAGGTCAGATCGTCCAGACAGGCCACCATGAGGATCTCGTCGCCATTGAGACTGGCAAATATCACGAGCTCTGGACCGCCCAGGCGCAGTATTATACGGCATAGTAATCAGGTAAGCGCAGCCTTCGACCGGGATAGGTCGGAAGCTGCGCTTTTTGTCACCAGTTGTTCTTGCGGATGTATGATAGATTCCAGTCTGTTTTGCAGAAAACCCCCTTGACAAATCTCGTCTCAGAGACTGCTCCTGGAGAAGTACGCCGCCGACGAGGGCTTCACCAATACGCGGTTCATCTATGACGACGGTTA
>CANQBA010000135.1 GCA_947589545.1 uncultured Oscillospiraceae bacterium | reverse complement strand
CGCTTGACTGTTCTCTGTTCCATTGACTCTTTGTTTTTGGCCCTCTCAAAGTGTCAACTTTTTTCAGTTCAAGTCATTTCGTTAATACTTGATTTCAAAAGTAGACACCGGCGATGTTTTTCCGGCATCTGATTTTACAAAAGTAGACATTTGGCAACTTTTTTCAGCTATTTCTTTTCCGAAAGTTGACACGGTTTCGCAAGCGCGCTTATTGTCAACGAGTTGCCTTCTTTTTTGGACAAACTTGGGTTCCGGACTCAGGACCCGGCTCTCAAAAGTTTGCTTTTTGGGCAGTTCTCCCTTGTAGTAACGTTTCCGGAAGTGCTCCGGCGTGTCATAGCCGATGGCGAAGCACGGCCGTTGGGTGTTGTAGTATTTGACATATTGTTCAATGGTTTGCTTGAAGTCATCCTTGTGGCGGGTTTGGTCCAGACGGAACTCGACGTACAGTTCTTCCTTGATCCGGCCGTTCAGCGCTTCGTTGACGGGGTTGTCCGTAGGCTTTCCGGCTCTGGACATGGAGCGGACGACGTTCGTGTCCTTGATGAGATCGTTGTAGGCCATGGAGGCATACACGCTGCCCTGGTCCGTATGCAGGACAACGGGGTCCGTGCTTCCCTTCAGCAGGTCCACCACGTCCGACAGGCCGTCCATGTACTGTTCCCTGGCACCACGTCTGTCCGCCACCTTCCACGTCAGGATTTCCTTGGTGAACACGTCGAAGTAGAAGGTCACCTCGAAGTACATGTAAGAGCACTTGAAGGCCGTCATGTCCGAGACGATGACCTGCCTTGGTCGGTCCACCGTATCCCAGGTCGTGTAGATGAGATTGGGATACAGGTCCCTGACCTTCCTGGGCCTATAGTGCACCTTGTGCTTGGTCTCCGCCTGGATGGCAAGATACCGGTAGCACTTGTACGCGTAGCTGTCACTGATGCTCACGTGCATGTTGATACGGATGTAGGCCGCCGTCCAGCGGTAACCATGCGTGGGATGCCGTTCGTGGACCTTCCTGACCATTGCAATCACTTCTTCGCGCTTGGTGTCACGCGGGGACGGCTTCCGGTTCTTCCATTTGTAGTACCCCGCCCGGCTTACGCCCATCAGGGCGCAAATGTCCTTGACGGCATTGTCGCGGGACAGCAGATCCACTATCTCGAACTCTTCGGCTTTAAACGAACATATTCCCGTTCCCCATCCTCGTTCGTTCGAACAGTATAGTTTTTTTTTAACCGTTCAAGCTCGATGCGAAGCTTCAGGATCTCCCGCTTGTAGGACTCTTCCGTACGGTCTACGCCGACCGGAAGCACTTCCTTGATGTATGCGTCAGCGCGGGCCAGGCTTTCCAGTCCGCCCTCGTCGTACTGATTCATCCACTTCTTCAGGGAAGCCACGGTGACGCCGTTGGCGTCGCAGAAGTCCTTGATGGGAACCTGCGCGTTGCTCCGATAACGGCGGATCAAAAACTCTTTCTCAAGAGGGTTTAAGTGTTTTGCCATAAAAGTTTCTCCTTCGCGGTAGGTGCCGATGGGATGGAACCTTCGGATCGCGCCGGCAGTTGGCCCTTCCGGTCGGGGCTCCGCCCCTCCCTCCGGGGCCAACAGACAACGTCTCCTGCAAAGATACATCATCCTATCTTTTTTCTACCCCTCCGTGTCTACTTTTACGAGAGCAGCACATCAAATTGCACAAATTTATATAAATTGCTGGAACAAGTCAAATTCCCGTCGAAAAATTTATTTGTTCTTGTATTTTATTTGGAAAAAATACAAATTTGCAATGTCATTATGGAGGAATGATATGATGATGAAAATTTTCAAATCGGCGGGCTGTTTAGGCGCCGTGCTTATGACGATTTTATTAAGTTGTTCCTGCAATAAGAACATTGACGGTTCGGGCCTGCCTGAAGCGGCGCAGGCGTTTCTTTCCAATTATTATGCGGGTGTATCAGTGTCGCATGTTGAGCGGGACGTTGAGGACGGCGTGTCCGTGTATGAGGTGTACATGGCCAACGGTCATGAAATAACATTCGGCTTGGACGGGAATTGGCTGAAAGTGGATGCGCCGGACAGGGCTGCCATTCCCGTCGGGATAGTTCCCGGACCGATAGCGTCATACCTTGATGCGAAGTTCCCCGGCGTCGGCGTGAACGAGATCGACAGGACGTCGTATGGCTATGAGGTGGATCTTTTGAATAGCTTGGATCTCAAATTCGATGCGTCAGGCAACGTGCTTAATGGAGGCGAGCAAGGCGGCACGGGCGGCGATCCGACCGCAGGTTTGCCTGAAGCGGCGCAGGCGTTTCTTTCCAATTATTATGCGGGCGTATCTGTGTCGCGTGTAGAACGGGACGTCGAGGACGGCGAGCCCGTGTATGAGGTGTACATGGCCAACGGTCATGAAATAACATTCGGCCTGGACGGGAATTGGCTGAAGGTGGATGCGCCGGACAATAATGCCATACCTACAGGGATAGTTCCTGAGGCGATAGCGGCATACCTTGATGCGAAGTTCCTCGGCGTCGGAGTGAACGAGATCGACAGGACGTCGTATGGATACGAGGTGGATCTTTTGAACGGCTGGGATCTGAAATTCGATGCATCCGGCAATGTGCTTAACAGCGGCGGCGGTCAAGGAGGTTCCGGCGGACAAGGTGGCGGCCAAGGCGGCACGGGCGGCGAAGATCCGGTAGCAGGTTTGCCTGAAGCGGCGCAGGCGTTTCTTTCCAATTATTATGCGGGCGTATCTGTGTCGCGTGTGGAACGGGATGTCGAGGACAACGAGCCCGTGTATGAGGTGTACATGGCCAACGGTCATGAAATAACATTCGGCTTGGACGGGAATTGGTTGAAAGTGGATGCGCCGGACAATACTGCCATACCTACAGGGATAGTTCCCGAGGCGATAGCGTCATTCCTTGATGCGAAGTTCCTCGGCGTTGGCGTGAACGAGATTGACAGGACGTCGTATGGATACGAGGTGGATCTTTTGAACGGCTGGGATCTGAAATTCGATGCATCCGGCAATGTGCTTAACAGCGGCGAGCAGGGCGGCGGTGAATCCGGAGGCGGACAAGGCGGTCAAGGCAGTTCCGGTGAGCAAGGTGGTTCAGGCGGCACGGGCGGCGATCCGACCGCAGGTTTGCCGGAAGCGGCGCAGGCGTTTCTTTCCAAATATTACGTGGGCGTATCTGTGTCGCGTGTGGAGCGGGACGTCGAGGACAGCGAGCCCGTGTATGAGGTGTACATGGCCAACGGTCATGAAGTCACATTCGGCCTGGACGGGAATTGGCTGACGGTGGATGCGCCGGACAGGGCTGCCATTCCCGCCGGGATAGTTCCCGAAGCGATAGCGTCATACCTCGATGCGAATTTCCCAGGCGTCGGCGTGAACGAGATCGACAGGACGTCGTATGGCTATGAGGTGGATCTTTTGAACGGCTTGGATTTGAAATT
>CANQBA010000134.1 GCA_947589545.1 uncultured Oscillospiraceae bacterium | reverse complement strand
GTGCCGTTGGTGTCCGTGGTGTAGTGGCCGATGATCTCACCGTTCGCCTTACGGACCTCGAACTGGACACCCTTCAGGCGAGCGCCGGTGTCCTCGTCCTTCTTGACGATGGTGAGGCCGCTCATCTTGGTGTTGTAGACCACGATGGTCTGCGTATCTCCGGGGTTGACCACCACGGTCTGGCTGCGGGTCCCCTCGTCCATGACGTAGCCAGGGGCCGCCTCCAGCTCTTTTGCCACGATGGTCCCCACCACGCCATAGACGCGAATCTCGCCGTTCTCATCGGTGACGTATATTCCCTTGCTGGACAGGTGACCGTAGTCCGCGTCCACGAAACTGCCATCGGAGTAGGTGATCTCAAACTCCACGCCTGCAAGGGGTTCTCCCGTCTGCTTGTCCTTCTTCTGGACTATGAGCGTTCCCTCGGCCTTGTTATAAAAGCGGAGTGTCTGAGCCTCTCCAGCCTTGATCTCAATGGTTTTGGGCGTGGTGTCCAGCACATAGCCGTCCACGGTCTTGACCTCCCGTGCCACGACGGTGGTGCCGGGGGTCAGGTCCTCTATGACGATCCTACCATTATCATCGGTGATGTACTCGCCATTGGACTTACCCACCACCGCACCAGAGGAATCCGTCACGAGGAAGGTAACGCCCTTGAGGGGCGTCGTGGTGCCCTCGATGTATTTCTCGATGACCAAAGTCGTGGACGGCGTGTTCGTGAAATACAACGTCTGCGTGTCGTTGGGATTGACCACTACGGTTTGTGGCCGGTTGTCCATGGTGTAGCCGGGGAGCGCCACCGTTTCAGTGACAACCAGCGTACCCACCACGCCGTGGAGGACAATCTGCCCGTTCTTGTCGGTGAAGTAGATGCCGTTGCTGCTGAGCCTGCCGTTTTCATCGGGGACGAACTCGCCGGACGCGGTGGTGATCCTGAACTGTACGCCCTCCAGCGGCTTGCCTGTCCTGGAATCCCGCTTGTCCACAATGAGCGTACCGGCCTTGGAATTCTTGACGGTGACCACCTGGGTGTCGCCACCGGAGCCAATGACCACGTTGGTGGAAACCGTGTCCATAACGTACCCGTCAGGGGCCTTCAGCTCGGTGAGGACGTAGGTGCCGGGGGCAAGATTGCTGATTCGGATTTCCCCGCTGGCATCCGTGGTAAAGATGCCGTTCTGCGTCAGAGTGCTTGTGCCAATGACGCCGTTCAGCCCGACCTCACACCCTGCCGCAGTGGTGATCCTGAACTCAGCGCCGGAGAGGGGCTTGCCGTTGGCGCTGTCCACCTTCTTGACAACGATAGCGCCCTTGGGCTGATTGCGGAAGGTCAAGCTTACTACCCGGCCCTCCTTGATCTGGACCGTCTGGCTCTGGCTGTCGATGATGAAGCCCGCGGGAGCTCTCGTCTCGGTGACGATCACACTCTTTCCGGGCTTCAGGCCGGTGACACGGATCTCGCCCTTCTCGTCTGTGGTAAAGAGGCCGTTGCTGTCACCGATGAGCGTCCCGTCCGCGTAACTAATTTTAAACTCCGCGCCGGGGAGTGTGACAGAGGGATTTACGGAGCAGACCTTTCTGACAAGCAGCATCCCGTCAGGGGAGTTGAGGAAGCGCACCGTTACAACGCTCTGCTCTCCGTTATCTGCCAGAAAGACCGTCTCGGAGGACTGGAGGATGTTGTACCCGTCAGCCGGATCGACTTCCTCCACGATGTAGGTACCGGGGTCGAGATTCGTCCACATGGCCACGCCGTTCTTGCCTGTGACCTTAGTGCCAATAACCGTGCCTCCTGTGCCGGAGGTGCCGCCGAGATACCGGAGCTGGAAGGTGCATCCGGCAAGGGCCTCGCCGGTGACGCTGTCATATTTTTCCACAATGATGGCGTTCTTGGGGGTGTTCTCAAAGGTGACGGTCTTGCTCTCGCCGCCCTTCAGGTAGAACTCCTGGGTAGAGGGTTCCTTCATCGTGTAGCCCGCGGCGGGCTCCAGCTCGGTGATCCTGTACCAGCCGTCCCTCAGCTCGTCCAGGAAGAACTGACCGTTTTCATCGGTATAGAAGGTTCCGAGGTCGTTTACTTCCCCGGTGGTCGTGCTGTTGCTGCCATACCACGCCTGGAACTTCGCTCCCTTGATGGGGCTGCCGGTGATGCTGTCGATCTTGTTGACAGTGATCGTGGGCTTCTTGTGGTTCTTAAAGTAGACCGTGTGCTCCCTGTTGGGATAGAGCGTCACCAGCTGGCTCTCAGCGTCCATCAGGTAAGGCGCGGGGACATACTTTTCGGAGATCTCATAGACGCCGGGGAGCAGGAAGTCTATGGAGGCTTTGCCGTCAGCGTCGGTCCTGATCTCATTGACGCTGTGACCGTCAGCGGCTTTTACCTGGAAGACGGTTCCGGGTACGGGCTCTCCCGTGTCGGCGTCATGCTTGAAGACCGTGAGCTTGGGCCGCTGGGCGTCAGATACCACCAGCACCGCCTGCCTGCCGGGGACAAGCTCCACATGGTATTCAACGGGGTTCCTGACGTACCCGTTGGGAGCCGCCATCTCCTTGACGGAGTAAACACCGGGCTCAAGGTCGTAAATGACGACCTCACCGCTCATGTCGGTGACACGGTCCAGGTAGTGGGCGCCGTCCTCGATCTTGGCGATGCGGAAGGTGGCGTTGGGGAGCCGCTGTCCCGTGAGCTCGTCCAGCTTTATGAGCTTGAAGCTGGGCTTCTTCGTATCCGTAAATACGAACTGCGCCTTTTCGCCGCCCTCGATCTTGATGATCCGCTGGGCGTCGTCAATGAGATATCCGTCCGGGGCGGCCAGCTCCTTCACGGTGTAGGTGCCGGGATTCAGGCCGGACAGGTCGATCTCACCGCCCGCGTCGGTAATGTACTCCTGAGAGAAGTCCCCGCCCACCTGGGTAATACGGAACCTGGCATTTGCCAGCGGCTCCATGGTCTGGCTGTCCAGCTTCACAAGGTAGATACCGGGCTTGAGGTAGTTGAGAAACACCAATGTCCCGGTCTTTCCCGCCTCCAGCTCGATCTCCTGCGGGGTGCTGTTCAAGACATGACTATCCGGCGCGGAGACCTCCTTGACCAAATAGGTGCCGGGGTCCAGGTCATAGAGCAGTATCTCGCCATTTTCGTCGGTGGTGTATGTCCCGACAAGTTCGGTATCCCTGTAGACCTCAAAGGTAGTGTCCGGCAGGGGCTTCTTCGTCTGAGCGTCATACTTGACGATCCGCAGGGCGGGCCGCTTCTCGTTCTCAATAACGACGGTACTCGTCTCACCTGGCTTGAGCTTCACATGGTATTCCGTTGCGTTGAGGACATACCCCTCCGGGGCGGATACCTCCAGGACGGAGTACACCCCGGCGTCAAGCCCCTCCAGCGTGATACACCCCTGGTCATCCGTGACCTTGTTCACAAAGCTGTCGGGGTCGTCGATGGGAGCGATCCGGAAGGTGGCGCCCGCAAGAGGCGTCCCGTCCTTGGCGCTCCTTTT
>CANQBA010000133.1 GCA_947589545.1 uncultured Oscillospiraceae bacterium | reverse complement strand
GTGTCGGTAGTGATGCACAAAAATTCGAAACCAATATCCCTCCCTCTGCCAGCCAAAGCATTACAGTGGCTGCCGGAGCGGGATACCGGCGATGATAATGCGTGTATATTCGCTACTCTTCCCTCACGTCCGACCACCAACAAAATACTCGGACAATGGGTGAAAAAGGCAGGTATTGACAAGAAAATCACCTATCATACGAGCCGGCATACTTTCGGAACGATGATGATGACGGTCGGGGCAGACCTTTATATGACCTGCAAGCTGATGGGACACGCCGATGTCCGCACCACGCAGATATATGCAAAGATTGTCGACAGCAAGAAAATCGAAGCCGTCGGTATGGTCGACAAACTATTCGAACAGAAAAGATCAGACCGTTGACATAAGAATGATTCCACACGGTTGACTTTATCCATTATCAAAGTGCAGATAAAGTTCATTGAGTGGGCGCTTATATGTTTCACATCTTCCATTATAATCCGAGATTTGACTTTTTAAGATAAGAATGCATTCATTTTAGTCAAATCTCGGCATTCGCTATTTTCTACATTTCACTATTCCAAAATCCGGATTCTCATGCGACCTTCACTGACAAAAATATAGAGTCTGGTCATATGCAAATAGCCCAGTTTTGACTTTTAGAGACGTTTTTTTGCGTTTTTTAGTCAAAACTCGGTATAAATTCATTGATATCTGAATTTTAATGCGTAACTTTGTTGCATGAAAAATATAGCACAAAATCCTCAGGTACTGATAGGTCGACACAATGAATGTGATACCTTGAAAGAATGTCTGGCTTCTAACAGATCCGAATTCGTCATTGTATGTGGCAGACGGCGTATAGGAAAAACATTTCTTATCGACCGGTTCTTTGAAAACAGATATGACTTTTCTTTTGTCGGAAAGCATCGGACGAAAACACAGGTTCAATTGAATTATTTTGCCAAAGCCATTAAGAAATACTCCGGTCGGAAACAGGACGTATATACAAACTGGTATGATGCGTTTGACGCTCTTGAAGACTATCTGGAAACGCTGCCGACAGACCGGAAAAAAGTCCTATTCATAGATGAAATGCCTTGGATTGACACCCAACGCTCAACCTTTGTAAGTGCCCTTGAGAACTTTTGGAACGGCTGGGCAAACCGGAGATATGACATCGTGCTAATCGCTTCCGGCTCTGCAACCTCTTGGATGGCAGACAACCTTATAGACAACCAAGGCGGTCTGCACAACCGCATCACGCGCCAGCTTTACCTTGAACCGTTCTCCTTGTCTGAGACGGAAGAGTATTTCAAGTCGCTTGATTCTCCGCTTACCCGTTATGACATCCTGCAATGCTATATGTTTACAGGCGGAATTCCTTTTTACCTCAGCCTTATGAATCCTCAAATGAGTGTGGCGCAGAATATAGATATGCTGTTTTTTCAAAAAAACGCCCCGCTTCGCACCGAATATGATGAATTGTACGGCGCACTTTTTTCTCATGTGGAGTCTTACACCAAGATTATAGAACTTCTTTACAATCATAAATACGGTCTGACAAAACGGGAAATTGCCAAGGCCACCAAACTCAACGGGAAATTTCTGAACACGGTGCTTAACAACCTCGAAAGGTGCGACTTCATAGACAAATACGAACTCTTTGGAAAGAAAAGCACATTGGTTTACAGACTTATTGATTTTTATACCCTTTTTTATTTCAAGTTCATCTCCGACCGTCATTATAAAGATACCGAATGGTGGAGCCACAATCTTGAAGATTCCGGCATACGGTCATGGATGGGGCTGACATTTGAACTTATATGTATGCGGCATCACAAGCAGATAAAAAAAGCATTAGGAATATCCGGTATCGGTACAAAAATCTTCACTTGGAAATGTTTGCCGGATGCGGACAATGCAATGCCCGGTGCACAGATTGACATGCTCATTGAAAGGTCGGACAGGGTCATACATCTTTGCGAAATGAAATTCAGCGAACAGGAATACCCCATTACCAATGAGTATGAAATGAAACTGCGCAAACGGATGGGAATATTCAAAGAACGTACCGGAACCAAAGAAGCGGTAGTACATACCTTTGTCACGACCTTCGGGGTCGGCGAGGGCAAGCACCACAGCATTGTTCACAGCGAGGTAACGATGGACGATCTTTTTAATTCGTGAGTATGAACATCGAACATATCCACCCGTTTACAGTCGGTGAACAGTGTTCTGGCATCGAGTGCCGAAAGCCGATTGACCTTTGATGAAGCGCGGGTGTTGTCGGAGTTTTATCGTGATTTCAGCGAGACGAACAGTATTATTGCGTTGGTGGAGAAGGAGGCTGCCAAAGATGCCGACCGTCTTTTGTTCGATACTGTTTCCCTGTTATCGGAGATTGAAAAGTTCTCGGCAACGGGTGTTGCCGGCATTTAGACGGTGAACTTCGAAAACATCTTTGAAGTAGCACGTCAAGCCTTTTGAGGAGCGTTACGAAGCTGTCAAGGCTGTTTCGACAAAATTATGGCAGGAGTATTCCGCAATGAGCAATCGGATCGATTTTCTGCCGTTGGATTCCGATGAGTACAAGACATTGAATGCCGAATGCGACGCGAAGAAAGTTGTGTATGATGCAGCTCATATTAAAAACTGAATCGGCATACAATGAATGGCGTACCGGACAGCAGCGTTGTTTCTGTGTCTACACCTTCAAACCGCTGCATCTGGAAGTACTGGTTGCTCGTCTGAAAGGAATCTCGGAGAGCATCATTGCCGACATCAAACGCATAAAGGAGGAGTAACGATGAGTGCCTATGCTCGTTTGCAGCAGACCGCCGCGTGGGTGGATATTGTGGAGCTGAAACTCTGTCTGTTCCTCTATGATGTCTGCAACGACCAGCAGTTCGAGTCTAGGCCGGGCAGCGACTTCGCAAACTTCCTTAATCTGAAACCCTCGCCGCAATCCGTCGCAGTCTGTCCGCGCGAGAAGTTGCGCATCTGTTATATGGTCTACTCCGTCGCCCAAACAATCAAACCCTACGAGCGCGGTAAACGCCGGGCGGAGGAGTTTTTGAGTGTCTGCGGAATCTCTCAAACATATTACGAGAAACACCGCACCGACATCTGTTCTGCTGTAGCTACCGACGAGAACAAAAGATACCGCAAAGCAATTGACAACGCCATCGAAAATGCCCGTAGGCTGACCTTTCTCCCGTAGCGTCCCGACATTCCCCCCCCCCATATATAGCGGGAACAATCGGCCATTACATTTGCGCCATATCGTTGTAATTCAATGGTATGGCGCATTTTTTTGTATATTTTCCCCGCAGCCGCCCCATATCTTCCCATCGGAGCAACCATGACTTTGCATCGGAACCGAAAGACCACCAAAGGCCGGCAACAGGTGGCAACGGATTCCACTACGGAATAAGGATAGCTATCTTCTTATCGGTCATCAGTGCCGGCATGGGTCATACGTCGGAACGGACGATGCAGATTTATCTGCCCCTGTTGGAAAATTCGGTGATAGAGAATGCGAATAGAGGAATCTTGGAGTTGCTGCGATGTGCTATCTCTTTGTAA
>CANQBA010000132.1 GCA_947589545.1 uncultured Oscillospiraceae bacterium | reverse complement strand
ACTTACCTATTTGGCGTGCACCATCAATCAACAGCATTCTATCAGAATCTGAAGAGAGATATTCCTCAATCCGTTTTTTAATCTTTCTGTATAACATATTACTGCCTTTTTGTTAGTGCAAAGATAGTACATTTTTTGATACAAGGTGCGTTTTCCTATGAAAAACCACCGTAAAAAACAGCGTTTTTCCAATAAAACAAACCCTCAAAAAGGTGCGTTTTCCTATAAAATTAAGCCATAAAAAACAGCGTTTTCCGATTGAAAGTATCAATAATTGCCGGAACCATTTTCAATTATTGCGGTATTTTACTTTCAACTTTTGTGGTAATTCTCACTAAACTTTTGCGATATCTACATCGGTTTTTCAACCCTCTTTTCACCCCAAAATCCACCCTTCAAAATGCCCCCAACTATGACATCTGATGACACATTATGACGCGTATAGACCGATTTGAAAATCAATGAATTAACCATTATATATTCGCAGTCGATATCACTTTTTGTATAACTAAAAAACATTTCGACGTATGAAGAAAAAATATTATTCGCAGCAGCATTTATGCTTCTGGCAACAGGTGCTTACGCACAGGGGAACGGTGTCGCAGGTATCACCGAGGCTACCAACATGGTAACATCGTATTTCGATTCCGGTACCAAGTTGATTTACGCAGTGGGAGCCGTCGTCGGACTCATCGGTGGAGTGAAGGTCTATTCGAAGTTCTCTTCGGGCGACCCCGACACCTCGAAGACCGCGGCCTCTCGGTTCGGAGCCTGTATTTTCCTGATTGTTGCCGCCACCATTCTCCGTTCATTCTTCCTCTAATATGGCGGTCTATTCAATCAACAAAGGGATTGGTCGTAGCCCCGAGTTCAAGGGGCTACGCAGCCAATACCTCTTCATCTTCGCCGGTGGTCTGCTTGCCATGCTCATAGCCTTTATGGTGCTGTATATGGCGGGCGTGAACCAATGGATATGTATCGCACTGGGAGTTATCTCCGCTTCGGTACTTGTCCGGGCGACCTTCCACCTGAATGCCAAGTATGGCGAGTGTGGCTTGATGAAGATGCAGGCTGTAAAGAACTATCCCCGCTACATCATCAACCGCAAGCGATTCTTGCGATTGATGATTCCTAACCTCAAAAACAGAAAGTCATGAGAAATGTAATGAAAGCAGCTACCCTCGAAAGCAAGTTCCCGATTCTGTCGGTTGAGCATGACTGCATCATCAGCAAGGATGCCGACATCACGGTCTGCTATCGTGTGGAGCTTCCCGAACTCTTCACCGTCACACAGGCGGAGTATGAGGCGATACACTCGGCATGGGACAAGGCGGTCAAGGTCTTGCCGAACTATAGTATCGTACACAAGCAGGACATCTTCATTGAGGAAACCACAGGACAGGATTCACTCTCTCCGTTCGGTATGCGTATGGTGGACCGCTTGACGGGCAAGCCTATCTATCTGGATATTTCGGATTTGCCTATGGAGTTATCCGTGACGAGTATCAGGATATTCTCAAGGAGAAGCGTACACGCGAGAAGGATTTTGACGTGTGGGGATTCCTCAATGTCCTGGAGCCTTACTACAAGGGCGGCGAGTATGATTTCCTCCTGAACTTCGACACGCAGCTGGACTTGCTTAACAAGCGGTTCATCGTCTTCGGGTTGGATAACATCAAGGACAACAAGGTACTCTTCCCGATAGTGACTATCATCATTATGGAGACCTTCATCAACAAGATGCGAAGATTGAAGGGCATCCGCAAGATGATACTCTTGGAGGAGGCTTGGAAAGCCATCAGCAAGGAGGGCATGGCCGAGTACCTGAAGTATCTCTTCAAGACCGTGCGCAAGTTCTTCGGGGAGGCAGTTGTGGTAACGCAGGAGGTCGAGGACATCATATCCTCTTCGATTGTCAAGGGTACCATCATCAACAACAGCGACTGCAAGATTCTTCTCGACCAGCGTAAGTATGTGAACAAGTTCGATGAGATACAGGCTCTTCTTGGACTTACCGACAAGGAACGGGCACAGATTCTTTCCATCAACCTCTCCAATGTTCCCGGCAGGAAGTACAAGGAGGTATGGATAGGTCTTGACGGAGCGCAGTCGGCGGTCTATGCCACGGAGGTATCTCCCGAGGAGTACTACTGTTACACTACCGAGGAGACCGAGAAATTAGAGTTGCAACGGCTTACCGAGAAGTTGGACGGCAACATCGAACTCGCTATCAAGCAGCTTGCCGAGAGGAAGCGAAAATAAGTAATTCCGATACATAAGCATTTACCTGTGGCTGCCCGTGAGTGACCTTTTCTGGAGCGTGCTCGCACACATACAGGTACTGATGCTGCAGAAGGACATCGAGCAGCTGTCCGACCCCAACTTCATCCCTGACGGTTCGAATGCGGTCTATATCACCTTCCTCATTATCGGCATCATCGGATATTTCACCATTCCGACTGTGGCCAACTGGATTATCCAGGCTGGCGGCGGTGCAGGTAACTACGGCAGGAATGTAGCCCAGACAGCAAGCCGCACGGGAAGCATCGTGGCAGGTGCGACAGGTGCCGCCATCGACAACATCGCAGGAAGATTACTTAAACGATAACCTAATTAGACAAGTATTCAAATGGAATTTAAATCACTTAAAAACATCGAGACCGGCTTCAGACAGATACGCTTCTTCGGCTTTGCCTACCTCTTTGTCTGCGCTTCGCTTGCGGGCTTCTCCCTTTGGAAGGCATACAGCTTTGCCGAAGCACAACGACAGAAGATATATGTCCTTGACGAGGACAAGTCGCTGATGTTGGCTCTCTCGCAGGACCTGGAGCTGAACCGTCCTGTGGAGGCAAGGGAGCATGTGAAGCGTTTCCACGAACTTTTCTTCACGCTTGCACCCGACAAGAGTGCCATCGAGGGTAACATCCGGAGGGCCATGTTCCTCAGCGACCGCTCGGCATACAAACACTACAGCGACCTTGCGGAGCAGGGATATTACAACCGTATCATCTCGGGCAATGTGACACAGCGTATCGAGGTGGATAGCATAAGCTGCAACTTCAACCTCTATCCCTACGAGGTGGTGACATACGCAAGACTATCCATCATCCGCGAGAAGAGTATCACCGAGCGTAGCCTTGTCACCAAAGGGCGACTGCTCAACTCCACACGCAGCGACAACAACCCTCACGGATTCATATTCGAGGCTTTCCGTGTGGTGGAGAACAAGGACATGAGAGTCTATGACAGATAACCCGATTATTCACCATTAACATTTACAGCGATGAAAAAGTACATTCGGAAAATCAAGGATTCAATCACAGGTCTTGGAACAGCAAGACATCGAAGATCAAACGCCTTATCATCTATGCCCTTATGCTGGCATAGATGGGATTGGCTCTCTATGTAATGGAAGAGTTTTTTAACCAATTTAATTCAGATAGTTATGAGTAACGATGCAAACGCTCTGAAAAGAAAGAAGCAAATCAAGAAGTGGCTTGTATATGGCGAAATGGGAGTGTTTATTTGTTGCGGTCGTATCGCTTGCCCTCTCATCGGGGCAGGCATACGCCCAGCGTTATCTCCCGAAGATGAAGGGC
>CANQBA010000131.1 GCA_947589545.1 uncultured Oscillospiraceae bacterium | reverse complement strand
GTAACGTATTGCACGGATATGTACGACGCGACGGTCGATGCCGATGCTTTGGCCCTAATCACCGAGTGGAAAGTGTTCCGCATACCATCATGGGCAATCATACGCAAGGCAATGCGCGGTAATGTTGTGGTCGATGGCAGAAACATCTATGACGGTCGGAAGCTCAAGGAAATGGGCTTCAAATATTCAGGTATCGGACAGAAATAAGAAGCACATATGTCAAGAATTTTAATAACCGGCGGTGCCGGCTTTATCGGCTCGCACCTTTGCAACCGACTGATAAGTGAGGGCAACGATGTAATCTGCCTTGACAATTTTTTCACCGGCAGTAAGGATAATATACGCCATCTCATAGGCAATGACCATTTCGAGTTGGTGCGGCATGACGTTACATTTCCATATTATGCCGAGATAGACCAGATATACAATCTGGCATGTCCGGCATCACCTCCTCATTACCAGCATGATGCCATACAGACAATCAAAACGTCGGTCATGGGCGCAATCAATATGCTCGGACTTGCAAAGCGTGTAAATGCCAAGATATTGCAAGCATCCACAAGCGAGGTTTACGGTGATCCCGCTATACACCCACAAGTAGAGAGTTATTGGGGAAATGTCAATCCCATAGGCATACGCAGTTGCTATGACGAGGGGAAGCGGTGTGCAGAGACCATATTTATGGACTACCACCGTCAGAACAACATAAGGATAAAGATAATCCGCATATTCAACACCTATGGTCCGCATATGGATCCAAATGACGGGCGCGTTGTGTCGAACTTCATCGTGCAGGCATTGAAAAATGAGCCCATAACAATCTATGGAGACGGAAAACAGACTCGTAGTTTCCAATATATCGATGATCTGATTGAGGCAATGACCCGCATGATGGCGACCGGAGATGATATCATCGGCCCCGCCAATACAGGAAATCCAGACGAATTTACCATGATTGAACTCGCATTGAAGATAATTGACCTGACCGGGTCAAAATCATCTCTCATCTTTAGGCCTCTCCCTGGCGATGACCCCAAGCAACGCAAACCCGACATCAGCTATGCTAAAGAAATCCTTAACGGTTGGAAACCCATGGTTAAGATTGACGAAGGTCTAACAAAAACCATCGAATATTTCGACAACCTTTTGAAAAAATGCATAGTATAACAAACGGTGTCCTATGGAGTGCCATTGAACGGTTTTCCGTCCAAGGTGTCTCTTTCTTGCTTGGCATAGTCATTACCAGGCTCGTGACTCCCAGAGAGTACGGTCTTATAGCCATGCTTACTATTTTCATGGCAATAGCGCAGACGTTCATTGACAGCGGATTTGGCAGCGCATTGATTCAGAAAAAAGACCGGGATGAGACAGATTTTTCTACGGTTTTTTATTTCAATATCGTCATTTCCGCATTTTTATACGGACTGCTTTACCTTTGTGCACCACTGATTGCCTCATTATACAATCAACCAGAATTGACATCGGTTACTCGCTGGATAGGATTGAACCTTATTTTTATCAGCCTTTCCATTGTCCAACGCACACGCTTGAATATAAATCTGAATTTCAGGCTGCAGGCAAAGCTTTCTCTTGCCGCTGTGATGATAAGCGGTGTCATGGGAATTATAATGGCATACAACGGGTTGGGCGTTTGGGCGCTTGTATTTCAAAGCCTGTCCAACCACATTTTATCCATGATATTCCTATGGATTGTAACCAAATGGCATCCTTTATTGACATTTTCGATTAATTCATTGAAGACATTGTTTGCGTTTGGATCCAAACTGCTTGCATCTGGAATACTTCATACTATATACCTGAACCTTTATAGTCTTGTAATAGGAAAATTTTACAATGCGTTGGATGTCGGTTTCTATAATCGTGCATATACTATCGCTCAATATCCCTCGACAAATATTGTCTCGATTATAAATAGAGTGGTATATCCGGTTCAATGTTCCCATCAGGATGACAATCTTTGGCTTGAAAAGAATTTTCTTATTTGTCTTCGGATGACCTGCTTTATTGTATTTCCCCTCATGACTCTGTTGGCTGTCATAGCAAGGCCTCTTGTATTGCTTGTGCTTACAGAGAAATGGCTGCCTGCAGCTTGGCTGATTTCGATTCTGTCAATTGCGTATATGTGGTATCCAGTAATGGTGGTGAACAACCAGATACTCAATGTCAAAGGTCGTTCCGACCTCTTCCTGAAAGCGGAAATCATAAAGAAAATCGTTGCTGTGGCTATCTTGTGTGCGACTTTGCCATTTGGCATTGTATGGCTGTGTTTCGGAATATTCATATATAATGTTTTCGACATGATAATCATAATCTGGTTCGCAAAGAAAGTGATCAATACAGGTTATATATCGCAATTGCGGACGTTACTCCCATTAATCATTGTAACGTTCATATCTGGTGGCACGGGCATGACCGCTTATGTGGCGACTGATAACCCCTATGTTCAAATTACAATTGCGGCTACACTATACATTCTTATATATCTGACAGGTTGCCATATATTCAAGTTTAACGAATTTAATAGGATCAAAGACATCCTGAAAATAAAACATACACGATGAACCCACTGATAACAATATCCATCCCCGTGTACAATGTCGAGAAATACATAGAAAAGGCATTGTCATCGGCTCTGAACCAGACATACGATAATCTCGAATTTCTTATCATAGATGATAAGGGTATGGACAACAGCATGGCGGTTATACGTAATCTAATCGCAGCACATCCCCGCGGAAATGCCGTAAAGATAATAGACCACGACAAGAACCAAGGAACAGGAGCGACTAAAAATTCAGCAATTGATAACGCCGCTGGAGAATACCTTTTTTTCATGGATAGCGATGATTATATAGCTGAAAATTGTATCGAACTGCTATTCAATGCCCTGAAAAAATATGACTCCCAAATGTCAGTGGGCAGCTATACCAATTTTGATAACGAACGGGGTTCATATTCGCCTAAAATTATGGGTGACAACTATTATTCCGGAGCGTATGCCCTGACCATGTTCGAGAATTATACTCCGACTTGGAATAAGTTATACGAAATCAAACTATTGCGTGATAACAAAGTACGTTGCATCCCTCAAGATACTTTTGAAGATATATTTTGGGAATTTCAGTTGATTGATATAGTGGAGAAAGTAGCTGTCATATCTGATATAACCTACTACTATAGACTGGATAACGCCAATTCTGTAACTCGGATGCAAGAAAGAAAAGTATTTTCCAAAAAAGATTTTGCCCAAAGATACAGGATTCAAAAATACATGTATGAATGCTTCGCCAACCAAAAAATAAATATCAACAAGGCAACCATGGGATATTTCATGGGAGGATACAACTACTTGATCAGATATGTTTTAGATGCAAAGAATCTAAACCCTGAAGAGAAGACAGAATATTTAAGGTATATTGATGAGAATCCAATAGTTACAAATAAGAAAATCTTCAGATCAAGGCTCATATACATTCCTTACGGTTATTTCTCGACAAACATCGCTTTCAAATTTTATGATTTTGCAATGAACTGCAAAAATCTCCTTAAAAAAATAAAATCTTTTATTATCGAATGACGGATTACGGTTTGGTGTCGATCATCACCCCGTCGTACAATTCTGCGTCGTTCATAGCCGAGACCATC
>CANQBA010000130.1 GCA_947589545.1 uncultured Oscillospiraceae bacterium | reverse complement strand
CTAGAGTGGTTGATTATTTCCAATTCTTGGGGGTTTAAGTCCATAAACTGTTATTTTATGGACTTTAGTTAGCAAAGGCTAACTAATCATATTTAATATTAAAGTGGTTAAAAGTGGATAATTTTGGAATATATAAGTTAATGTAATTAAATTGTCGCTAGTGGGGTTGACATCTTGAAATTTTTTGAAAAGTTTAATCATTTAACAAAACAGTTAAATGACTTTGCTATTCTCTTAACTTTGTTAATCAAAAAATCATCAACGTATTTAATAATTAAACATTTAACTTTTCTGTTAAACGTACTAGCTTTTCAAATTCTATCTAATATGCATTATTAGATGATGTAATATTGCATATTATTTAATACAGTTAAAAGATTTCCGCTAGATCCCCGATATTTTCCAAAATATAGAAATTTTATCGAGTGGATGTTCTGAAAATCAAGAACAAATGTTCTAATAATTAAAGACATTTATTATACAAGTTAATCAAAATCGGGTCTGAATTAACCTGCTTTAATATTACCATATAATCCCAAATAACCTCCATATATTACCAAATAGCGGCGATTTTTAGTGCAATATGCACAATGTCAATATATCTTTTTTGTGACTTCATACAAACATCAAAATTTTTTAAAAAATGCTTGACATATATGCACATATGTGTTATAATAAAATCACGATAAGAAAAGCAAACGCCAACCGGCAAACGGTCACAACTCAGAAAGGAGGGCATCCACTACTAGACCGGGGCACCTTGAAAATTAAATATAGACACTGTATTATACAGCTATTATATAAAGAGAGTCATTGCCGCGACGACATCGAGTGACAGAAGCGACGAGCGCATCAGAATCTCTATATAAAGAGCGTCAACGGTATGAAAGAATTGATGCCAGGAATTGACAGTAACGAGTTCTGAAGGGTATCTCTAAAAGCCCTTTACCACGCGAAAGCGAAAAATATTTAGGAGGTTAATTATTATGACACTTAACAAAAAGGTAGCAATCTATGTACCATCCACAAAGAACAGCGACAACGGCAAAAGTGCTAGTCACTTTAACAATTCCGACTATGTGGCAATTATTGCCAAATTCCTTTCTGAATCTTTCGGGGGAGCGACGGCTCAAGATGCTTTCGGCTATTGGATGTCGCCGGAAAGAGGGCTCGAGTCTGAAAGAGTCACAATCGTATATGCCTATACTAGGCATCTATCGCGGGCAAAAATTCAAGAAATTAAAGCCTATTGCGAAATGCTCAAGAAAGAATTGCGCCAGGATGCTATAAGTTTGGAAATAAATAACAAGCTTATGTTTATCTGATTTAACATTACTCCAGAAAAAGGCAGAAAGGAAAGTATCTAGCATGATTAACGATGAAGAAATCCCGCTTTAACTAACTAAAGCAGTTCTGAGCGGCTCTGCACAAAAGCCGCATCCCATCCCGACACGGGAAAAACTTACAAATTATAGGAGGTCATCATCATGACAAAAAGAACACTGTACCCTTGCGATTCTAGAAAATCTTTCTACGGGAAAGCCTACACTTTAACCGACGAAAGCGGCAATGAGACGCTCTACAGCTACGGCACGCCTATAATCCGCTGGGGGTCTGATGGTAGTTTAACCCGCTTGTGGTGGGGCTGGAGCGCAACGACCGGCAGACACATAGCCGCTTTTTGCGGACTCAACAAGAAAAAATATGAGGCTTTACCCTGGTAAAGTAAAAACGGTTCTCGCGGGCATCCGGACAAAAGCCCGACTCCAGCCGAAAGGCAAATTACCAAAAAATAGGAGGATACATCATGGTAACGAAAGAACAAGAACGAAAGGCACTGGAACAAATTACCAACATAATAGCTGCGCTCGGCTCGGACAGCTACATCGGAACGGCTCTTGAAGGATGTCTGGAAATCGCCGCGGACAATATCGAAAACGACTTTGCCTGCAGTATGAAGGACAGATACGAAACGGAATTAAACAGGGCGGAAAGCTTGCAGAAGGAGGCAAATAGGCTATTTCTGGAAAATCAGAACATAAAAAAGGAGTTGGAAAGAATTACCGAAAAACTGGAAAAAGAGCTTGAATGGAAGGATTATACAGACGACAGAAACGTTAATCAGGCTGAATATCAAGAGCTTGCGGAAAATTCCGAAACGGTATTTTTGAGCGACCAAAAAGCTAAACAAGTTATATCCGACTGGTTTGGATTTTCGACGGAAAAAATTACCATACGTCATGAAGTGGAAAAGTGGGAAATCAACCGGCATCATCAACTTCGAGAAGTTGGAAAAATCGAACGCAAACCGGCTTATAATTCCACTGACTGGTATTATATCCGCTTTGACTGTTGCGGAGTATCTTATGAAGTTTGGAACGACGACTTGAGATTATATATCTGCTAAGTCGGAAAAATCGCCCGGCGGCCTGCTGCAATAGCTGCGGAAAATCCCGCCGGGCAAAATGGAAAAATCAAGGAGGCTAATTAAATGGAAAATCTCAAAGAAAAGTTATCGAAAGCGATGGATGCAGAGCGGAAAAAGTGGGCGGAAAAGACGCGCCGGCTTGACGAAATCGCAAACAGACCGGCGAAAAATCTTTTTGACTCGGCAATCAGAGCGGCGGAATATATGGAAGAATATAACAAAATCTTTAAATAATAGGAGGAAAATTTCAATGAAAAAGTATCTGAATTTAGCGGAAAATCCCAACGCAAAAGTCAATGCAAACGTTTTGGAAGTGGAGGTGTATTACAGTCTCGGCGGAATGAACTACTGGACTGGCAGAGAGGAAAAACGTGGGTATTATCTCGGAGTCTCGCCACTGGAAAAAAGGGGTAACATGATTGAGTATGTGGGCTTCAGCGGAATAAAGCAGCTAATCAAGCCGGTCGCTCGGAAGAGTGCAAAAGCCGAAGCAGAGGCGGAAAAACTCGCGGCACAATATGAGGAAAATTTAATTAACTATGTTTTACAACAGAATAATCTTCAGCTTGCTGAATCGGAAAAAATCGCGTAATGCAGAGGATGCCGGAATGGAAAAATCCGGCATAATGCAGCTAGGCAAAGCGTTCCAAGCCGCTGCCAAAAAATAGGAGGTAATCATATGGAAAAAATCATCGCGACATACTCAAACGGTATGGAAGAAATTAGAATCGAACAGTGGGCAAATGGAAAATTCTACAACCTCTACGGCGTAGAAAACGGGCATTATTCATCAAAGGCGGGCGGCTTTTTGAGCCTTGCCGAAGCGGAAGAAATGCTCTTGAAGCATCGCCCGACGGCTAAGAGAATCTAAGGAGGAAAAAATCATGGCAACAACGAACAGAGAAATAATCGCGACGGCAAGAATGATACACGGAATAAATGAGCCGGTGGACACTTTGCCCGGCTGGAATCGGCGTGGAAAATCTATCAAGGCGGGAAGCAAGGCACTTTTCACGACGGCGATATGGAAGCCTTGCCAGATTAAAACGGAAAATCCGGAAGGCGGCGTAACTTATACAAAAAAGCTTATGTTAGTCAACGCTTGTTTCTTTGGATTAAGTCAAACAGTTTAACGGAAAATTTAATCTGCTGACCTATCGGCAAAACGGGGGAAAGGAAAATTTAATGCAGTTTAACGAATTTAAAGAGAAGATAGAATCAATCTACGCGGAAAAATTCCCGAAAAGCTCTTGCGAAGTAACTCTA
>CANQBA010000129.1 GCA_947589545.1 uncultured Oscillospiraceae bacterium | reverse complement strand
CAGAAGGGCGTAGCACAGAACGTACTCCATGAGCTTCACCGCCCGCCGGGGCGTGTCGCACAGGGGCTGTACTCCGTTCCAAGACTGGGTGGCAAGCGTTGCCCGGTCATACATGTCACGGGTCTCCTTGCGCTCAAAGGTCTGATAGAAGCACCGGACGGACCGGTGGGAGAGCTCCGCGCCCATGATGTTCCAGTAGATATTCAGGACGTTATCTGCCAATCTGACAAAAATGTCCCGGCCCGCCGTGGCCGCCAGCATCAACCCCAGCATCAGCCCCACGGCCAGCGCCGCATCTTCAAAGCTCCGCCCCGCCGTCACCTCACCCACCACCAGCGCCGGCAGGCGCACCTCGCTCCAGGCCAGGAACACCGCCAGCGGCAGCTGTAAAAGCAGGAAGATCAGAGCCGCCGGGGCGCTTCGGAGCATCTGCCGGAAGCTCCAGAGGGCGTTGCTGAACGCCGACTTGTAGGGCTTCTTGTTTGGGTCCTTTTCATATTCCAAGGTTCTTCACCCCTTTCGCGCCCATCGTAGCACATTACGCTCCAAAAAAGTCAATTCGCGCACGAAACGTCTCCGTCCGTGCACGAATTGCAAATCACATTCCATTCAAGTCAATGCCGGGACAAGAAATTCGGAGGTGAAGGCCCTGTCCTCGCTGTTGAATTTGACCCAGCCGCCGTGTTCCCGGATGATGGACTCCGCCCGACGGAGTCCGAAGCCGTGGGCGCCGGACTTGGCGGTTTTGAAGAGGCTCCCCGTCTTCGGAAGCTTGGGTCCGGCGGAGTTGAGCATGGAGAAGTACAGCATCTTCCCCTTCATGCCAAGAAATAAGCGGATGAAGCGCTCGCCCCCGGCTGTCCGGCACGCCTCGATGGCGTTGTCCAGGAGATTGCCGACGACGATACTGAGCTCCAAATCGCTGACCGTCAGCCCATCTGGCACGTTGGCCTTGACTGTAACGGTTATGTTCTCGTTTTTAGCCTGGGCCAGCTTTGCGGAGAGTATGGCGTCCAGGGAAACATTGCCGGTTTTGAGAAGGGTATCCACGTTCATTAGCCGTTCGTCCAGCTCCGAGAGGTATTCCTTCGCCCGCCTAACGTCCCCGGCGTCCAGATAGCTTTTCAGCGTCTGCAAGTGGTTGTGGAAGTCGTGCTTGTAGCCCCGCATTTCCCGGTGGATGCTGCGTACCTCCTCAAGGTGCCGTCGGGACTGCTCCGTCTGGTACTCCACGAGCTTCAAATATGTCCGTTTCAGCATATTAGTTCCTCTCTATGAACGCCCGGTTCACATCGTCGTACTTCCCGCGGGCCAGGGGGATTTCAGCCCCGCCTGTCAGCGTAACGCCTGTCCGCGAAATGCGCTCCACGGCCTTGAGGTTGACAATGTAAGAGCGGTGGGCGCGGAAAAAGTCGCTGGAAAGCCGCTCCCCAAAGGCGGTGATGCTCTCCTTGAGTCTGTATACGTCCGTGCGGGTGTGAATTTCAATATAGTGGGCGAAGGATTCTATATAGAGAATATCCGCCTCCAACAGCTTCACCGTTCCGCCATCGCAGTTGACAACCACTGATGGCGGCTCCACGGCCAGTCTCTCCGCCGCGCGGTCCAGCACTTCAAAGAGCTTCTGTTCCGCTACCGGCTTGACAAGGTAGTGCAGCGCGTCCACCTCGTACCCCTCGGCGATGAACTCAAAGTGGGAGGTGATGAACACAATCTCCGCCCGTCCCCGCTCCGCCCTTACGCTCTTGGCAAGGTCAATGCCGGACAGTTCCCGCATCTCCACGTCCAGCAGGAGGATGTCGTAATTTTTGTCTTCGGCGTATTGAAAGAGAAAGCTCTCCGAGGACGGGAATACCGACATGAAGACATTATTCCCCGACGCCTCCGCCCACCGGCGGACCATGCCGGCAATTTTCTCCCGATCCGATTCTGAATCATCGCAAATTGCTATCTTATAATTCATAACCTCACTGCTCGCTCATCCAGAATTCTCAAATAATGTGTAAATCGAATAGCTTACACAACCGCCTACAATTATAGCACAAACGCACGAGCTTTTCCACTGCCTTTCTTTCTTAAAAATGACTATGGCGGGAGCACATAAAAATGCCCCCACACAACGCTTTATCTTTCCCACTCATCCCGTTTCCGCTTTTTGGGCTGCGGTGCTTTATGCTCAGGCTGCTTCTTTTTGAGTTGCTCCCGGACAGCCTTTCTCTCTGTTTCCTCACCGAGCATTTTCGCCACATCCCGTTTCGCATCTGACATGACAAGGGGCTGGTACTGCTCCCCGTAGGCAGACCTCACACGGGCAACGGCGTCCTTTTCCTTCTCTGTGCGTATGGCAAGGCGCTGGGTCATCAGCTCAGCGGGATCAACCTCCGCCCCCTGTTCCTCCAGACCGGCGTATTCTTTGAGGGCGCTGTCAAGCTCGGCAGCATATTTCTGCTCCTGCCGGGACAGGTTTTCAAGCATCGACTCCATTGCGGAAATATCCTTGCGGATGGCTTCTTCATTTGTATCCTCGGCATAATCCAGAGATTGTAGAAGCCGTGCCTTTTCGGAGCGCAGTTCTTCCAATTCCTCGGTCAGCTCCGCGATACGGGCAGACAGGTCTTTATGCTTTCGTATCTGCAAAACCGGCGTTGCCTTCTTTTCGGCAAGGAGCGTTTTCCGTTCCGTATTCTTGTCTTTGATCTTGCCAACGATCCCGATATATCGCTCATAGTCGGGACGCAGAATGGCAAGATTGTTTGTGATACGCCGTTTGCCGCTCTGACTGCGAAGCACCTGATAGCGGAAAATAATCAGCTTCCCGCGCAGGGCCTCCATCGCTTCGGCCAGCGCCGGGACAGTGTTTTTGACCGCCTGCACCAGCTTATTCATCTGTGCTTTCAGCTCACGCAGAAAAGCATTGTCACGCCGGATCTGACGGTTGATCTCGCACCGATCAGAGACGACGCCCTTTTTCTCCAGTGCGCGAGCAACCACGCCCTCATGGATGGTGGGCTGCTCGTCCAGACCACGGGCGGCATGACTGCGATGATCGACGCGGACTTCAGCGCCGCCAAGCTCCAGATGCCGGTTGACCACGTTTGCCCATGCCTCCCGCCAGAGGACAAGCTGCTCCTCACTGTTCCAACGGGCGGCGACGGGATTCTGTCTGCCGTACTTCGTGCTTTTGGGATACTTGTTTGCCCTCTCATAGCCGTGCGTCTCGGCTTCGGAGGGTGTCATATACACTTTCTTTTTACCTATCTTGTATTGATACTGCTTCTCCCAACCGTCTGCCTGCGCAGCTTTAAACTCGGCGGCGGTGAAGCCCCGTTCCTCACCGCCTTTGACACACAGATATTCCTTCTCGGTCTTGTACTGCCACTTGCCCTTTTCATCCAGCGGGCGCACGGTCAACATGATGTGGGCGTGGGGATTGTGACCGTCCGTGTCATGGATACACACATCGGCGCACATTCCTTCGGATACAAAATTGCGCTGGATAAACTCTGTGAGCAGAGTGATCCACTCGTCTTTTTTCAGTTCAACGGGCAGCGCCGCCACAAACTCGCGGGCAAGGCGGCTGTCCTTGGTTTTCTCGTTTTCCTCCACGGCGTTCCATAAAATGCTGCGGTCTTTCCACTCAGCGGGAGCATACTCCGAGAGAAAAATCTGCTGCCAGATAAGCCCCTGCTTGCGGGTAAAGTCGTGTTGAACGCCGTCGTAGTCGTTAAGGATTTTTGAGCAGCTCATATATGCCGCAGCCGCGACAGCGGAACGGCCTGCGCCCCGGCTGACAACTTTGGCCTC
>CANQBA010000128.1 GCA_947589545.1 uncultured Oscillospiraceae bacterium | reverse complement strand
TGCCGGAAGCAAGACCGCCCTTTCAGCAGTGAGGGCTTTCGCATCGGCTCGCTCCGGAATGATTCTAATACGCGAGGCTGTTGACGCTCCGGTTACCATGGGTATCCCTTTGCCTGCTGATCCTGAAATCCCACTGCGAGGAGGTGAAAATTATGGATCCACTTTACGTTGGCATTGATGTGGGAAGCAGAAACAACGTGGCATACCTCATGAGACCGGACGGCAGCAAGTATGGCAGCTTCTCTTTACAAAACAACCGGGGCGGTGCTAAACTGCTGACAGAGAAGATCGTGTCGGCGATGGGGGCTATGGGGCTCCGCGATGTGGTCATCGGCATGGAATCCACCTCGGTCTACGGAGACAGCCTGGTCTACGCGCTCCGGGAGGATGGTCGACTGGGCCAGTTCCGGAGAAAGCTCCATGCTAACGCGGATTTGGAAGAGCTTGCCTCGTTTGTCTCCGAAGCCGGACGCGGCCGGTTTGCTGACCCGGAAGCCACTGCCAAGGCTATTCAAGCCGCCGCCAAAGGCTCCTACCGTCTGCCCAAGACGGTAAACGATTCGGTAAACCAGGCCATGTCCGTCTCCATCGCCGCCATGCGCGCCCTGGAGAGCCAGATCAAAACGCTGGACAAGGCCATCGAGCAGCAGTTTGAGATCATCCCTAACACGTTGACCTCCATTCCCGGCATCGGTAAGGTCTACTCCGCCGGCATCATCGCCGAGATCGGCGACATCAACCGATTTCAGTCCCAGGCATCTGTCGCCAAGTACGCCGGCCTTGTCTGGACCCAGCACCAGTCCGGTGAATTTGAGGCCCAGCACACCCAGCTCATCAAGTCCGGCAACCGTTTCCTCCGCTACTATCTACTGGAAGCCGCCAACTCCGTGAGAAGATGCGACTCCGAATTCCGGCGCTACTACGACCTCAAGTTCAAAGAGGTCAACCAGTTCCAGCATAAACGCGCACTCGCTTTAACTGCCAGAAAACTGATCCGGCTTGTCTTTCGACTGCTGAAGGACAACCGCCTGTATATCCCGCCGGAGGGCTGAGCATTCACTCTCCCCTTTGACGCTGCCAGCCCTGTTTCAAAAATGCGCAGGGGCAGGGCTTTGGTTGGTGTTGCCTTTTTCCTGGTTACTACTCTTGTGGGGTACTTCTTTCGCAAATTTTCTCTTATTGCATTCTTGACTTCACACCATTAGACTTTAAGGCAAAGAAAAAGCGCCCCGATTGTACGGGACGCTCAATTATATATGATGCAGGATGCGAACATCCCGCCTGAAATTCGACGATAAGCTTACTTTTTCCGTTGTGGGGTGTGAACAGAATGGACGCCAAGCGAATTACACGCCCAAGGAGGTGTAGATAGCACCCGGAAAAATGGTTGACGTGAGATTCGCCATGTGATACAATAACATTATCCCATTTTTTTGCTTATTTTTTCTTTATCTTTCGTCTTTTTTCTATCCATTTTTGGTGGAATAGAACCAACCCAAACGGTAGAGCGTTCGGTTCGCATCCGAGAGGTCGAGGGTTCGAGTCCCTTCAGGTCCACCATTTCCGTTCAGGAAAGCCTTTCTTGAGGTTTTCCTGAACTTTTTATTTAGAAACGTTTACCAATATCTTTTTGTCATCCCGATGCCACAGCTCCTTGAATTGTTCAAAGTCCATCTTCAGGTCTATCTCGATTCGGAAGTTCCTGTATACCCGTACCTGACGGATGAGCTGGTAGGCGATCATCTTCTTGCCTTCGGTGGTGCTGTTGTCGAAAAGCTCCGCCCAAGTGAGGACCCGGTCATATTGGGCCCGGAGCTCGGCGGCGGCGCGGTCAGTGTCGGCAAGGGCCTGCTCCGCCGATGTGATCTCCGCTTCAAGCTCCGTGAGATTTGTCCTTGTGTCGCCTATAAGCTCATTCAGAAGGCCGCTGTCCCAAGAGCTCTCGCCACGGATGGCTTTGTAGACCTCGCTTTTGTAGCTGTCCAGCTCCTTCTCCTTTTGGACCTTTTGGGTCTTTAGAAGGGACAGTGTTCCACGCTGTTCCGCGGTTTTCTGCTCAAGCTGGGTGGATACAAGCTCCTTTTCCGACACGGACTTTATGTTACTGAACAGCGCCCGGAGCAGCGTTTCCACGATGCCGTCCAGCTTCTCCTGAGAGTAGCCCGTCTGACCGTCACAGTCCTGCGGGTGGCGGATCTTGTTGTGGCAGGTGTAGCGCAGCCTTGTCTCTTTCGTGGGCTTGTACCGTGAGCCGCCGCTGGTGGTCAACACCAGCTTGCTGCCGCAGTGACCGCAGTACACAAGGCCGGACAGCATGGCGCGGCTTTTGGAGTTGAAGGGCACTTCACTGTTATGCGGCTTGGTGCGGGCTTCCATGATCTCCTGGGCGCGTTCCCACAGCTCAACGGGGATGATTTGGAGCTCCGGGAAGACCTCGGATTTCGTTTCACCGCTTTTCAGGATGCCGACGTAGGTGATGTTCTTGAGCATGTTGATGATGGTGGAGTTTGTGAAGTTCGTGCCCTTACGGTTGCGGATGCCCTGGGCGTAGAGCCAGCGGTTGAGGCGCTGTGCGCCGTAGCCCTCGTAGACGTACTTTTGAAAGATGGTTTTCACTACGGCGGCCTCCTCCTCGTTTATCAGTATCTCATAGACCTCGTGGTTCCGCTTGTTGACGCGTCCCTGCTTCTCGATGCGGTAGTCGTAGGGGACGATGCCGCCCCGGAACCGCCCCTCCTGCACGATCTGCCCCAGGCGGGTCTTTGTGCGGATGGATGTCTTGATGCTCTCGCCGGAGGCCTGCCAGTAGCGGATGTAGTTCATCAGCTTGTCCACGTGGGAGTCGAACCTCTGTTCGCCCTCCACGGTGCTCCACACTCGGACGCCGTTGCGGACGAACCACTCCACCACGAAGGGCGTCTCATCGTCCCGGCGGCCCAGGCGGTCGAACATGTAGACTAGGAGAATGTCGAATTTTCCCTCGGCGGCGTCACGCTGGATCTCCTGAATGGCGTCCCGATCCTTGGCGGATTTCTTAAAGCCGGAGACGCCTTTTTCGGAGAATTCCTTGAGGATGGTCCAGCCCTGGCGCTCCGCAAACTCCCGGCAGCACTGTTTTTGCATGGGGATGTCGTCTTTCTCTACCTGTCCCAGCGTGGAGACGCGGTAGAGGCAATATACTTTTTGATTTTCCATTTTTCTTTACACCGATCCTTTCCACGTTCGCGTCGTGGGATGGCGGTGTATGGCTGAAATCGATTCACTTGTCAAGGTACACGCGACTGTGTTCTACCCGGAGCTTACCGGGCAGAACACAGTATCCCACAACGTCCTCATGGTCGTCGGGCTTGTGGCCCATGGCGATGCGCTTGCGTTGACGTTCACGGTACGCCTTGGAGTCGATGTGCTGACGCATTGATGTGGCGTCGCGGACGAGGCCGTTGTCGGAGAGAGTCGCCACAGTTATAGCAGTTGACCGAGTATAATATAAAAACTCAAAGTCTAATGGTGTGAAGTCAAGAATGCAATAAGAGAAAATTTGCGAAAGAAGTACCCCACAAGAGTAGTAACCAGGGAAAAAGGCAACACCAACCAAAGCCCTGCCCCTGCGCATTTTTGAAACAGGGCTGGCAGCGTCAAAGGGGAGAGCGAATGCTCAGCCCTCCGGCGGGATATACAGGCGGTTGTCCTTCAGCAGTCGAAAGACAAGCCGAACCAGTTTTCTGGCAGTTAAAGCGAGTGCGCGTTTATGCTGGAACTGGTTGACCTCCTTGAACTTGAGGTCGTAGTAGCGCCGAAACTCGGAGTC
>CANQBA010000127.1 GCA_947589545.1 uncultured Oscillospiraceae bacterium | reverse complement strand
AGCATGGGATTTGCGGATAGGTCATCGATGATTTGTTTGAGATGTTTCCTGATGGTTTTCGGTTTCATAAAAACGGCCCCTTTGCAATTAGGTGTCGGTGGACAAACACTAATTACAAAGGCGCGCTTTCGCATCTCCATACTTTAAAGAAGCGAAAGCGCGCCGCACATTTTTGCCGGCCTGTCAAGTGATTTTATTAAAAAAACATACCCCCCTCTTCGCAAAGTGTCCGGGGGCTGTGAAAAAAGAGCATCTATAAGCTCAACTTTTCACAGCCCCCGGACACTTCACCGCAGTGCGGGGCGTTTCTACGTTTCGCTACGCGGTCGGTTTTGAGGTGGCGGCGCGTTTTAGGCGGTCGGTTAGAACGGATTTATCAGCAATTCCAACGGAAAAATCCGCAGTCATGCGTACAGAGAAGAAAACTCTCCCGTTGGGAGAGGCAAGCATCGCATTTGTCTGTACACCGGGCAAGCCCGGTGCCCGCCAAATGCTTTTCCGGGCGGGAGCCCGGATCCACTGATGTCGAAAAAATATCCGTTTGTACACAATTTTCCTCTGGCTATTTGGCGACGAGGATGGTATGTTGTGTGTTTGCCGAAGGGCAGGAAGGAGGCACACAGCATGGGCAAACGCAGAGCCAACGGCGAGGGGAATATACGAAAGCGACCGGATGGTCGATGGGAAGGTCGGTATGTCGCTGGACATGACGAGAACGGGAAGGCGATTCGAAAGAACGTGCTTGGCCGAACCCAGGCGGAGGTCAAGGAGAAGCTGAAGAAAGCCATCGGGGAGTGTGCGGAGGTAGACATCGAGAAGGCCGAGGAATATACCGTCGGTGGCTGGGTGAGGACGTGGTACGAGACTTATTCCAAACCGCACATACGAGAGAGTACACAGGAATATTACGAGGACTACATTGAGCACCATGTAGTGACGAGGATTGGGAACATCAAGCTCACGAAACTGACTGGCAGAGATATACAAAAGATGTACAATGAAGTCAAGGCCAGCGGGCGAATCAGGGTAACCAACGACGGCAACGCGGGCATGAGTGCCAGCTACGTCCGTGGCCTCCACATGATGCTCCACAACTGCCTTGGGCGAGCGGTAAAGGAGCGGGTGATCCTGCGAAACTCAACAGAGGACTGCATCGTTCCGAAGCCGGAGAAGAAGGAAATGCACATCCTGCACCCGGAGGACATCAGCGCCTACCTCAAGGAAGCAGAGAAGCGCGGCGTACTGGCAATGTTCTTCCTGGAGCTGACCACGGGCCTCCGAAAAGGTGAGCTGGTTGCCCTGCTGTGGAGCGACCTCGATGAACAGTCAATGACGCTGAACGTCTGCTAGCAGGCCGTCGGGGTCAAAGGCGGAGGGGTGAAGGTCACAAGGCCGAAAACAGAGACCTCCATCCGCAGAATCTCCCTGTCCCAGGAGACGATAGATGTCCTCAAGGCTGAACACGCCAAGCACCCGGAGCTTGAGATCATGTCCCCCTCCCCGAAGACGCTGGGGATGTACTACCCCGATTCAGTGACCGCCATCCACAACAAAATTCTCAAGTCCGCCGGCCTCCCGCACATACGCCTGCACAACCTGAGACATACGTTCGCAACCTTGGCTCTCCAAAACGGCGTAGACGTCAAAACCGTGTCCAGCATCCTCGGTCACTACGACACCGGATTCACCCTCCGCACCTACACCCACGTCACAACAAAAATGCAAGAGGAAGCAGCCGCCACGATGGGCAAGCTGATTAGGGCAAACGTATGAACAAAATCTACCCAGCCTTATCTAAAAAAGGCCGTGGGACGCAAAATCCCATGGCCTTGTGCTACCCGGTTCTTTCCGCTCCAAATTCCCGTTGGGGTCAGAAGTGAGTCAGGAAAACATCAGCGCCAACTAAACCAGCCAAAAAAGTACCGGATTTTCCGATTTTCTCAAGAAATCCGGTGGGTTTTGGAATAAGTGGTTAAAACTCCTATTTTTGAGAAAGCCTTGCGACGCAAGGGATTTTGAAATTATGTAGAAAAAATTGAATATGTGTAGTAACGCGGGCACGTGATTCTTATGAGAAACTGCTGTCTAAAAACCATGCTTGCCGCGAAAATTTGGTTGTGAAAATAGGGAGTTTTGATTGTTGCCTGATTTCTGCTGTTTTCAATTTTTCGTACTCGCGCAAGCGTTTTCAAAAAGACGCGACTCCGTTTTCGAGAAAAAATATAAAAACGGGGTCGCGTTCAATTACCTTGTAATTTGAATGAGCTCTATCCCTTCGCTTTTTCCGAGATTACGGCTATACAGCTTTTCCGTGGAGCTGCACCAATGCTCATGGACGCCCAAGTTCGTGACTGTATGCCCCTGACTATCCGTGTAGATTGTGCCGGAGGTTGCGTTCCCGACAAGTCCAGCCTCATGCAGATAATTTTCTACCGTGGGATTGCCACGCAGCGCTCCGTTATTATCCGTGACTGTCGGTTCGTTCATCAGGAAATCCGCGCCCACACTGTCAATGGCAACCGGATCCTGAGAGACAAACACGCTTGATGTGTAATCCCCGTTAAAGGGTGCCTGCTGCCATCTGGAGTTGTTTCCGGTGATGGAGGCCCCCTCGCTGGGGGCGCAGATCAATGCGTCCAGCATATACAGTACTGTTTTACCGCCAAGGTCGGCATTTGCCATAAGGTCAACAAGCGGACTGTAAATGCCCATCTCGTTTCGAGTGAGCCACTGGTGAAGGTTTGCACCCTCCGGCGGGCGCATGGTGTTACCGTTGATAAACGAACCGAAGTGATTTTTCCCGCACAGCGTGATCCCGTAGCTGTGTCCTTTGAGATTGGCCAGATTGATGACATACGTTGCTTCGGTTACACAGGTTGGAAGGTAGTTGACCTTTCCGCTAAAAGAATGTGACCAGACAATGGGGGCGGACTCGTCCGCCACTCCGGTATCTCGATCCACAAAGCGGACGCCTTTCAATTCTCCCTCGGTACACATCTCCACCATGTAGTCCGGGAACAGCCGGGACACGTCATAGACAGTGATGTCCTCCGGCGCGACGCCAGCTTCCTCTACCAGTGAAGTGAGCAGAGCTTTCAGTAGTACCGGGTTGGTGTAGCTCATCTTCGTCTTGCCGGAGGTATCGTCGTCATAGACGGCGGAGCCGTTGATGTTGGCCTTGATCACTATTTTTTCGTCCGCTTTATACCCGCCAGCTCTGCCGCGGGCGCTGTTATTCGCGGTGAACAGCGCCGCCCAGCCATCCTGGGCGGTATCCTTCCCACCGAGCGCGGCTATGGAGTCATTGACCATATTCAAGATAATGCTCTCATTGAAGTGGTCAAGCTCCCACCAGTAGCCGTTTCCGTCCCATTCCACGCTGTCCGGGTCCCAGGCCCAGACCACGCGCCCCAGCATAGCGCCGATTCCGGTTCCGTAGGGTTCATGTTGCGGATAAATCCCGTCGTAAGGCAATGTGGACACTCCCTTTGTATCTGTCGGTTCAAGGCTCTCAGGCCACGTCGGTATTTCAGCTTCGGAGGTTCCGGCCGCAGTGCTTGCAACAAGCGTTTCCTGCGTGTCCGGATAAGATTCAGCGGGCTTATTTTCCGCACAGGAAGCAAGGCAAAAGCAGCCTATCAGAGCCGCGAAAATGCAGGAAACGATCCTTTTCATATATTTTCTCCCGCTATTCATCATTTTAACGATGCGCCGAAGCTTCTGATCTCATCCAGCTTTTCCAGAGAACCATTTTCCGACCCATGCGCCGTATAGACGCCCATATCTTCAAGCCCAAGATAGTCCAAAAAATCGCCCTTATAGGAAAACATTGCGCCGTCGTACATCTTTGCATCGCCTGAGCTTAAAATCATAGCGACCTTTTTTAAGTG
>CANQBA010000126.1 GCA_947589545.1 uncultured Oscillospiraceae bacterium | reverse complement strand
GATATGAAAAAAATGACATTTGCGCTGTGCTTCTGCAACCGGGGCTTTATGCCCGGGGAACTCATCTATGGCGCCCGGGACGACATGGTGAAGGCCGTGACGGACGCGGGCTATGACTACATCATGATGGACAAGGAGCTGACACGCTACGGCGGCGTGGAGACAAGGGACGAGGGGCTTCTGTACGCCAAGTGGCTCCGGGAGCACCGGGGACAGTACGACGGGGTCATCTTCTCCATGCCCATCTTCGCCGACGAGAACGGCGCCATCACCGCCCTCCAGGACGCCGGCGTACCGATCTTGATGCAGGCATACCCCGACGAGATCGGCAAGCTGGACTTTGCCCACCGGCGGGACGCCTACTGCGGCAAATTCTCCGTCACCGACGTGTTCACCCAGTACGGCGTGCCCTTTACGATCTTAAAGCCCCATGTGGTGCACCCGCTGAGCCCCAAATTCCGGGAAAATTTGCGGGACTTCGCCGCTATCTGCCGGGTGGTGAACGGGATGAAGCGGTTCAACTTAGGGTGCATCGGCGCCAGGACTACCGCCTTCAAGACTGTGCGGTTCGACGAGATCGCTATGCAGAAGATGGGGATCAACGTGGAGTCCTTCGACCTTAGCGAGCTCTTTGCCAAGGTGGGGGAGAAGCGGGACGACGACCCTGTTGTGGAGGCGAAGCTTGAACACCTCAAAAACTACACCGATTTCTCCCATGTCCCCGCCGCCAACGCCCTGACCCTGGCGAAGGTGAGTGTGGTCATCGACGAGTACATAGACGAGTATCATCTGGACGCCCTGGCCCTGCGGTGCTGGAACGAGATGGAGACGTATCTCAGGGTCTGCCCCTGTGTCCTGCTCTCGGAGCTCAACGACCGGGGCATCGCGGCCTCCTGCGAGATCGATATGTGCTCCGCCATCACCATGCGGGCCATGAGCCTGGCCACAGAGGGCCCCACGGCTGTCCTCGACTGGAACAACAACTACGGCGACGATGAAAACAAGGTCATCCTCTTCCACTGCGGCCCCGTGGCCCAGAGCCTGATGGCGGGCCGTGGCACCGTCACCGAACACAAGATGTTCGCCAAGAACGATCCGGGCTCCGGCTGGGGCTGCAACGAGGGGCGCATCAAGCCCATGGACATCACCATCTCCAACTGCCAGACGAAGGACGGGAAAATCATCGTCTATGCTTCTGAGGCCAAATTTACCGACGACCCCATCGAGGACACCTTCTTCGGCTGCGGCGGCGTGGCGGAGATCCCCGACCTCCAGAATAAGCTTATCAAATTGGCTCGGGGCGGCTTTAAGCACCACACCTCTATCTGCGAGGGCCACGTCAAGGACATTCTCAAGGAAGCCTTCACCACGTATCTGGGCTATGAATGGGTGGAGATAGACGGATGAAGCTCTCTCTGATGACATTTTCGTTTCTGACGGAGCGGCTGAAACGGCAGATGGATGGGCCCAAACTGTGCCGTCTTGCCAAGGATAACGGGATCGATACGGTGGACTTGATGGCCTCCGAGGTCCGGCTCTACGGAGTGAATAACCTGAAAAAAGCGTTTGACGAGTCCGGCATCACCTGCGGATGTATCATCGCGCCGCTGCCTTTCTATAAGGACGTGGAGCGATTTCCCGAAAAGCTCACCGAGGCGCTGGACTTGTGCGGTGAGATGGGCGTCCGGTCTCTGATGGTCATTCCCGGGCACGGGGACGAGGCGGCCTGTCGGGCGCTTCGGCGGGAGGAGATGCTCTCCCGCGCCATAGAGATGTTCTCCATGGCGGTGAACCGGGCGGCGGAGCGGGACATCGAGGTGCTGTTTGAGGACACCCCGCAGAGACATAAGCCTCTGGCGGGCGTTGCCGACTGCCGCGCGATTCTGGACGGTGTCCCCGGACTTGGATTCGTCTTTGATACCGCCAACTTTATGGTGGCGGAGCCTGATACCGACCTCATCACCGCCTATGATGCCCTGAAGGACAGGACCCGCCGGGTCCACCTGAAGGACGTGGTTCGGGGCGATTTTCCCACCGGCGAGGCATGTCAGGACGGGAAACGTATCCGCGCCGTCCCCACCGGGGCAGGGATCGTGCCCCTGCGTCCCTTTGTGGAGAAGCTGGTCTCTGAGGGCTTCGACGGAGTGGCCTGCATTGAGTACGCCGCGGGGAAAGGGATCCACGGTATGGATCATGAAAAATACATCGCCGGCTATGTGAGAAATATACGCGCCTATGAAACAGGGGACAGCGCGGCCCCACCTTACGGGCAAATCGCGGGAATCGACAAGCCTGTCTCCCGTATCTTCTTCGGCACGGCCATTCTCCCCATGCTCATGGGGAAGGACGCCGGCGCCATCCTAGACGCGGCCCTCTCCGCCGGAATCAACGCCTTCGACTGCGCGAGAGGCTACGGCAGCGCGGAGAAAAGCCTGGGGAACTGGATCCGGGCCAGAAATAACCGGGAGCGGGTGATCCTGCTTACAAAATGCGGCAATGTGGACAGAAAGGGAAATGTCCGGGTCAACCGTGGGGTGATCGTGACAGAGCTGTCCAAGAGCCTGCAAACACTGGGGACGGACTATATCGACATCTACCTGCTCCATCGGGATGACCCCAACACCCCGGTATCGGAATTCATCGACGCTCTGAATGAGGCCAAAAAGCAGGGAAAGATCCGGGTGTTCGGCGTTTCCAACTGGACGGTGGAGCGCATCCGGGAGGCGAATGAATACGCCTCCGCCCACGGTCTGGAGGGATTTTCCGTTTCCAGCCCCAACTTTGGACTTGCCCGCCAGGCCTCCGATCCATGGGGCGGCGGATGTGTCACCGTCTCAGGCCCGGAGCATGAGGAGGACAGGGCCTGGTACGCCGAAACGCGGATGCCCGTCCTGGCCTATTCCAGCCTGGGCAGGGGCTTTTTCAGCGGACGATTCAAATCCTTTGATGAGGAAGCGGCAAAAAAGACGTTGGACGGGCCTGCACAGAAGGGCTATCTGTGCCCGGAGAATATGCGCAGGCTCCGAAACGCGGAGACCCTGGCAAAGCGCGATCACTGTACCGTACCCCAGGTGGCCATGCGGTATGTGTTCTCAAGCCCCATGAATGTTTTTGCCCTGGTCAGCACCACAAACCCCGCAAGGCTCCCGGAGAACATCTTCGCGGCCCTGACACCTTTGAGCCGGGAGGACGCGGCATTTTTGGAGGCGGATAAAGAATGAAGATCGCGGGACTGGACATCGGCACCACCGGCTGCAAGCTGACGGTGTTCGATGAAAACGGGAACACTCTGGACAAGGCCTACCGGGACTACCCCGTGAGACGGGATTTAGGCGGACACGAGATCGACACCGGGGCCATCCTGGAGGGGGTCTACGGCGTCATCGGCGAGATGGCGGCCAGGTACCCGGACATCGCCGGCATTGGCGTTACCAGCTTCGGGGAGACCTGCGTGCTGACGGACGAAAAAGGAACGCCGCTCATACCTGCTATGCTCTACACCGACCCCAGAGGGGCGCAGGAGTGCGCGGAGCTCACGGAAATGCTTGGCGCGGACAGGATCGCCCAAATCACCGGCCTTGCGCCTCATGAGATGTATTCCATTTCAAAGATTATGTGGGTGAAAAAGCTCCGCCCGGAGGTTTTTGAAAAGGCACGGCACATCTTTTTAATTGAAGATTATGTGGTGTGGAGCCTCACCGGAAAAGCGCAGATCGACTACTCTCTGGCGACGCGAACCATGGCCTTTGACATAAGCGCGCTTACTTGGTCGGAGGAAATACTGTCCGCCGCCGGGATAGACCGGGCGCTTTTCTCCCGCCCTGTCCCCACCGGGACGCCCGCCGGGAAAACAGTACCGGGCAAGACGGGCCTCCAGGATTGCCTGGTCGTCTCCGTCAGCCACGACCAGGTGGCCGCCGCGGTGGGAGC
>CANQBA010000125.1 GCA_947589545.1 uncultured Oscillospiraceae bacterium | reverse complement strand
AGGACGTGGGCAACAATCCGGCGCTGGGGAATGTGGACTTTGGCAAATACAAGGCCGGGGACGTGGTGCTGGTGGTGAAGGATATGGTGGTGAGCAAGACATGATCCGCAATAACGATTACTCCCGGATGCTGGTGGGCGTGGGGAAGATGCTGACGGTGCGGTACAACCTGCCGGACGAGACGGGGGAGGGCTTTACGCAGAAGGAGGGCGTTGGCTTTTACGTCGCTGACGGGAAGGGCGGGCACAAGGAGCCCACGTACACCTTCGGGGTGACGGAGAAGCCCTACGGGATCGTCATGGCCAAGTGCAGCTTTGCCCAAGGCATGGTACACCGGGTGTACGGCAAGGTGTCCCCGGTGACGGAAAAGGTACATATCACCGGGCCGTGCGGCTATATCGAGTACGCCTACCGCCCCGGGGATCTCCTCAAAAACGAGTGGAAGGACGCGCCGGTGACGGTGGACGAGGCGGGCAACTGGAGCGTGGACGTGGACTGGCTGGTGGGCGGGCCGAAGACGATATATGCCTTTTGCCTGCGCGACCCCACGGCGACGGCGCTGGCCAACTGCAAGATCACCATCGAGGGCTTTGACTATGAGCCGGATACGGAGGTCATGGAGGAGCTGGACAGCGGCGTGAAGAAGCTGGCGCTCATCCCCGTGGAGGTGGAGAACACCACGGATGTTGAGCTTAACGGGTCGGAGATCGATGTCCGCGTCACGGGGACGTGCCCGGAGGACGCGGGGACGGTGTATCTGTGGCGGTTCGGACAGCCGAAATTCAACACATTCTACGCACAGATACCGTACAGCTTTGCGGGCGGCTCCAGCGTCGAGATGACGGCAAGCACCGCAGAAAGCTTATCCACATACGCAAAAAAGCTGATACCCGGACGGCGGTACAGGATACGCATCACCTATAACTCCGGCAAAAACTCCAGCAAGAGCGTGTACCTCACGGCGTCGGGTACGGCGCAGGAGCTTGTCTTGGGAGGCGGCGAGACGGATGGGTTCACACTGACCCTCAAATCCGACAAGACGGCGACCCTGGCACTGTCTGACGGAAGTAAATTCAACGACTCCTTCGGGCTGGAGTGGTCTCAGAATAACCTGCGCTCCGCCAGCGTAGACGTCATGCGAATATCCGATATTGACAAGGACTGGAACGCCTATTGGCAGCAGGACAACACCGTCACCCGCGACCCGGACAACCTTTGCCCGCACTGCCACGGCGAGGGGTGCGCTGAGTGCTGTCACACGGGGCTTGAGCTGGACGGGGAATTTTACGCCCGGCTTATCTCGTATACCGGAGTCTGGAAGGACGAGGACGGCGAGCTGCACTACAACCACGAGGGCTACAACCTCTATTGCGCGGGGTACGGCGCTGTCCGGGACGGTAGATACGAGATCAATACCGGTATGGCCCGGCTGCAAATGGGCGACTGGCTGGCGGTAATGTTCATAAGCGAGCAATCCCGGGATGCCACGGCGCGGCTGGAGATCATCGACTCCTACCCGCCGTGTCTTTCCGGCGACACGCCCATCACGATGGCGGACGGGTCTACCAGGCCCCTGCGGGAGCTGCACTTTGGCGACCAGGTACTCTCCGGGAGCGGCGAGGCCACGGCGGTGATCTCCACCTCCCGGGGGCGGATCAACCCCTACCACACGCTGTACACCTTTGATGACGGCACGGTCATAGACGAGAGCGCGGATCACCGGTTTTACAACGTGGATTTGGGCTACTGGGCGTGGCTCCGGGATTGGCGGATCGGCGACCGGGCGCGGCGGGTGGACGGCTCCACAACGGCGCTGGTGGCCGTGGAGCGGGTGGACGAACCCGCGGAGTGCTACGGACTGTGGACGGAGAGCCGGGACTACTGGGCCGGGGGACTCCTCAGCGGGGAAACGATGGCCAATCAGCGCCTCCTGGCGGAGGCCACGGCGGAGCAGGCGGCGGATATGCTGGCCAGCATTGAGCCGGAGATGCTGCGGGAGATGATGGGGGGATGACAAGATGATCTATGACACCTGGGATATGTTCGGGGCGGCCTGCCCCTGCGGGATAGGCTTTGAGGGCCGGCACGCCCGGGCCGTGGCGCTGCGGACGCCCGGCGGCAAGTGCATCGTCCGGGCCGCCGGGACGGGCGGCGGAGGGCTGGAGCGGTGGATGACCGGGGCGATGATGGAGTACGGACGCCTTGGCCGGTGTGTAGCCTGGCGCCTGGAGGAGCTGATCATACGGCTTGCGCCCCTGATCCTCCCCCTGGGCGGGCTGCCCTTCGCCGCGCAGTTTGGCCTGCGGCTGGCGGCGTTTTTGGTGCTGTCGGCCCTGGCAAAGCTCATCTTCCCGGAGTGCCGGCGCTGGCACGGGGCGGAGCATCAGGTCTTAAACGCCCTCCGGGACGGGCGGGTGCTGTCCGTGGGCGCGGCGATGAGTGAGCCGGTGCTGCTGGACACCTGCGGTACGGTGTGCGGATTTTGGACAAACGCCGCGGGGATCGCGGCGGCGAGCCTTATCCACACGCCCTGGGTGGCGGTGGACATGCTGGCGGCGATCCTGGCCGCCTCCGCGCTCCAATTTGTGATTGAGCGCTGCTGGGACAAGCTGGTGCCCCTGCGGCGGGAGAGCCGGGGCCTGATCTCCCGGGAAGCCGTCCGGGTGGGCCTCTGGTACCAGCGGCTGTGCGTGGCCACGCCGCGGCAGAGCGAGCTTGCGGATGCCCTGGAGGCCATGCGGGCCGTACAGGAGCGGGAGCGAAGGAGGCGGCGAAAATGAAAACGCTTTGCATCCTCACCGCCGAATCCCTCCTGTCCGGCACGGCCCGGACGGGCGTGGGGGAGGTGGCGGACAGTGTAGCCAACGTGATGAGCGACCAGTACCGGGTGACGGTGGTGTGCCCGGACGGGGACAGCGTGTACATCCGGGTGGCGGACAATCTCTCCGAGCGGGTGAACGGCGTGCGGCGCTGCCGCCTCTTTGGCGTGGATTACGTCCTCATCGAGCGATCCCGCTGGCCGCAGCGGGCGGTGGAGATCGTCGGGGAGTTGGGGCCGGATGTGCTGCACTCCTTTGCCCCGCCCAATATCTGGCCGGAGCATTGCGGCTGGCGCGTCCTGACGGTGGAGGGGCCGGAGCTGCCCCCGGCGTCGGATGTGCTGATCTGGGATGCCGTGTGCAGCGTCTCACACGCCCATGCCCAGGAGCTGACGGCCCATTACCGCACGCCCATACGGGGCGTGACCAACGGCATCCTGACGGCGGCCTACGCTCCGGAGCGGGGCCTTATGATCGACGCGGCGTACTCCGCGGATAATCTCGCCGGTAAGGCCGTCTGCAAGCGGCGGCTCCTGCGGGACTACGGCATCCAGGGCGACCCGTGCGTATTTCTCTTTATGGCGCGGCTCACCGCTGAGAAGGGCGTCTGTGAGGCCCTGGAGGCCGTCCACATGATACGGGACACCGGGGGCGTCACTTTATTCGCCGGGTGCGGAGACCCCGCCCTGGAGGGGCGTCTGGCGTCCCTGACGAGGGATGACGGGGTGATCTGGGCAACAAAGTGGGCCAACCCCGTGCAGGGCGTGGGCCTGCTGGCCGGGGCGGATTTTTTGCTCAACCCGGCGACGTATGAGCCGTGCGGCCTCACGGCGATGAAGGCCGCCCGGTTTGGCACAGTACCCATTACCACCCTGGCCGGGGGACTCCGGGACAACATGGACGCGGAGATGGCCGTTATAATCCAAGACGGCCTCCCGGAGGCCATAGACCGGGCCTTTGCGCTGTACCGGGACAAGGCGGTGCTGGCGGCCAAACGGGCCGCGGGGATGAGCCGGGACTTCTCCTGGCGCACCCGGCGGGCGGGATATCTGGAGGTATACGAGGCATGAGACATCTTGCAATCATTTGTGACGGCAACAGGCGGTGGGCCAAGGCCAACGGCCTCCCCCCGGAGGCGGGGCA
>CANQBA010000124.1 GCA_947589545.1 uncultured Oscillospiraceae bacterium | reverse complement strand
ATAGACTATGGCAAATTAAAGCCCGTGCTTTTTGAATTTCCTACCTATCAGTATCTTAAAACGGGCGATGTTATAGGGAAATGTCTGTCTTTCAAATAAATTTTTTCGGGAGGTCTTAATATGAAAAAACTACTGACGATTTTTTTAACAGCCGCTATGGCACTATCTTTTGCAGCTTGTTCAAACAGCAGCGCTTCTTCGGCACAAGTCGCTGATAACGCACAAAATACTTCGCAAACAGAGAATAAAGACGAGCAGTCCGCCGCAGTATCCGACACGGCAAATGATGATACATCAGTCGAAGATAACAATTCTTCCGAGGGCGGCAAAATACTTGTGGCGTATTTCTCTGCGACAAACAATACCGAGGGCGTGGCGCAAAAACTCGCCGAAGGTCTTGGTGCGGATATTTACGAGATAACACCCGAGCAGCCGTATACCGATGAAGATCTTGACTATAACGACAGCGGCAGCCGTTCATCTGTTGAAATGAACGATCCCTCGGCACGCCCTGCAATTTCGGGAACGGTAGAGAACATGGCGCAGTATGACGTAGTGCTTATCGGCTATCCCATATGGTGGGGCGAGGCTCCGCGAATTATGAGTACGTTCATTGAAAGCTATGATTTTTCGGGCAAGACTCTGGCGGCGTTCTGTACCTCTGCAAGCAGCGGCTTTGGCAGCAGCGATCAGGCTTTGCGCTCAGCCGCGAGCGGCGCGACATGGCTTGAAGGCGAGCGTTTTTCTGCATCTGCATCGCAGGAAGATATACTCGCGTGGGCAAACGGTTTGGGTGTAAAATAAGATGAAGCAGGCTGTAAAACGCATTATTGACATTGCCATGATAATTCTTCTGCCGCTTTTAATGGCTGAAATAATTATAGGGCAGGAGATACACGAGTGGCTCGGTACGGCTATGACTGTTCTGTTCATAGCGCACCACGTTCTGAATTTCAAATGGTGGAAAGGCTTTTTCAAGGGCAGCTATACACCGTCGCGCGCATTTGGTACTGCAATTGACCTTCTGCTGTTGCTGGATATGCTGACTTTGTGTGTCAGCGGAATAATGATGTCGGGATTTGTGTTCAGATTTTTGTACATCAGCGGCAATATGATAATGGCAAGGCAGCTTCACCTGTTCGCCTCATACTGGGGGCTTATACTGATGTCCGCGCACTTGGGGTTGCATATGCAAATGCTTATGTCGGCAGGCAGAAAACTGTTTCACCTTTCCGAAAAGAATATCGCAAGAGCGTGGACACTTCGCACAATAGCCGTTATCTTTTCGGCATACGGCGTTTACGCTTTTGTAATACAGCAGATACCGCATTATCTGTTTTTGCAAACGCATTTTGTAATGTTCGACGAAACAAAACCGACAGCAGTTTATTTTGCCGAAACAGCAGCAATGATAATTCTTTTTGCTTTTGTTGCTCATTATGTAAACAAGCTGCTGAAAGCTATAAAACGTCCGCAAAAGAACACAAAAGGCTATTGCTGGAAAGCGGCTGCATTTGCAATTCCCGTGCTCGTTTTTGCGCTTGTTGCAGTAAAACTGAATATGCCGCCGAAAACTTCGCCGTGGCAAAACACCACATCTCAAAATACGTCAAGTTCTTCAAAACCTCAGCAGCCTGTTGTTACGGCAGATGACGGCTTTGTGCTGATAGAGGGCGGCAGCTTTGAAATGGGAAGTCCCGAAGATGAGCCGTGGCGTTCTGCTGACGAAACACAGCATACGGTTACAGTCAGCGACTTTTATATAAGCCCGTATGAAGTAAAACAAAGCGACTACGCGGCGGTAATGGGCAGTGATCCCTCAAATTTTGACGGTGACGACCTGCCCGTTGAAAACGTTTCGTGGCTTGATGCGGTGGCGTATTGCAATGCGCTCAGCGAAAAAGAGAACCTCACGTCCGTGTATACCATTGACGGTGAGAACGTCACATGGAACAGAAGCGCGAACGGATACCGCCTGCCTACCGAGGCGGAATGGGAATATGCCTGCCGCGCCAAAACGACTTCGCCTTTCAATACCGAAACTTCCATAAGTCCCGAAGAGTCGAATTATTACGGTCATTATCCTTACGAGATAGAGGACAACTATTTTTCTCAGGATAACCTGACTACAAAGCCCGGTGAATACCGTCAGACTACTGTTGCGGTAGACAGCTTTTCGCCAAACGGTTACGGTCTTTACAATATGCACGGCAACGTCAGCGAATGGGTATGGGATTATTACGGCGAATACGACAGCGCAAATGTCACCGACCCTACAGGTCCCGAAACGGGAACACGGCGTGTATACCGCGGCGGCGGCTGGAACGATTTTGCGAAGAATATGCGGTCTGCTTACCGTGCCGCCTTGCCCGAAGATAAGGGCAGTTTTAACCTCGGCATACGTCTTGTAAGAAACGCAGCGAACGGCAGCGGAAATGTTGTAAGTAAAGATACAAGCGGCAAGACAGACAGCGGCGGCAAAGTGTTGATAGCGTTTTTCTCGTGGGGCGGCAACACGAAAGGCATAGCTCAGGAGATACAGTCGCAGACCGGTGCTGACATTTTCGAGATAGAACTTGTTCACCCCTATTCTACTGATTACAATACGGTTCTTGATCAGGCTCAGCACGACCAGAATATTCAGGCGCGACCGGAAATAAAGAATACTGTCAAAAATTTTGAACAGTACGACACTGTAATTCTCGGCTATCCCAACTGGTGGGCATCCATCCCCATGCCGATTGCCTCTTTTTTGGAGGAGTATGATTTTTCCGGCAAAACGATCATTCCGTTCTGCTCACACGGCGGTGGTCGTTTCGGTCAGAGCCTTACAGCTATTGCAAAACTCGCTCCAAATGCAGTCATGGGTGAACCGCTTTCGGTGCATTATTCGGGCGATGATGATCTTCCGCAGGATATTGCGGACTGGCTTGATGAAAACAATATACAGTCAAATTAAATGATTTTTAAGGAGGATATCACAATGAATAACACCAACAAAAAAATTCCCCAAATAGCGCTTGGCGCATGGGCTTGGGGAAACGACGGAACCTTTGGAGGAACACTGAGCGCAAACGATCTTCGCCCGATCTTTGATGCTGCCATGAATTCAGGTCTGAATCTTTGGGATACCGCTTTTGTTTACGGCATGGGTACATCGGAGAAAACGCTGGGCGGATTTCTGCGCACTGTACCGAGAGACAGCTATTATATTTCTGCCAAGTTTACCCCGCAGTGCGCAGATCCAGGTGCGAAAAATGCTGTTGTCGAAATGTTCAACACCAGCGCCGAGCTGCTTGGAACCGACTACATGGACTTCTACTGGATTCACAACCCGGTCGGCGCTCCAAAGTGGGTAACAGAGCTGATTCCTCTTGCTAAAAGCGGAAAGATTGGACACATCGGACTTTCAAATCACAACCTTGCCGAGATCAAAGAAGCCGCTGCCATTCTCGAAAAAGAGGGACTGAAAATTTCCGCGATACAGAATCATTTCAGTATTTTGAACCGTTCATCGGAGGATTCGGGAATACTTGATTACTGTAAGGAAAACGGCATCACATTCTTTGCGTACATGGTTCTGGAGCAGGGTGCTCTTTCCGGTAAATATGATACAAAGCACCCGCTTCCTGCGGATTCAGACAGAGGAAGAACTTACAATCCGATACTTCCGCAGATCGAAAAAATCGTAGCAGTGATGAAAGACATTGCCGATTCCCATGGGGTCAATGTCGCACAAATTCCGGTGGCATGGGCGATCGCGAAGGGTGCTCTTCCTATTATTGGCGTAACAAAGGTCGCACAGGTCGAGGATGCTGCAAAGGCGGCGGCTGTGGAACTTACTGCCGATGAGATCAAGGCGCTGGAGAATGTCGCCGATGAGATGAACCTGAATGTGATTCGCGGCTGGGAAAAGAAAATGAAATAAGGGAGAATGGATTATGAGCAAGATTTTAGTAGCATATTTTTCTGCAAGCGGAACGACCGCCGGCGTTGCAAAAGACTTGGCAAACGCCATCCACGCCGACCTTTACGAAATCCGGCCTGCCGTTCCCTATTCACAGGCAGATCTGAATTGGAACGATAAAAAGTCGCGCAGCTCTGTTGAGATGAGCGACAAATCTAGC
>CANQBA010000123.1 GCA_947589545.1 uncultured Oscillospiraceae bacterium | reverse complement strand
ACCTCCTTGAACTTGAGGTCGTAGTAGCGCCGAAACTCGGAGTCGCATCTTCTCACGGAGTTGGCGGCTTCCAGCAGGTAGTAGCGGAGGAAACGGTTGCCGGACTTGATGAGCTGGGTGTGCTGGGCCTCAAATTCACCGGACTGGTGCTGGGTCCAGACAAGGCCGGCGTACTTGGCGACAGATGCCTGGGACTGAAATCGGTTGATGTCGCCGATCTCGGCGATGATGCCGGCGGAGTAGACCTTACCGATGCCGGGAATGGAGGTCAACGTGTTAGGGATGATCTCGAACTGCTGTTCGATGGCCTTGTCCAGCGTTTTGATCTGGCTCTCCAGGGCGCGCATGGCGGCGATGGAGACGGACATGGCCTGGTTCACCGAATCGTTTACCGTCTTGGGCAGCCGGTAGGAGCCTTTGGCGGCGGCTTGAATGGTCTTGGCAGTGGCCTCCGGGTCAGCAAACCGGCCGCGTCCGGCTTCGGAGACAAACGAAACAAGCTCTTCCAAATCCGCGTTAGCCAGGTCGTCGGCGGTTTCGAAGTGCTCCATAAGGGACAGTGTGGTGGCGCTGGTATTCGGAATGTCGCTGGCCTGGGCGATGCCGGAGCACTTAAGGAATAAGTAGTTGGCGAAGCGCTGTTTCTCCCGAGTGAGATTCTGGACCGCGTAGAATCTGGCCCTGGTCAGTGTCTGGAGCGCTTTGTAGCGGTAGTCGTCCATGTAGACCTCCTTCCCGATCCTTCCGAATCGGAGATGGTCGGCGATGACGAAGGCGTCCACAAAGTCGTTCTTGGGCAGATCCGGGTAGGCTTCCTTGAACTTTCTGACCTGCTTGGGATTGAGGACATGGAGCTTTCTCCGGAACTGGCCCAGTCGACCATCCTCCCGGAGCGCGTATACCAGGCTGTCTCCGTAGACCGAGGTGGATTCCATGCCGATGACCACATCGCGGAGCCCCATAGCCCCCATCGCCGACACGATCTTCTCTGTCAGCAGTTTAGCACCGCCCCGGTTGTTTTGTAAAGAGAAGCTGCCATACTTGCTGCCGTCCGGTCTCATGAGGTATGCCACGTTGTTTCTGCTTCCCACATCAATGCCAACGTAAAGTGGATTCATAATTTTCACCTCCCCTCAGCGGGATTTAAGGACTGGCAGGCAAAGGGATACCCATGGTAACCGGAGCGTCAACAACCTCGCGTATTAGAATCATTCCGGAGCGAGCCGATGCGAAAGCCCTCACTGCTGAAAGGGCGGTCTTGCTTCCGGCAAACAGCTAATGAGTTTGCAGCTTACTTCCGGTCCAGGGGGACTGACTTTGCATGAAGCCGCCTTGCGGCGCAACGGGAGGAATAAGAACTTGTCCCTGCTGTCCTACAGCCATTGTACCACGGGCATCCCTTTGCCTGCCGGTTTTCCGGAGTGAATGACAGATAACACTTACAAAATTCCTGTCAAATCTTATTATACGAGGAGGGATGGTTATGAAAACCGCCTCATTCAGCATGGAAAACCTTTGCGTTCCCTGCGCCTGCCGGTGCGGGCACTGTCTTTTGGAATATGACGGCCATACCATCGGCGCGGGATATGAACGGGGAAAGGATCTTGCGCGGCGGATCGCGGCGGAATCGCCGGTGGAGTTTGTCTACTACATCGGTTTTTGCATGGATACGCCCCGGCTTTTCGATCACATCGCCTTCTGTCAGGAGATCGGGTCGCCCGGCGGACGGTTTTTGCAGATGAACGGCTTTCGGGAAAGACCGTATGACGAGATCAAGGGGCTTATGGAGCGGATCAAAAGCTCCGGCGTGGAGCTGATAGACCTGACCTTTTACGGGCACCCGGAATACCACGATGCCTTTGCCGGCAGGCCGGGGGATTTTCGTCTTCTGACGGAAATGCTCAAAGCCGCGAACAGGGCGCGGCTCCCCGTCAACATCAGCGCCCCCATCACCGAGGACAACGCGGGACAGCTCCAGAGCCTTTTGAACATTCTCTCGGCTTATAAGACCGACAGCATAAGCCTTTATCTGCCTCACGCGAAGGGGCGCGGCCGGTTTTTGGAGGAGAAACGGCTGAGAAAAGCCACGTTGGAGGGGCTTCCGGCCTTGGTGCGGGCGCGTATGCCCAAGGTCAAAATTCAAAGCGAGGCCCTGTGGCTTGCGGAAAACGAATTTCCCGAGCCGGAGAAACGTCATCTCACGCTGTCGCTTACGCCGGATCATTTTGAACGGTACAATAAGATGTCCGCCGAGGAAATGATCGGCGAATTAGAGACGCTGGACGACGCGTTTTACGCCACGATCCCGCCGGCGGTCGAGCTTGCCCGGTTATACGGGGATCCTTCGGGGGACAGATTGTTCAGGTACCGGGATCTGGTGCTTTTGTGGATCAAAAGATATGTCCATGAAAAGGAAATAAAGCTGCACGATATGACCGATGAGCGGGGCCATTTCAGCGTCCGGCAGTAAAGAGACTAACCGCGCTTCTCTACACAGTTTTTCTTATTATGCGCAAAAAGGACGGTACTGCAAAGGCAATGCCGTCCTTAATTACTATTGTGGATTTTCCCACAAGTCGTATGGTTGTTATTCTACCGCCCCAAAATCATAGAAATAATACCCGCCGGGGTCGGAAATGTCACCTTCCTCCACGGCACTGTTCTCCACGCCCACGCAGGTATCGTTGAGCCAGAAGATCCCCTCCTGCGCCGTGGCGGGCACGTCCCGGTCAAAGGCAATGAAGACGCCCTTCTCGATGTCAATAACGCCCAACTCCGCCCACTGGAGCTTTGGCTTTTGCTCAAGATCCCGCACATAGTAAAGGAGGCGGCTGCCATCGGGACTGGGCAGTATATCCCCGCCGCGGGCAAAGGTAAAGTTTTCAATGGGAATTTCCCGTCCGTCTTTCAGGTCGCGCAATCTGGCGGAGCCGTCCTCCTCCACGAGAACGCACCACTTCAGCCCATTGCCGAAGCCGGCGATGACGCCGTGGGGTGGGAAAACGCGTTCGCTGTCATCAAGGCATGCGGTGCGCTTCAGGGTCTGCCTCAAAACACCGCTGTCCAGATCATATGCCCAGAAGGTCACCGTACCGGGGCCGGGACTCTCAAACGGTTCGTCCCAGCTGTAAAGCAGCAGCGTCCGGTCATCCGCGAAGAAGACCCCGCTGGCCCTCACGCCGGTGAGAACGGAAAGTTCTGTAAGCGCCCCGTCACCAACCTCCAGAATCCACATTGTTCTCTCTTCTCCCTGGCCGGCGGTGAGTACGGCGGCGGTCATCCCGCTGTTCCATACGACGTCAGTCAGCCCTCTCTCCGAGGCGAGGACGAGTGCGCCGGTATCCGCCAGGAAATCCTCTGTCCGGCCTGTTTCCAGGTCATAGAGCATATACCACACGCTCCCGTCCGTCCGAGAATGAAGCGTCAGCAGAAGCTTGTCCGTACGGCCGGGAATGGCGCTCACGTCCATGCGGGGCTCTGTATCACCGTCCCGGGACGGTTCGGTGCCGGAGATGGGATCCGCCACGACTTCCCCTTCCCAGGCAAACCAGTCAAAGTCCGTCGCAAAAATCTCGCTCCGCCAGGTCACGGAAACATACCGCCGGTTTGGTCGGATATCCGCCCGGCTGATCCCATCGGCGCTCAGTGCCCAGTATTCCACGGGCCTTACAATCTTTGCGGTTTCGCCGGCCTCCAGCTTATACAGAAGGCCGCCGCGACGCAGAAAACGACCCTCCCCCAGGCGCACATAGACGGCCTTGACCGCGCCCCCAATCTCACAGCTGGAGACGGTCGGGTCACGGCTTCCGTCCTCCGGGCGGCTCGGCTCCGGCACCTGTTCCCTCTCCGTTATGCGGAAAAAAGTCAGCACCGCCTCCCGAAGCTCCGGGCTGGCCGCCAGCGCCACGGTGAAGGTGGTCAGGGCCAGTGCCGCCGCGGCCAGGGCCGTCAGGGCGCGGCGAAGATGCCTTTTGGGTCTGACCTCCCCGGAACCCGCGAGCTTTTCCTCCGCCGAACGGATATAGTCACCGCTGATGTCGTTCAGGGCGTCAAGAAGTTCATCTTTTCTCATAGTAAACCCTCCTCGTATAATAAGATTTGACAGGAATTTTGTAAGTGTTATCTGTCATTCACTCCGGAAAAACCAGCAG
>CANQBA010000122.1 GCA_947589545.1 uncultured Oscillospiraceae bacterium | reverse complement strand
ACTCAACTTTAACTCCCCAAAAGAGTGTTTCTTCAATCTTTTTTTGTAATGTTGCACTTGCTGGTTGACTCTACCGGCTCTATTTTCAACCGCAAAATTACTAAAAAATTCTGAAAGTACCCCTTCTAATCAAGGATTTTAGCTAACTTTGTAGAAATCTATACTCTAATGGAATACTACTATTTTGTTGTAAATTGCTTTCAAAATTGTATCTTTGTCATACTGAATACAGCATACTGTTGTAGTAGATGTAACATTTCGCCGTTGTAAATTGCTTTCAAAATTGTATCTTTGTCATACTGAATACAGCTTTTACCCTCGAATTAAAGCGCAAAATTCGGTTGTAAATTGCTTTCAAAATTGTATCTTTGTCATACTGAATACAGCAAAGTATGGGAGCAAAAACAAAAGGGTGCGTTGTAAATTGCTTTCAAAATTGTATCTTTGTCATACTGAATACAGCAAAACGCAAGATTCGTAAGAAATTACGGCGTTGTAAATTGCTTTCAAAATTGTATCTTTGTCATACTGAATACAGCAGATATAAATGTATTTATCATTAAATTATGTTGTAAATTGCTTTCAAAATTGTATCTTTGTCATACTGAATACAGCTTATTGCCGGGTGACTTCCTTATCGTAATTGTTGTAAATTGCTTTCAAAATTGTATCTTTGTCATACTGAATACAGCACGAGATAAATACAGTTACTATCTCGCCTAGTTGTAAATTGCTTTCAAAATTGTATCTTTGTCATACTGAATACAGCAACATGGCTATTGATGTTGCGCGCGAGCTTGTTGTAAATTGCTTTCAAAATTGTATCTTTGTCATACTGAATACAGCACCTCGCCATTGAGCGTGTGTGCCGGCTTAGTTGTAAATTGCTTTCAAAATTGTATCTTTGTCATACTGAATACAGCACTCAGGAAGGATTATATCATGCTGGGCAGTTGTAAATTGCTTTCAAAATTGTATCTTTGTCATACTGAATACAGCATAACGAATCAAGAGTTTCTTTTGCTCCTCGTTGTAAATTGCTTTCAAAATTGTATCTTTGTCATACTGAATACAGCGGGGAATTCTGTTTACCTTGAACTCCCGTGGTTGTAAATTGCTTTCAAAATTGTATCTTTGTCATACTGAATACAGCAAAGAAGCGAACGGAGTAGCGCACGAAGTTGTTGTAAATTGCTTTCAAAATTGTATCTTTGTCATACTGAATACAGCATAACGAATCAAGAGTTTCTTTTGCTCCTCGTTGTAAATTGCTTTCAAAATTGTATCTTTGTCATACTGAATACAGCACAATAGACATAGCCGATTGCGCAGAAGTGTTGTAAATTGCTTTCAAAATTGTATCTTTGTCATACTGAATACAGCGCATGGAGAAACGTATGCCTTTGTCTTTTGTTGTAAATTGCTTTCAAAATTGTATCTTTGTCATACTGAATACAGCCCAACACGTGCGTGATGCCGCTTTCGCGCAGTTGTAAATTGCTTTCAAAATTGTATCTTTGTCATACTGAATACAGCTAAAATGAAAACATTAAATTTCGAAGAAGGTTGTAAATTGCTTTCAAAATTGTATCTTTGTCATACTGAATACAGCATAAAGTCGAGGGTCCCGAGGGGTACAACGTTGTAAATTGCTTTCAAAATTGTATCTTTGTCATACTGAATACAGCAGCAGTATTGGCTATGTGGTCGCCGTAGACGTTGTAAATTGCTTTCAAAATTGTATCTTTGTCATACTGAATACAGCAAGAACTTGCCACCACGTTGAACGGGAGCTGTTGTAAATTGCTTTCAAAATTGTATCTTTGTCATACTGAATACAGCAAAAGGTTGCGGACATTGCAACGGCAAATGTTGTAAATTGCTTTCAAAATTGTATCTTTGTCATACTGAATACAGCCGTCGCGCGCCGCGCGCCGCTCTTTGTGTGTTGTAAATTGCTTTCAAAATTGTATCTTTGTCATACTGAATACAGCACCGGGTGGGAGGGCGCAATATGAAAAACGGTTGTAAATTGCTTTCAAAATTGTATCTTTGTCATACTGAATACAGCTTGGTAGTGTTACAAACAAACGTAATCCGTGTTGTAAATTGCTTTCAAAATTGTATCTTTGTCATACTGAATACAGCCAAAGTGCATAACTCCAATGAAGGCAGAAAGTTGTAAATTGCTTTCAAAATTGTATCTTTGTCATACTGAATACAGCGCAAAGTGTATAACTCCATACGCAGACAAGTTGTAAATTGCTTTCAAAATTGTATCTTTGTCATACTGAATACAGCTTAGCTTTTATATAAGCATCAATACCGGTAGTTGTAAATTGCTTTCAAAATTGTATCTTTGTCATACTGAATACAGCCAACATCGTCCTAAATCTATAAGCCTCAGGGTTGTAAATTGCTTTCAAAATTGTATCTTTGTCATACTGAATACAGCATTATACAATGAATTAAAAAGCCAAATAGAGTTGTAAATTGCTTTCAAAATTGTATCTTTGTCATACTGAATACAGCTTCGTTTTCTAAGACAAGTCTTCGCGGATAGTTGTAAATTGCTTTCAAAATTGTATCTTTGTCATACTGAATACAGCGTTTGAATCCGTATTTGATGATGAGTGGAGTTGTAAATTGCTTTCAAAATTGTATCTTTGTCATACTGAATACAGCGGCAAAGTGTATAACTCCATATGCAGACAGTTGTAAATTGCTTTCAAAATTGTATCTTTGTCATACTGAATACAGCGGGAGTTCTTTTTTCCATGAACTCCTGTGTGTTGTAAATTGCTTTCAAAATTGTATCTTTGTCATACTGAATACAGCCCAAACCTATCGAGTCAAGCATCGGGTTGGTTGTAAATTGCTTTCAAAATTGTATCTTTGTCATACTGAATACAGCACATGGTGTGTCACTTTGCACATGTTCGGGTTGTAAATTGCTTTCAAAATTGTATCTTTGTCATACTGAATACAGCTCATTGAATATATTCCCTTTGTTGGCTTACGTTGTAAATTGCTTTCAAAATTGTATCTTTGTCATACTGAATACAGCCTTTCACTTTTAAAGTAATTCTCATCATAAGTTGTAAATTGCTTTCAAAATTGTATCTTTGTCATACTGAATACAGCCAACAAATTGTCGATGAAATGGAGCAATAGTTGTAAATTGCTTTCAAAATTGTATCTTTGTCATACTGAATACAGCTCCAAACCTATCGAGTCAAGCATAGGATTAGTTGTAAATTGCTTTCAAAATTGTATCTTTGTCATACTGAATACAGCAAGACACGTTATTCTGTTTGATACGTACAGGTTGTAAATTGCTTTCAAAATTGTATCTTTGTCATACTGAATACAGCCGTGAAATATATCATAAAACAATGCATCTAGTTGTAAATTGCTTTCAAAATTGTATCTTTGTCATACTGAATACAGCCAACAAATTGTCGATGAAATGGAGCGATAGTTGTAAATTGCTTTCAAAATTGTATCTTTGTCATACTGAATACAGCAAGGAGCCACCCAATCTTTTAAAGTTGTGGGTTGTAAATTGCTTTCAAAATTGTATCTTTGTCATACTGAATACAGCAAACCGGCAAAAGCTCTCCAGCCTTAGCTGGTTGTAAATTGCTTTCAAAATTGTATCTTTGTCATACTGAATACAGCTGTGCCATAAACAATTATTTTTTGTTAGAGTTGTAAATTGCTTTCAAAATTGTATCTTTGTCATACTGAATACAGCATAATACCATGAAACACGACAATCTATGGAGTTGTAAATTGCTTTCAAAATTGTATCTTTGTCATACTGAATACAGCTGTGCCATAAACAATTATTTTTTGTTAGAGTTGTAAATTGCTTTCAAAATTGTATCTTTGTCATACTGAATACAGCATAATACCATGAAACACGACAATCTATGGAGTTGTAAATTGCTTTCAAAATTGTATCTTTGTCATACTGAATACAGCCTCCTGACCGGAATACCTATCCACGAAATCGTTGTAAATTGCTTTCAAAATTGTATCTTTGTCATACTGAATACAGCTGGTAGTCAAAATAGTATCTCGGCTCTTTGTTGTAAATTGCTTTCAAAATTGTATCTTTGTCATACTGAATACAGCTGGATATGAATATCGCACTACAATTCAGT
>CANQBA010000121.1 GCA_947589545.1 uncultured Oscillospiraceae bacterium | reverse complement strand
GGGAGCGACCAAGCGACTTTACAGTTGCCGGGGTATCAAATATGATTTCAATCCGCGCTCCCAATGAAGGGAGCGACTACACCTAATTGAGATTTTTTCTCAATTAGCCGTTATTTCAATCCGCGCTCCCAATGAAGGGAGCGACCAAGCGACTTTACAGTTGCCGGGGTATCAAATATGATTTCAATCCGCGCTCCCAATGAAGGGAGCGACCCGTTTTTCCGTATGTTTGTAGACCGTATTCAGAATTTCAATCCGCGCTCCCAATGAAGGGAGCGACTTTGGATGGAAATTTCTAACCCTTTATATTAAATATTTCAATCCGCGCTCCCAATGAAGGGAGCGACTTTTTCCATATGAGAAAAAATACTTACTAACAAAATTTCAATCCGCGCTCCCAATGAAGGGAGCGACTTGCAAGGTAGTCCGCTATGTCAAGCGGGTTCACATTTCAATCCGCGCTCCCAATGAAAGGAGCGACGGAAATTACTGGGATACGTGGGACAGCGGAAACATTTCAATCCGCGCTCCCAATGAAAGGAGCGACAAGACCCTCTGCAAGAACCCATTTGCCGAGTATATTTCAATCCGCGCTCCCAATGAAAGGAGCGACGATTTCAAATTTTTCTCCGCATTTTGCACAAATTATTTCAATCCGCGCTCCCAATGAAAGGAGCGACAACTGGTCAAAAAGAAACTGACGGAGATTAAACCATTTCAATCCGCGCTCCCAATGAAAGGAGCGACGCGAGTAAATCACCTGACGCGGCTACTATCAACATTTCAATCCGCGCTCCCAATGAAAGGAGCGACGTTTGACGAATTACAGAAGCGTAAAGCAAGTGATATTTCAATCCGCGCTCCCAATGAAAGGAGCGACCGCGCATGCGAATGTAGACCGCCTTATTGTGGGTATTTCAATCCGCGCTCCCAATGAAAGGAGCGACCGGCATAGGCGTAGCTAGGTGCGTATTGCGTAGCATTTCAATCCGCGCTCCCAATGAAAGGAGCGACCATTCCTTAATGGCGACTATTCGGGAGCGATTGTATTTCAATCCGCGCTCCCAATGAAAGGAGCGACTTCCTACCCTCTCGACGGTAGTCGTCCCGCCGAGAATTTCAATCCGCGCTCCCAATGAAAGGAGCGACTTTAAGCATTTGAGAAATATTTGAAATGTTGCAATTATTTCAATCCGCGCTCCCAATGAAAGGAGCGACGTTGCCTATGATGATTTCTCCGGGCTTCTGGATCTATTTCAATCCGCGCTCCCAATGAAAGGAGCGACCATACATTTGAATGTATGTCAATACAAACAAAAATTTCAATCCGCGCTCCCAATGAAAGGAGCGACTCCGAAAACAGGCAGCAAACTGCATACAATGACGTATTTCAATCCGCGCTCCCAATGAAAGGAGCGACCTGTTGCTATGTATCGGCGGTCTATTGTATAGCAATTTCAATCCGCGCTCCCAATGAAAGGAGCGACGTAATTACAGTAAGGGGAGCGGCAAGCCCCCAACAATTTCAATCCGCGCTCCCAATGAAAGGAGCGACAGCCAACGTTATGACAAGCAAGGGAGGTGATTGAATATTTCAATCCGCGCTCCCAATGAAAGGAGCGACCGAAGCCGTTACCGCCCCAGCCCCAAGCGAAGATATTTCAATCCGCGCTCCCAATGAAGGGAGCGACTATCTTTGCATTGCCGCCGATTGTCGCACCACGCTATTTCAATCCGCGCTCCCAATGAAGGGAGCGACGAGGTCGGGCTGCGTTCCACAAGTGATGTCATTATATTTCAATCCGCGCTCCCAATGAAGGGAGCGACAAAAGACCCCGAGATGTCAAGTGGTAAGCAAGACATTTCAATCCGCGCTCCCAATGAAGGGAGCGACGTACTCTTCAAGTGCGGTATCGTGTTGAATATTATCATTTCAATCCGCGCTCCCAATGAAGGGAGCGACCGTATTCCATCTGATAACATACTTAAATACGCTATTTCAATCCGCGCTCCCAATGAAGGGAGCGACAGCGGATACACGCATTACATAAGGCGGCAAGGTGAGATTTCAATCCGCGCTCCCAATGAAGGGAGCGACACGAACACGCAATGCTAGACGGTCAGGCGGTCGAATTTCAATCCGCGCTCCCAATGAAGGGAGCGACATTTGAAATGTGATAAGCTGGAAATGCAAGTCACCATTTCAATCCGCGCTCCCAATGAAGGGAGCGACAGCGATGCCCGAACGCGTGAAGAACACGCTATGGCATTTCAATCCGCGCTCCCAATGAAGGGAGCGACCTCTGCAATCAATCTCGTCTGCTTTTACAGGTCTATTTCAATCCGCGCTCCCAATGAAGGGAGCGACCGACAATCGTCGACAAATGGTATAAACTGTAAATATTTCAATCCGCGCTCCCAATGAAGGGAGCGACAGTGGACATTGATAAGCCGTTTATAGTCGGCGGCATTTCAATCCGCGCTCCCAATGAAGGGAGCGACCTTAAATGCGATAAGCTGGAAATGCAAGTCACAATTTCAATCCGCGCTCCCAATGAAGGGAGCGACGAGTGATTGAGTTAGCCCATCTGCAATTTGTTGGCATTTCAATCCGCGCTCCCAATGAAGGGAGCGACGCATTGTACAGTGGAGGGGAGCCGCGCAAGCGAAATTTCAATCCGCGCTCCCAATGAAGGGAGCGACAAAAGAGCACGAAGCTTTTGAAAGTTACAAGTCTATTTCAATCCGCGCTCCCAATGAAGGGAGCGACGCTGCTTATGGCGCAGAAACGGTTTTACGTTTGCAATTTCAATCCGCGCTCCCAATGAAGGGAGCGACTTCTTCACAAAAGAAGATGACGGACTTACAAAAATTTCAATCCGCGCTCCCAATGAAGGGAGCGACTAAGCAGCGTAAAATCCATAGCCATAGGGGTCATATTTCAATCCGCGCTCCCAATGAAGGGAGCGACTAAAAACAAAATAAATACAAACAAGAGCAGCAATATTTCAATCCGCGCTCCCAATGAAGGGAGCGACGCAGCTTTTTAAAAAATCGCCTCGATGTGATAGGATTTCAATCCGCGCTCCCAATGAAGGGAGCGACAAGTGCGGTAGCGGCAGGCATAGCGGCCGTTATATTTCAATCCGCGCTCCCAATGAAGGGAGCGACCAGAGCTCGTCTGAGATCCGACTATCGGTGACAATTTCAATCCGCGCTCCCAATGAAGGGAGCGACTATTCGCTATGGCACTTAGCCGTCATATTTCAAGCATTTCAATCCGCGCTCCCAATGAAGGGAGCGACGAACGGTGAGCCGTATTTACTTGTACGCTTTGAGATTTCAATCCGCGCTCCCAATGAAGGGAGCGACCGCGACGGAAAGCTTGCATTTACGAGCTATGCAGAATTTCAATCCGCGCTCCCAATGAAGGGAGCGACATTTACAGTTTATTCCATTTGTCGCAGATTGTCATTTCAATCCGCGCTCCCAATGAAGGGAGCGACAAGGTTGAAGATGTAAAGGGCGCTACCATAGACATTTCAATCCGCGCTCCCAATGAAGGGAGCGACTTTATTGAGGTTTTTGTCAACGGCATTAACTGCACAATTTCAATCCGCGCTCCCAATGAAGGGAGCGACTTGACACGCCACAAGCCGTGCGAGAAAGCAGGGGCATTTCAATCCGCGCTCCCAATGAAGGGAGCGACTTTGATTTTCTTGCTTGCCTTTTTCTTTGCTTTTTATTTCAATCCGCGCTCCCAATGAAGGGAGCGACCAGACGAGCTATTACAGGAATACGGTATGTCAGCATTTCAATCCGCGCTCCCAATGAAGGGAGCGACAACCTGATGTGACGGCTTGAAACTATATCATATATTTCAATCCGCGCTCCCAATGAAGGGAGCGACTGAAAAAAAGGAAGCGCTTTCAGCGGCGAAAAAAATTTCAATCCGCGCTCCCAATGAAGGGAGCGACATGATAGATGATGTTGTTGGAGACATGGAATTTATTTCAATCCGCGCTCCCAATGAAGGGAGCGACGGCAAATCTGCACATTTTTACAATTGCATATAAAAACGTTTTGTGCAGTTCGCCGTATAATATTTTCCCAAAAGTGCCCGGCAAAACAAATTCGGGAGTTTTTGCTAAAAACGGGCATATTGCCGTATGCCGTTTTGGTGCGAATGATGTGCCAAATTATGTTTGACCCGATCTCGCACCTAAAGTATCA
>CANQBA010000120.1 GCA_947589545.1 uncultured Oscillospiraceae bacterium | reverse complement strand
CCGTATATAGGCCGAAGGTGTAAGCACAGTAATGTGTTCAGCTGATCGGTACTAATAACCCGAGGGCTTGACCTTAAAAGAATGGCAAGCTCCGCTTCGCCTCTTCTACTTCCATTTGTTCAGTTCTCAGGGCGCAAGCCTTGAAAAGCAGTTGGTGTTGATTGCGGTGAGGGTCCACCTGTTCCCATTCCGAACACAGAAGTTAAGCTCACTTGCGCCGACAATACTTGGCTGGTGACGGCCCGGAAAGATAGGAAGACGCCAACATACGATGGGACCCGCTTCACGCGGGTTTCATCATTTGCCTCCTTAGCTCAGTCGGTAGAGCACGCGGCTGTTAACCGCGGTGTCGTAGGTTCGAGTCCTACAGGAGGCGCCAACGGCAAAGCCGCTGCCATAAGGCGGCGGCTTTCCTTTTGACGCGCTGTGGGCCTTTAGCTCAGTTGGTTAGAGCAACCGGCTCATAACCGGTCGGTCCTGGGTTCGAGTCCCCGAAGGCCCACCACCTCGTCATCGCGGAACCGGCTCTGCCTCGGGGCGGAAGATTTACATGATTGAATATAGGGGTTTAGCTCAGCTGGTAGAGCGGCGGTCTCCAAAACCGTAGGCCGAGGGTTCGATCCCTTCAACCCCTGCCAAACGGGACTTGTTTTGACAAGTCCCGTTTTTGCTGTTATAAAGGCGGCCACCCGGCCGTTTTCCGCATGATTTTTCCGCGCGCAACCGCCGGTTGCCGGATTGGCAGGCCAAATTGGTTGCCGGACGCGGGCTTTTTCGTTATCATAGAGGCGAGGTGATGACCATGAAGCTGAACGAACGGCTGTTTGAGCTGCGCCGGAAGGCGGGCCTTTCCCAGGAGGAGCTGGCGGACAGGATCGGCGTGTCCCGGCAGGCCGTGGGAAAATGGGAGAACGGGATCTCGGTGCCGGAGCTGGACAAGCTGATGGCTTTGTCCGAGTTTTACCAAATGTCCATCGGGGAGCTGCTGGGTGTGGAGAGCCAGGCGATTCCGGCGGAGCCCTCCCCGAAGACCCCCGCCGCCGCGTTCGACACAGGGGAGCTGGAGGGGCTTTTGCGCGAGCTGGGCGAACAGCAAAAGAGTGCCGAGCTTCGAGCAAAGAAGCAGAGAAAGATCCTTTGGTGGATCCTGGGGGCCGCCGCGGCGGCCATCGTGGTGGTGGCTGTGGTGTTTGGCGGCCGGATGGCGGATCTGAAGAGGCAGATGTCGAATCTGAACAGCCTGATCATCTTCACGCAAAACTCCCTGAACGAGAGCATCGCCTCCATGCGGGGAACCATCGCGGGGATCCTGGTGGAGCAAAATTCCCTCTTCTCTGATTGCGGCTGCGAGACGCTGGCCTTCGACCCGGAGAGCCGGGAGCTGACTGTCCGGCTCTTTGCCCAGCCCAAATCCGTGGCGGAGGGGGTGCGCCTGGACTTCATCGTGACGGATGAGGAGGGGCGTGAGCTCCGGACGGAAGCCGTCCGCCAGGGAACCGGTTTTGCGGCCGAGATTCGGATTCCCCAATCCGCCCGGGAGATTCCTCTGGAGGCTTTTTTCGCGGGGAGGCAGGATCAGGCGGCGGCAAGCTCACAGGTGACGGCGCCGGACCCCCTGGATGGTGAGTTTACCCTGGCCGCCGTCCTCACGGAGGGGGATTCGGCGGTGAGAGAGGAGCTGGGGACGTTCTACGCGAGGCTTTCGGATCTGGCCGGGGACTTCCACGCGGCGTGGTACGTCGATTCCGCCGCGGAAGGTGCGGCGGGGCTCCTGGCCGTCAACGCCGACGCCGCGCGGACAATCGTCTCGGCGGAGCTGGTGACCTTTGTCAACGGAGTGGAGTGGACGCGGACACCTCTGGATATGAGCCAGGACGCGGATTGGTTTAAGGAATTTGATATGCCGGATAAGTACACTGTTTCCCGGCAGGAGGGCGGCGTAAGCGTTTCCGCCCCGGGAAAGCTGACGGCCTATACGGGCCGGAGCCTCTTTGTCCGCGAGCTTGTGCCGGAGGTGCCAGAGAGCCGGGAGGGGGAGACGGTCAGCGTCCTTCTGGAGCTTACCGACGATCAAAACATTACCTACGCGGCCCTGCTCTTCACCGAGACAGCGGGGGCGGGCCCGCAAAATACGGCCGCGGATATGACGCCTATCTTGAAATAGGAAAAAAACCCTTATAATGATGTATTCCTTATGCAAAATGTCCCAATTCGACTTTGTGTTCCCAGCCAAAAGCATGGAGGGGAAAAATTTTTGTAAACATTTCATTAACCGTCTCAGCGGACAGTAGATTTCTTCACATTTGGGCGGTATATAATATTGAATTTCGGGTGGGCGACTGTTTGGCAAATTGGCGTTGAAAAAGGAGATTTCCTTATGAAAAAAGTCATAACGTCGTTATTGATTTTAATTCCTTTACTATCTGTCCTGACGGCCTGCGGCACAAAGAGCGGCGAAGCCGTAAAGGCGTTGGGGCTTGACGTATCAAAGGGAGAAGAAATATCAAATTACGATACCCACGGCGGCTTTCATGGAGATGGAACAACCTGCATCACATATCGTTTTGACGATGATACCATTCTGAAAGAAATCAAAAGCTCTTCGGCGTGGAATGAATTTCCCCTTAATGATACAGTTCAGACGTTGGTTTACGGTTTGTCCGATGGGGCAACGCACATTGGGCCTATGTTGAATGATAATGAGGGACATCCGATTGTCCCGGAAATCCAGAACGGATATTATTTGCTAATCGACAGGCAAAATGATGCGACGGCAGATATTTTACATAGGGATTCATTCAACTTTACTTTAGGGCTATATGATACCGATACGAATACATTATATTTCTGTGAACTGGATACTTGATGCCACCCTATGGGAGACACGACATGAAAAGCAACAAGAGTAAATTTCTTTGGGGTCTGTTTGGAGTATACTGTATAGCCCTGTTCTTCATACTTTTTGTAAGGAGAAGATTTGATATTGGGTATCCGCACTGGTAAGAAATGGAAATACGTATCAATCTCGTTCCGTTTCGATCAATTCGCAGGAACGTATTCTATCTCATGGAGGGAACCGACAGGTATATGATACGTCATTCCGTTATCAATCTTTTTGGGAATGTCATTATGTTTATGCCTTATGGTTTTTGTACCCCGCGGCTATTTGAGAGATTCAGGCGGTTTGGGATGTTTGTCCTGTTCTCCCTTGGGATTCTGCTGTCTGTTGAAACAATTCAAGTATTAACGTTAAGGGGAAGCTTTGATATAGACGATATTATCCTGAATATGTTGGGGGCCGTTATTGGCTTTTTCCTGTCGAAAATACGGGTGAAAGGATAAGCGGGACTAATAAATTCCCGTTTGTCAGGGCGTTGCAAACCTCAGCCGTGGGCCCGATACTCCGGGAACACAAAAGGGAATTGGGAGTGCAAAATAAGAACAATAATTGGAGGCGTCGGTTATGAGAAAGTGCGTCAGATGCGGTTCTGATAGGAATGGCCAAATTACCGGGAGTCGTTCCGAGGCGTGGTTTGCAATCAAAACAAAAGATGTTATTTCATAGCCCGTATCTGTCAACGATCCCGCCGGTGTATTTCGGCGGGATCGTTCTACACATGATCGTGCAACGTGGCTGTATCTATATTTATCAGGAAGTGAGAGAAAACACGGCATTACAGAATACAACGCAAGTTAAAAGGTTCAACTATCGGTTGAAAATGCGCAAAAGCGCCTCCATTGTATTCAACCGCAGTTTTTTGTATAATTCAACCAGAAAGCAGAAAGGACGGTGCTTTGCATGACAAATGAACTGAGCGAGCGGATCGCCGCTCTACGAAAAGAGCGCGGACTTACGCAAGAACAGTTAGGAAACATGGTGGGCGTATCCGCCCAGGCCGTGAGCAAATGGGAAAAGGGCGGTACGCCGGATGTGGAGCTGCTGCCGGTCCTGTCGAGGCAGCTGGGCGTGACCATCGACGCTCTCTTTGGCATGGAGGGCGGGGAGCGGGAGGACCCGGCGGAGGCGGTGGGCCGGTGGCTTCGGGGGTTCCCGTCGAAGGAACGGCTGAATCAGTTCTGCCGGCTGGTTTGGTCCTCCAGAGAGCACTTCATATCAGACGAGTTCGGTGAGATTAACCTGCCCCGATGGGGCTATCTTGATTCCTGCCAGATTGCCTCCGGCGACGTTACATATCAGCTTATGCTTTCGCAAATCGCGGTGGAGGGCGGCATTCTCTTTGACGTTCACGC
>CANQBA010000119.1 GCA_947589545.1 uncultured Oscillospiraceae bacterium | reverse complement strand
GTGCGGTGAAAGCCGCATGCACGGTGTGAAGCGGGGGAAAAGCTGGCGATAACCTCAAATGCTTACCTATCGCTATTCGACCGCATCACGGACATCAACGGCGAGATCGTCATTGATGACCTGGAGCCGGGCATTTACTCTGTGCTGGAGATGACCGCCCCGGAGGGATATGTCCGCAATCCCCTTGAATACCACGTTGAGCTTGTCCCCGGCAGGCAGGCGCAGCTCGTCGTCTCCAACGCCCAGAAGCCCAACCTCGTCATCATCAAGCGCGACGCCGACACCGGCGAACCCGTCCCCGGAACCGTCTTTGAGGTCCGGGCGGCTGACGGTCACGGCGTAGATGAGGTCAAGACCGATGCAGACGGAAAGGCCACCCTGGAAAACCTACTGCCCGGCGTCTACGAAATCACCGAGAAGTCCGTCCCTGCCCCGTATCTGCTGGACGCGGATTCTCAGCTCGTGACCCTCTACGCCAACCGGGACCACACGGTATATTTTGAGAACCACAAGAAGCCCACCCTCACGGTCAACAAGATTGACAGTGTGACTGGCAGCCCCCTCAAAGGGGCCAAGTTCCACGTCGTTTTCGCCAGCAGCAACACCTTCACCGGCGAGATAAACGACCTGGGGGACTATTACACCGACGAAAACGGCCAGTTCAAGCTCTACGCCCTCCGGGACGGCTGGTACAGAGTGACCGAGCTGGAGCCTCCCGCCGGGTACGCCATCAAAGACCCGGCCACACTGGAGTTCTACCTGAAGGGCGGCGAGAGCAAGGAAGTCACCTTTGAGAACACGCCCCTGTCCGCCATCGTCATCTACAAGTACGACACCGAAACCGGGAAGGCCGTGGAGGGGGCCGTATTCCAGATAAAATATCTGTCCGGCACCTCCGGCACGGGCGGAACGGTCATCGGCACCTACAAGACCAGCGCCAACGGAACCGTCACCGTCACGGGGCTCCAGGCCGGAACGTACATCGTGGAGGAGCTTGCCAGCGACAGCGGCCACGTCATCGACACCGCGCCCCAGACCGTCTATCTCAGCGGCGAGCCCCAGGCGGTGGTGCAGGTCTACTTCGGCAATGTCCCCAAGGGCGGCATCCTCATCAAGAAGATCGACGCCGTGACCCGTGAGCCGCTGTCCGATGTGCAGTTCTTTGTCACGGACGGCACCGGCGCTGTCATCGGCACCGGCAACGGGTACTTCACCACCGACAGCGCCGGGAGCGTCCTCATTGAGGGCCTTGATCCCGGCTCCACTGTTGTGGTCAAGGAGACACGGGCCAAGGATGGCTACCTTCTCGACGACACCCCGCAAACCGCCGTGGTGAAGCCGGGGAAGGTCGTGACACTGGAGTTCCGCAACCAGCCCAAGGGCTCCCTCATCATCGAGAAAAGGGACAGCGTGACGGGAGCGCCGTTGAAGGGCGTGACCTTCACCGTCACCACCTCCGACGGGCATTTTGTGGGCAATGACGGCGGAAAAGTGACCTCAAACGGCCTCTACTACACCGACGAGAACGGACAGATCATCATCACCGGCCTCGTCCCGGACACCTACGTTGTGACCGAGACGGCCACCATCCCCGGCTATGTGCTGGACGCCATGCCACAGGTCGTGGTGGTCAACCCCGATGACACCCAGACCCTCACATTCTATAACACCCCCACCGGCGGGCTTGTCATCTACAAGGTGGATGCCGAGACGGGCGAGCGCATCCCCGGCGTGAAGCTGGAGGTTCGGCGCATGAACGGGGAGATCGTCGGCGAGTACACCACGGACAGGAACGGCGTGGTCCAGCTCCCGGACCTCACAAGCGGGTGGTACACCGTCACGGAGCTGTCCGCCGCAGCGGGCTACAAGCTGGATGATACGCCCCAGCACATCGAGGTGAAGGACGGCCAGACCGCCACTCTGGAGCTTGCGAACCGCAGAGTGTCCAACATCCTCCTCCGCAAGGTGGACGCCGAGAACGGCAGGGGACTTTACGGGGCCGTGTTCCTGCTGTACGACGGCAACCATAACCCCATCAAGCAGCTGGTGAGCGACCAAAGCGGGTATGTCTATCTGGACGAGGGACTTTCTGACGGGCGGTACTACATCCGGGAGATCGAGGCCCCGGAGGGGTACATTCTGGACACGCAGCTGAAAACCGTCTACATCGAATACGGCTCCACCACGGAGATCGTGTGGAAGAACACCGCCGTGCGGGGACAGATCCAAATCGTGAAGAAGTCCGCGGATTACAACTCCACCAACGGCCTGCCCGCCGGGACGCTTCTGGAGGGCGCTGTCTTTGAGATCTACGACAAGGCCGGGAACGTGGTGGACACCGTGCGGACAGGCCGCAACGGACGGGCCGCCTCCAAGCTCCTGCCCCTGGGCCGGTACACGGTGAGGGAGGTGTCCGCCCCGGCCAACTACTCCGTCAATCCCACTGTACTGAACGCCTATCTGGAGCATGAGGGCCAAATCGTCACCTTTGAGGTGCTGGATGAGAGCGTGGGGACGGGTGTATCCATCGAAAAGACCGGCCCCAAGGAGACGATGGCGGGCCAGCCCGTGCGCTATGTGTTCTCCAACATCGCCAACAGCTCCACGGTGAGCCTTTCCAGCTTCTACTGGCGCGACACCCTCCCCGCCGAGGTGAGGCTGGATAAGATCGTGACCGGCACCTACAACCGGCCCGGAACCTACAAGATCGTCTACAAGGTCAACAATGAGAGTACCTACCGCACCCTGGCCGACAGCCTCAGCACAAGCAAAAACTACACCCTGGCCGCCAGCGCCGCGGCCCTGGGGCTGGGCACCAATGAGCGCGTGACGGAGATCATGTTCGTGTTCGGACAGGCCCCGGCGGGTTTTGCCCAGGTGGAGGCACCCATGCTCTACTGCACCGCCATATCCACCCTGACAGCCGGCTCCAGCTTCGTCAACGTGGCCGACGTGGGCGGCATCTACAACGATAGGTGGATTCAGGCCGTGACCCGCTGGGTGACAACGGTGTACGGCAAGCCCGTCACGCTCCCCAGGACCGGGTATTGAGCCACCGTCGAAATAAGTCTCAAATTGAGACGCATTTCGGGGCCGTCCATAGTGGGCAGCCCCAGGAAGGGAGGCATTTATGAGACGACAGGAGAGCGGCGGCGTCCTGCCGTGGCTGCTGCTTGTTGTGCCCGTCCTCTGGCTCGGCGCCCTGGCGGCCACGGGGTATGAGGACGGCATGACGCTCTTTGACCTGATGGGCCGTTTCAGCTCTCTGCTGGAGCGGCCCTTTTTCATACGATGGACACCCCACACACTGAAATTCATGCTCATCGCCCTCGTCCTCTACGGCTGCGCCGTGGCGCTGTTCCTCTCCGCAAGGGAGAACCGCCGTCCCGGCGAGGAACACGGCTCCGCCAAATGGGGCAACGTCCGTCAGCTCAACGCCAAGTACCGGGACCCTGACCCCATGAAGAACACCATCCTCACCCAAAACATCCGCATGGGCCTCAACGGGAAGAAGCACCGCAGGAACTTACTGCAAATCGTCATCGGCGGCTCCGGCGCGGGCAAGACAAGATTTTTTTGCAAGCCGAATCAGATGCAGGCAAATTGCAGCTTTCTTGTCACCGACCCCAAGGGCGAAATGCTCCGGGCCGTGGCCCCGCTACTCATTCAAAAGGGCTACGTCATCAAGGTGTTCGATCTCATCGACCCGTCTCACTCCGACTCCTTCAACCCGTTCCCGTACATCCGGGACGACAAGGACGCCATGAAGCTGGTCAACAACCTCATCAAGAACACCACCCCCAAGAACGCCTCCAACAGCGACCCCTTTTGGGAGAAGTCCGAGATCGCGCTGGACACCGCCCTCATCCTCTATCTCTTGCATGAGGCACCGCCGGAGGAGCAGAACCTTGAGATGGTCATGTATATGATCGAAAACGGCGGGGCCAGGGAGGACAACGACGACTTCCAATCCCCGCTGGATATGCTGTTTGAGGCCCTGGAGGACGAGGACCCGGACCACATCGCCGTCCGGGAGTACAAGATATTCAAGCAGGCGGCGGGCAAAACGGCCAAGAGTATCCTAATCTCCGCTGCCGTGCGCCTCTCCGCCTTTATCCTGCCGGAGATCGTCGGCATCACGAATCGGGACGATATGGAGCTGGGCATGATGGGGGAGCGCAAGCAGGCGGTATTCGCCATCATCCCGGACAACGACGGCACCTTCAACTACCTGGTGGGGATGCTCTACACTTGCGCCTTTCAGGCTCTCTACTACCAGGCGGACAAGGTCCATGAGGGGGCCTTGCCGGTCCCGGTGCGGCTTATGATGGACGAGTTTTGCAATGTGTCCCTCCCGGATGACTTCGGCAAGCTCCAGGCGACCATGCGCTCCCGCAACATCATGTCCACCAT
>CANQBA010000118.1 GCA_947589545.1 uncultured Oscillospiraceae bacterium | reverse complement strand
TTCCAATGCTTTTGTAAAATGAGCGTAAAATTACACCGCCCCCAATTCAAATGGGGACGGTGTTTGTCGACAGACTGGGGCCGCCCGTTGGGCGGCCTTAAACTGTCGAAAAAGCCCTGGCGGGCTTTTTCCGACAAGGGGAACGTGCGGGGGAAATTTTTGAATTTTGCGAAATTCAGAAATTTCCCCCTGCTGTCACGCCGCGCGCACCGCAAAGCGGCACACTTGCGTGACAAAAGGGATTTTTTCCGACGCGCATGTCGCCGGAAAAAATATCAGATTTAAGTTTTTTGACAAGCTGTAAGGCCGCCCGATGGGCGGCCTTAATTTTTTCACTATTTTTCCTCCCACAGCTTAACGCCCCGGACGAAACGGCCGAGGGCGTCGGTGAGCCGCGCCCGGGAGGTGGCCAGGTTGAGGCGGATGAAGCGCCGCCCGTCGCCGCCGAACTGGCCGCCGGGGGACAGCACGAGGCCGGTTTTGGCGCGGATGAACTGGCAGAGGGCGTCCGTGTCCTCCGTCACCCGGGAGCAGTCCAGCCAGAGCAGATAGGTGGCCTCGGAGGGGGTGACGGAGATCTCCGGCGCGCCGTCCCTCAGCGTCTCCAGGGCGAAGCGCTTATTTTGGAAAACATACGTCCGCAGCTCGTCCAGCCACGGGCCGCCCTTCTCAAAGGCGGCGACGGCGGCGGGGACGGCAAAGGTGTTGGGCTCCGCCACCTCGTCGGTGTTGAGGGCCCGCCAGACCCGGTGCCGGAGATGGGGCTCCGGGACAGATACGGCGGCTGTCTGGATGCCGGCGATGTTGAAGGCCTTGGTGGGGGCCAGACAGGTGACGGAAACCTCCCGGCACGTCTCCGAGGCGGAGGCGAAGGGCACGTACGCGCTGCCGGGGTCGGTCAGGTCGCAGTGGATCTCGTCGGAGATCACCGTGACGCCGTGCTTTTTGGCCAGCTCGCCCACGCGCGCCAGCTCCTCCCGGGGCCAGATCCGCCCCACGGGGTTGTGGGGGTTGCAGAGGATCATAAGGGAGGCCTGGGGATCGGCCATAGCCCGCTCCAGAGCCTCAAAATCCCGGTAATACCGCCCGTCCCCGTCCCGGCGCAGGGGAACCTCCAGGGGCGCCCGGCCGTTGTTGAGGATAGAGTTGAAGAAGATGTTGTAGACGGGCGTCTCCACGATCACCTTTTCCGCCGGGGTGGTGAGCTTGCGCACGCAGGTGGAGATAGCCGGCACCACGCCCGCGCAGAAGATGAGCCACTCCGGCTCGAGGGCAAAGCCGTGGCGCTCCCGCCACCAGCGGATATAGGCCCCGGCCCACCGGTCGGGGAGGATGTTGTATCCGAAGACCCCGTGGGCGGCCCGCTCCTCAATGGCGGCGCGGATCTCCGGCGCGGCGGGGAAGTCCATATCCGCCACCCAGAGGGGCAGCTCCCCGGGTTTGCACTCGTCCCATTTCAGGGAGCCGGTGCCGAAGCGGCCGGGGACATTGTCAAAATCGTACATCAGTCGTTCACCTTGCCGTCCCGGAGGAGGATCCTGGTCTTGCCCGGATCCACCTTGTCCTTTTCGATGATCAGCTCCCCGATAGCGTCGGCCCGGATGGTGCCGGAGGTGGGGTTGATGACGGAATCCACGCTCCCGTCGATGTCCGCCTCCACGGTGGAGTACTCAAAGGCCAGCGTGGTGTTCAGGAGCTTGCACCGGCGCATGGTCAGGTTTTCAATGTAGCACATGCCCTGGAGGCTCTCGATGGTGCAGTTTTCAAAGGTGAGGTTTTTCCCGTTCCAGCCTAAGTATTCGCCGGAGATGAAGCTGTCCCGCACCAGGATATTTTCCCCGTTCCAGAAGGCGTCCTTGGAGAGAAGGCGGGAGCCCGTCACCGTGATGTTTTTCCCGCCGTCAAAGGAGTAGTTGCCCACCAGACGCAGATTTTCAGCCGTCACGTTCCGGCTGTTCATCCCAAAGTAGTCGCCCTTCACCGACACGTTCTCCAGGGTCACTCCGTCGCAGTGCCACAGCGTCTCGGCGGCGTTGGGCATATCCACGTCCCGGAGGGTGAGCCTCCGGCAGCGCCGGAAGTTCTTGGGCGCCTCGATGACGGCCCGATCCACCTCCATGTCGTCCGTGTACCACACCCCGGCCCGGGCCATCTCGAACCACTGGCAGTCCCTGACCCGGATATCCCGGCAGTACCACAGGGGGTATTTCCATTTGAACATGCAGTTTTGGAGCTCGATGCCCCGGCTCTCCTTCAGCGGCGATTCGCCGTCGTCAAAGATGGTGTCGAAGATTTTCAGATCCCGGCTCATAAAAAGCGCCCGCTCACCGGTGAGGCGCCGGGCGCGTACCTCGTTGCTCATGCGCGTCGATTCCTTTCGTGATGGTCTGCATTTTATTTATTCTATCATGAGTGAACCGGCAAATCAATTGCAAAATGAGGGGAGAGACGGCGAAAACCTGTTTTTTCGGTTCAACCGCCCTCGAAGCGCTTCCGCTTAGCGTTATTCCGCTCAAAATTCCGCCCCCGCCGGAAGCCGTAGTTGCAGCAGGCGGCCAGGGCGTGCAAAACGCCCTTCCCGTACCCCAGAAAGCCGGCGGCCTCAAAGACCGTCATCTTGTAACACTCCGGCGGCCATTTGTCCAGCCATTTTTTGACCCATTCATCGTCGTATGTGCGCGGCATAAACATACCTCCTATGATATAGTATAGAAATATTTGAGTATAGAGATATTTGACTTGAGGACAAGATGCATTATAGTATAAAATTTCTATACTGTCAACAACATTTTGGAGGTACGCCATGCTTGGAAAACGGCTGAATCGCGCGCGTAAAGAAAAGGGCTTTACCGCCCAGCAAATGGCGGATATGCTGGATATCACCATCAGCGCGTACAGATTTTATGAAAACGGTAAGGCAAGACCGACGTTGGATAAGCTTGTACAAATTGCTGATATCCTTGGCGTGACTACGGATTATCTTTTATGCAGGGACGGGGAGACGGATCAATAAAAGAGGTACAAGATGCTCGGAAAAAGATTGAACGCGGTACGAAAAGAGAAGGGCATTACCGCCCAGCAGATGGCGGATAAAATCAATGTGACCATACGGACTTATCGCAATTATGAGAGCGATACGACAAGCCCTTCGCTGGAAACCCTCGTACAAATCGCGGATATTCTTGGCGTGACTACAGATTATTTATTGTGCAGGGATGAGAAAACTCGCCCGTAGGGGCCGCCCGTCCCGGTCAACCACCGGGTTTTCAATCATCGCCGTACGGGCCGCCTCGGCGGCCCACGAATTCCCGACGCACCGTCGATCAAAAAGGTTGCGGCTTCGCCGCCATTGAAATACACGGGCCGCCAAGAGAGGCGGCCCCTACGGCGTCTGACGAAAGATTTCTGGGAATTTGATACACGGGCCGATGCGGTCATCGGCCCCTATGGTTGGCCGGTTGCGAATGTCCGAAAAACCACCGTACAACCTTGTAGGGGCCGCCTCTCCAGGTGGCCCGCCGAAGCTCCGGAGCATTACGTTAAACGCAACCGGAAATCCGTTCGTCGGCCCCTGCAAAATTTTCGACAATTTTTTAACAATACCCCTTGACAACGTCCGAAAAGTGTGTTATATTTTTAACGTAAACAGGGAGTAGCACCCCGAAAGGGGGCGCGCCGCCGACAGCACGATCCACCATGGGGGATCCGGCGGGCGCGGTCGTATAGACAGCGAGACGTTTACGGTCGTGTGACCGTGAGCGTCTTTTTTGTTTATCCGGGCTGCTCCCCGAGATACAAAAAAATATTTTAAGGAGGAATTTTCATGCCAAACATCCACATCCCTCTCGGCGCCGTCATCGGCGCGGCCGCCGCGGCCCTGGTGGTCGTACTGCTGATCCTGGGTTACCTGAAGGCGCCCCCGGACACGGCCTACATCATCTCCGGCCTTGGCAAGAAGCGCATCCTCATCGGAAAGGCCGGCTGGCGCGTCCCCTTCTTTGAGCGGGTGGACAAATTGTCTCTGCGCGTCATGCAGGTGGACGTGAAGACCAGCGAGGCCGTACCCACCAACGAGTTCATCAACGTCACCGTGGACGGCGTGGCCAACATCAAGATCAGCTCCGACCCCGAGCTCCTGAAGAAGGCCTCGGAGGCCCTGCTGGGTATGAACCGGCAGGAGCTTATCAGCCTTGTGACCCAGGTGCTGGAGGGCAACATGCGCGAGATCGTGGGCTCCGTGGGTCTGAAGGAGATGGTCCAGGATCGCCAGGGCGTGGCCAAGAAGATCACGGAGAACGTGGTTCCCGACATGCAGAAGCTGGGTATCGAGGTGGTGAACTTCAACATCCAGAACTTCAAGGACGGCGCGGGCACCATCGAGAACATGGGTATCGACAACGTGGAGCAGATCCGCAA
>CANQBA010000117.1 GCA_947589545.1 uncultured Oscillospiraceae bacterium | reverse complement strand
CTCCACCTCCCCGGCGGGCAGCTGTCCCCCGTTGACCGTGATGTTCAGCGGCATGATGTACGCGTCCCCCTGCTTGAGCTTAATTGCCACTGGACTTACCCACATAGATGCCGGCCTCCAAAGGCTCCAGCACGAAGCAGTCGTGGAGCAGGCGGCCCTGCACCACCGCGCCGTCGATGTCGGGGTGCTCCTCCAGGATGCGGTACGTCTCGATCTTCTTGGGGGCCACGGCGCAGCCGCGTCTCACGATCATAAAGACCACGTTCTCGGGCATGTAGTCGTCGGGCACCACCCGCACCTGCATCCCGTCGATGGTGCCGCAGACGCCGGAGACCAGCACCTGGCCGGCCAGCTTGTCCGCGCCCACCACCTGGTCGGCCAGCTTCACCTTGATGGCCTCGCTTTCGCCGATGTACAGCACGCGGCCGTCCCTGGGCACCTTCTGGTTGCTCATCTCCGCCCCCGCCTTCATGATCGTCTCGATGGCGTTTTCGCGGGTCAGCGCCACGTTGGCGCCGGTGAGGCCCGCCCCAGCGGCCAGCTTCTTCAGGCGGTACTTGTCCACATAGGGGATGATCACCTCGTCGGTCTGGCGTCTCAGGACGCTGGAGGCCGCCTTGATCATCATCTGGGCGGTGTTGTTGCCCTTGTCGATGGAGCCGTTGAAGGCCTTGTCGTCGGTGACGGTCATCTCCTGGACGGTGTCGCCCAGCTCCGTCAGCGCGCCGAACCGGCTGCCGTCCTCCTTGTCCTTGTCGTAGTCGTTGAGGGGCAGCTTGTCCACGCAGTAGACCTGCACGGTGCTCACCCCCGTCCACTTCCAGCGGTTGGAGAAGATACCCTCGGTGCAGGATCCCAGCCTGAACCGCTCCACCACCTTGTCGGATGCTCTCTTTGCCAGATTGATTGCCATACGTTCATTTCTCCTTTTTGTAAATTTTTAGATTTTTGTTTTTTGTACCTGCTCTGTTCCCGTTTTATCTCCCTACATCCGCCTCACCCTCTTTCTTACATATCCCCGTCGCCCGCGCACACGTCCGTTCGCCAAAAACTCAATTTCAATATTTTTCCCGGCGGCATGTACGTCGGGAAAAATCCCTTTTGTTTTGCGGAGTGTGCGGCCCTGCGGGCCGTGCGCGGAGCAAAACTGCAGGGGGAAATTTCTGAATTTCGCAAAATTCAGAAATTTTTCCCGCACGTTCCCCTTGATGCGGCACCTGTGCCGCATCAGTAGGCGTTTTCCCATCCCGCGTCAAAAGCGTCTATCCTCCTGTCCCCCGCGCCGGCGCCCTGCTGGCTCCCGGCGGAGCGGGCGCGGTTGCGCTGGCTTTGGCGGAGGTACTCGTTCTCCCGGCGGAGCTCCTGCGCCTCGAACCGGGCATAGGCGGCGGTGAGGCTCTCCCCGCGGGCGGCCTGACGCCAGACCTCCGGGGGGATGTCCCCCGGCTCCACTCGGGGGTACGCCTCCATGAAGGCCAGAAGCTCCGCCTCCCGCCCCTGCGCCGGGAACGCGGCGGGGCCTTCCGCCCCCTCAGATCCGCCGCCCTCCGTCCCGGGGGCGATCCGCGCGTCCGCCGCCGGCGCTTCCTCCTCCGTCTCCGGGGGAAGAGCCTCGTCCTCCCGTCCGTCGGCCACCACGCCGCCGTCCTCGGCCCAGCCCTCAGAGAACCAGTCCTGTCTCTCGTTTTCCATTTGTCTTAGTCTCCTCTCTTGTCTTTTTGATCTCGTCGATGAGCCCCCGCCGGTCGGTGATGTACCCGTCCGGCACTCGCTCCAGATACTGGATAATATCGATCCTCCCCTGGCTCAAAAGGTTGTCCAGGGTCTGGATGGAGGCGATCTCGGAATAATAGGCGCTGGCCCCCACGTCGATTTTCAGCGCCATGGGCAGGTCGCGGAGAGCGCCGAAGTCAAAGAGCGCCGCCGTGCCGTCCTCCCGGTCCACCATGCGCAGGCCGTAGAAGGAGATCAAAAATTCCATGTAGATCCGGGCCAGCTCCTCCACGCACTGGTGGAGATTCTGCCTGGTGATCTCGCTGGGCGTGGCCGCCGCCCGCTGAAGGGCGATGATGGCGGAGGTGTTTTCGGGCTTCACGTCGCCCAGGGCGGCGTTGGTGGTGCCCAGGTTCCGGTTGGTCTGGTCGATGGCCGCCTCGATGAACTGGGTCACCTGGGGCGAGATGGCCGCCGGGGAGATGGAGCGGGCCGCGGTGGACACGTCCCCGCCGGTGACGCCGATGGCCTGGCCCACCTGATTCGTCCACTTGGGGATCCGCGTCCTGTCGTAGACGATCTTGGGGTAGGCCGTGGTCATAAGGCTGAGCATGGACATGGCCCACATTTTGTTGATGAAGATCTGGTTGGGGATGAGCCCCGTCAGCATGGCCTGGCCGTGACAGCAGTCGGCCACATAGTCCCAGTTGAGCCACGTCAGGGGGTAGAGCCGCACCCCCATGGGGAAGGGGGCCTTCACCTGGGCGGTTCCGGTGCAGACATACCCCCAGATCTCCCCGCTGTCCCGGTCCCGCCACATCAGCAGGAGCTTCGTGGCCTTGTCGTCGGTTCTGCGCTCGTCGCCGGGGTGGGTGTTGTCGTCGTCGGCGGCGATGGCGTCCCAGTCGGGACTGCCGTTCTCATAGGCTTGCTCCCGCAGCTCCTCCACCAGCTCCCGGCTCTCCACCAGGATATAGGGCTGGTTCTGCACCCGCCTGTCGTTGGGATTGCCAAAGTGTACGCGGGTGTTGGGGATCACCTCGCTCCGGATGCCCCCGTCCACCGGGGCGCCGTTTTTCAGCTCCGGATCCCACCAGGTGTAGATGCACCCGTCGCCCCGCACCGCCGCGTCCCGGGCGAATTCCCGCAGCAGGGCCGGCAGGCGGACGTGCTCAAAGACGCTCTCCAGCTCCTCGCCGAGGATCCGCGCCGGCTCCGTAAACCGTCCCGTCCCGGCGGTGGCGGCCAGAGGCGCGGCCCGCACCGTCAGGTTGTCGGAGGTGATGGAGCTGACCACAAAGCACACGTCCCGCTTCAGGATGTTGAACACCGGCGTGGGCAGGCCGTTGGACTGCACCCCCTCCCACTGCTTGCCGATGAAGAAATTCTCGTTGGTGTTCACCGTCTCATAAAGGCCGATGGCCTCCTTGAAGGCCCTGCCCCTGTCGTAAAGCGCCCACACCGCCTCGGGGGTGAGCCGCCTGTCCTCCCCGTCCCGTGGGCCGCCGGGAACAGCCGTCCCCACAGGGGGAAAGCCCTCCATGGTCATCTGTCCCTTCAACACGTCAGTTCTCATGCTCGTCCCTCCCGGCGGCGCGGCGGGCGGCGGCCAGGTCGTAGCCCATCATGGCGTCCATGCCCTCCCGCCAGCGCTTCTCAAAGTCCTCTCCGGGCTCCTGCCCGCTTTTTGGGGGCGCGGCTCCCCCCTCGTTTTTCAGCTCCCGGACCGCCTTCACGATCCGCACGCCCGCCAGCGCCGCCGCCTCGGCGATCACCAGCGCCAGCAGGCCCAAAAGTACAGTTATCATAGTCCCTCCTTGTCCTTCTCCCGGCCCGCGGATCACTTGCCCGTCAGCCGACTGTATTCCTCCCAGGTGATAAGGCCCGTGCGGTAGGCGGCGGCGGGATTTTTGGCGATCCACGCCTGACGCATGGCCTCCGTCTCGGCCTGGGAATAGCCCAGGGCCAGATACCCCGAAAAATCCCCGGCCTCCGCCAGTCTGGCGGCCCGCTCCAGGGCCTCCTTCCGGCTGGCGCTCTCGGCCTCCGCCCGGGCCTGGGCCGTCTCCCTTTCGGCCTTTTCCGCCGTCTGGGCGGCGGAGACGCCGGATTGCCAGACCCGGTAGTTCTCATCCGCCTGCCGGCGGGCTGTTTCGATCCTGGATTCCTCCGCCCGCCGGTACTCCTCCAGGAGCGCCGCCGCCCGTTCGTACTCCCCCTGGGCGATGGCGGCGGCCACGTCGTCGGCGTATTTGGTGCGCAGCTGCGTCTCCCGCCGGGCCGCGTCCGCCTGTTCCGCCGCCTCCTGCCGGCCCAGGGCCGTCAGATCCCCCTGGATCTGGTTGAACCGGGCCAGGGCCGCCTGCCCCGCCGCACCGGAGCCCAAGCCGGAGGCCGCGGCGTACTCGTTGAAATTCCGCCCCGCCAGCTCCGACTGTGCCGCCGTCTCGTTTTTCCGGGCGTCGTATATGCCCGGGATCTTCTCCGCCTCCGCCCGCAGGGCCTCCACGGACTGGTCGAAGGCCGTTTTCAGCTGGGCCAGCTTCCGCTCCCTGGCCGCGTCATAGAGGTCGTTCACCTGCCTGACCCCGGCCTCATACCTGGGCAGCTGGGCGGGGCTGTACCCGCCCTTGCTCCCGACACTCTGTCCGGCAGCGCTCCCGGTACTCTGGCCTCCGGCGGCGGTTCCCAGTCCTACATACCCGCTTCCGTCCATGGCGCCGGAGTAGTTGGCCTCGGCCCGGACGCGCTCCGCCGCCGCGTGGGCGGCCTCCATAGCCG
>CANQBA010000116.1 GCA_947589545.1 uncultured Oscillospiraceae bacterium | reverse complement strand
GCGGACAACCTCTCCACGGCGAGGAGCTATACCCTCGCCGCCTCGCCCGTGGCCCTCGGTCTTGCAAACAATGAGTACGTCACGGAGTTTATGTACGTCTTTGGCATCGTCCCCGCGGGCTTCCGTCAGGTGGAGGCCCCCAAGGTTTACTGCACGGTGCTTCCGAGCCTTGCGAACGGCGTACAGTTCACCAACGTGGCGGACGTGGGCGGCGTATACAACGGTCAGTGGGTCATGGCGGTAGACCGCTGGGTCACCACCGTTTACGCCCCTACCGACCCCACGCCGCTTCCGAGAACGGGGTATTGATGCCATGGACAACGAAAAAAGCGCCGTTGAGCGCCTGAAGGATAAAATTGAGGCGTGTTACAAGGCGAAATACGCCGAGTGGATGCAGAAGCCCCCGGACTGCCTTATTGCGCGGGCGGGGGAAATATTGTCCGCTCAACAAATACTGGAGGCACTGCCCGATGTTGCGTCGGAGGAGGACGCTGAGTACCTCCTCCGCTTCAAAGATCCGTTAGAGGTCGTCAGTGACAATTTGGTAGAAATGAGCGGCCTTCAAAGCGACTTCGAGGATTCGCTTTCCCACACGCTTTGGGAGCTTCGGGATAAGGAGGCAGCGGAAGAGGAATATGAGCTTGAACCGGAATTCGCCTCGGTTGACGAACTGCCTCAGCCCACTACCCCACCGCAGACTCAGCAGATGTCCGTGTGACATCAACACAGCAACACCTTTTTCAACAACGGGCCGTCCCTCACAAACGGGGCGGCCCATATTTTTTGTTTTCAGGAGGATAACAATATGAAACGCAAGCTCTTTATCTCCACCCTCATCATCATGGTCATGGTGTGCGCCCTGGCCGTACCCGCTTTCGCCGCATCCAGCGGCGGCGGTTCCGGCTCCGGCTCCGGCGATGTGTCCGGCGCCATCCAGAGCACCTGGACCGCGGCGGCGAGTCAGCTCAAGACCATCGTTAACAATGTGGTCTTCCCCGCCATCGACATGATCCTCGCCATCTTCTTCTTTGTGAAGCTCGGCACCACCTACTTTGACTACCGCAAGCACGGCCAGTTCGAGTGGGCTCCCCCTGCCATCCTGCTGGCATGCCTCATCTTCACCCTCACCGCTCCCACCTATATCTGGAGCATCATCGGACTGTGAGGTGGTTGCCATGACTTTCTTTGAGAACGAGCTTCGGAAGATGGTGGGCGAAGTCTACCCTGACGTGAAGTACATTGGCCGGTCAGCCTACGTGGAGCTGGACGGCTGGAAAACGGCGAAGTTTCAGATCATCACCCAGGGAATCGCGGATGAATACACCGCTCTGAAGGTCAAGATCATCAGCAAGAACAAGGGTACCCTGGACACCACGGTCATCCGCTTTGCGGAAGTGTTCTGCCAAGCGGATGTCCCTGACCCTCACGTCTGGACGGATAAGGATAACGACGTGACCGAATGGTTCAACTATATCCCCACCCCCCAGGACTACGCCGCGCTGCATAAGGCCATCAAGGAGTACACAGATATTTTTATGCCCCAGCCCTCTGCCTATGGCCGGGATCAAATCATGCACTGAGGGGGTATACCCATGTTCATATGGGACTTTGTGGCCTCGACCATCCTTGGCGAGATCATGGACTGGATATACGCCCAAATCGTGGGCTTCCTCGGCAACTTCTTTGAGCAGATGGGGAACATGGGCGTGGAGCTGTTCGACCTTCCCTGGGTACAGGCTATCGTAGGGTTTTTCTCAAAGCTTGCCTGGGCCCTCTTCGCCGTGAGCCTCCTCGTCTGCGCCTTCGAGTGCGCTGTGGAGTACAGCGGCGGCAGAGGAAATGTACGGCAGACCGTTATGAACATCCTTAAGGGCTTTATGGCGGTGAGTCTCTTCACCGTTGTCCCGGTGCGCCTGTACGCGCTTTCCGTTTCCCTTCAGGGGACGCTGTCTCAGGCCATCAGCGGCTGCACCTCCATCGGGGAGCTTGCCAACACCATTTTGGATGACTTCAACGGATACGACACGCTCTCCTCCATGGTGGGCCAGCCGCTTCTCGGCTTCGGCGTCATAAAAAGCGCCATTATGGTCCTGTTTGCCGTGATCTTTATGGCCTACGCCGTGTTTAAGGTGTTCTTCGCAAATCTCAAGCGCGGCGGCATCCTTCTCATCCAGATAGCGGTGGGAAGCCTGTATATGTTCAGCATCCCAAGAGGGTACGGGGATGGTTTCATCCAGTGGATGAAACAGGTCATCGGGCTTTGCCTGACGGCGTTTTTGCAGTCCACCATCCTCATCGCGGGGCTGCTTGTCTTCAAGACGAACGCCATCCTCGGTTTGGGGCTCATGCTCTCAGCCGGAGAGGTGCCTCGAATCGCTGGAACGTTTGGACTGGACACCACGACACGAGCCAACATTATGTCCGCCGTATATACCGCACAGGCGGCTATAAACACCACGAGAACCATCGTGGCGGCGGTTTCAAAGTGAGGACAGGAGAAAGAAAATGGACGCAAGGCCGTACACACCGGATGGCTGCGCGTCGGGTGAGATCACGATGGGCAGCCTTTTCGATGGGATAGGAGGCTTCCCGTTGGCTGCCGTTGACGCGGGGATCACCCCAGTTTGGGCCAGCGAGATCGAAGCCTTCCCCATCGAGGTAACAAAACACCACTTCCCCGACATGGTACACGTCGGGGACATCACAATGCTGGACGGAGCAAAGCTGCCTCCCGTGGACATCATCTGCGGAGGCAGCCCGTGCCAGGATCTCAGTGTGGCTGGGGCGCGTGCCGGACTTGCCGGCGCCCGCTCCGGCCTATTTTTGGAACAGTGCAGAGTCGTAAAGGAGATGAGAAATGCAGACATTCTACGTGGACGAACAGGTATGCTTGTACGACCTCGGTACTTGGTATGGGAGAACGTCCCCGGAGCCTTCTCCAGCGGGACGGAAAAAGGCGAGGACTTCCGCATCGTCCTCGAAGAAATACTCAGAATTAAGTACCGTTCCGTACATGTTTATGGACCTTACTCCAGGGCATGGCGACCTGTTGGGTCAGCCCTACTGGGAGACGGTCTATCCATTGCCTGGAGGACCCTCGACGCCCAATACTGGGGTGTGCCCCAGAGACGTAATAGAATCTTCCTTGTCGCAGATTTTGGAGGACCATGTGCCCGCTGGATATTATTTGACGAGGAGGGCATGCCTGGGAATCCTGCGAAGGTCGAAAGAGAGGGGGAAACCCCTGCCGAGGCAACTGGAGCTTGCCCTGATGATCCAAGCAGGGCTCATCCCGCCGACGCCCCTTTTGACCCGGACGGCTGGCGCATATCATATAAACCAGAGGAATGAGGGCATTGACCTTCACGGCGTGTCCGGCGCTCTGATGCGGACGCAAAATATGCAGATGCAGACCTTCGTCACCCAGCCGGAGGAACGGCCAATCGCCTTCGTCGCCAACCAGCGTGACGAGGTGCGGGACCTCCGCGACGTGGCTGGCGCCCTCGGTGCGCAGCCGGGGATGAAACAGCAGACCTTCATAGCGGAAAACGTGGGTAACTGCCTGAATCCCTGGGACACGCAACAAGCGAGGGTATTCACCCCGGACAGCGTGGCTCCAACTTTGGCCGGCGCGGACGGTGGCGGCGGGAGAAATCCCGCGGGGCTCCTGTTCTCTGCCGGCTTCTCGGCGGGAGCGAGCCCCACGGCGGGCACCGTTGGCTACGCGGAGGAGGTGTCACCCACCCTCAAGGCGGGCGAGAGCGGTACGAACATGGTACCCAGCGTCCTGTGCCTCAACGACCAGGGCGGCTCCGTCATGGATTGTTCAGAGGACATGACCGGAACGCTCCGGGCGCAGGAACACGGGCATCAGCCGCTTGTGTTCGAAAACCACGGCATCGACGCCCGCTATACCGGCCCCCACGACGTAGCCCCCACCATGTCCGCAAGGTACGGAACGGGAGGAAACAACGTGCCGCTGGTGACCCAGGAGGAACCTGTTTTCTGTATCACCGGAAACATCATTAACAGAAAACCGGAAAATGGCGGCAATGGCATGGGGTACAACGAGGACGTAGCGTTTACGCTGACTGCTACGGATCACCACGCCGTGTTCAGCCGTCAGAGGGTGGACGTGTTCACCGAGGACGACGTGGCCAGCACCGAGAGCGCCCGTCAGCACAAGGACGCCACTGATCTGGTCTACCAGGGAACAAATACAGAAGACACGCCTCGGCTCATCCGTCGCCTTACGCCTTTGGAGTGCGAGCGGCTCCAGGGCTTTCCCGACGGCTGGACCAACATCCCCGGAGCGTCGGACTCCGCCAGATATAAAGCCTTGGGAAATTCCGTAGCCATTCCGTGCGTGAAATTCGTCATGCTCCGGATTGCCGAAGCCATCGCCCTGCAATGCGCTTGATGCATTGTTGGTTATGCTTCGTTTCCCGCCTTTTCTTTGTTGGCTTTGGATATGGCTTTGTATCGGCTCTTTCGGTATACTTGCTTCACGATCAAAGAAAGGAGGTAC
>CANQBA010000115.1 GCA_947589545.1 uncultured Oscillospiraceae bacterium | reverse complement strand
GTACCTCCTTTCTTTGATCGTGAAGCAAGTATACCGAAAGAGCCGATACAAAGCCATATCCAAAGCCAACAAAGAAACGGCGGAAAACGAAGCATTACCAACAATGCCTCACGCGGTCCTCATGGCTATGGCGATGCCGCGCATGACATACTTGACGCAGGGAATTGCGACGCTGTTGCCAAGGGCCTTGTATCGGGCGGAGTCGGACGCGCCGGGGATATTGGTCCAGCCGTCGGGGAAGCCCTGGAGCCGCTCGCACTCCAAGGGGGTAAGGCGGCGGATGAGGTGGGGACCCTCCAGCACGCACTTGTCCTGTGACACATACTGGCTGTTGGGGCCTTTGCGGTCGGAGCTTGTGAGGGCGCCCACCGTCTCCTGGTAGACAAGGTCGGTGGCGTCCTTGTGCTGACGGGCGCTCTCGGTGCTGGCCACATCATCCTCGGTGAATATGTCCACCCTCTGGCGGCTGAACACGGCGTGGTGATCCGTAGCGGTGAGCGTATAGGCAATGTCCTCCTGACAGCCGATGCCGTTGCCGCCGTTTTCGGGCTTGCGGTCTATAATATTGCCGGTGATGCAGAAAATTGGTTCCTCCTGCGTCACCAATGGCACGTTGTTCCCGCCTGTTCCGTATCTCGCGGACATGGTTGGGGCCACGTCGTGGGGGCCAGTATAGCGGGAGTCGATGCCGTGGTTCTCAAACACCAACGGCTGATGCCCGTGCTCCTGCGCCCGGAGCGTTCCGGTCATGTCCTCGGAACAATCCATGACGGAGCCGCCCTGGTCGTTGAGGCACAGGACGCTGGGTACCATGTTTGTGCCGCTCTCTGAGGCTTTCAGGGTAGGCGAGGATTCCTCCGCATACCCGATTCCTCCGGCACCGGGACCTGCTCCTGCGTTGAAAGCGGCAGAGAACAGGAGCCCGGCGGGGTTCCTCCCGCCGCCCCCGTCCGCGCCGGCCACAGTGGGGGCCACGCTGTCCGGGGTGAAGATGCGGGACTGTTGCGTGTCCCAAGGGTTCATGCAGTTACCCACGTTTTCAGCGATGAAGGTCTGCTGTTTCATTCCCGGCTGCGCTCCGAGGGCGCCGGCTACGTCGTGGAGGTCCCGCACCTCGTCCCGCTGGTTGGCGGCGAAAGCTATGGGCCGCGCCTCCGGCTGGGTGACGAAGGTCTGCATCTGCATATTCTGCGTCCGCATTAGAGCGCCGGAGAGTCCGTCCAGATCGATACCCTCATTTCTTTGGTTGATGTGGTATGAATTTCCCGCAAGGATGTTCGCCGCACTCAATGGGATAAGCCCCGCTTGGATCATCAGGGCAAGCTCCAGCTGCCTCGGCAGGGGCTTCCCTCTCTCCTTCGCCCTTCTCAGGATCCCCAGGCAGGCCCTTCTTGTCAAATAATATCCAGGAGGCACATTGTCCTCCAAAATCTGCGACAAGGAAGATTCTATTACGTCTCTGGGGCACACCCCAGTATTGGGCGTTGAGGGTCCTCCAGGCAATGGATAGATCATCTCCCAATAGGGATTCCCCAGGAGATCCCCATGTCCAGGGGTAAGATCCAGGCGCATATAGGGAACCGTACTTGATACGGAGGATCTCCTCGATGACGATGCGGAAGTCCTCGCCCTTCGGCTCCCCGCTGGAGAAGGCTCCTGGCACGTTTTCCCATACCATGAATCTGGGGCGAACAGACACAGCTGTCCGTCCACGTCGAATGTCTGCATTTCTCATCTCCTTTACGACTCTGCATTGTTCCATGAAAAGGCCGGAGCGCGCGCCGGCAAGTCCGGCACGCGCCCCAGCCACGCTAAGATCCTGACACGGGCTGCCTCCACAGATAATGTCCACGGGAGGCAGCTTTGCCCCGTCCAACTTCGTGATGTCCCCGACATGGATCATGTCGGGGAAGTGTACTTTTGTTACCTCGATGGGGAAGGCTTCGATCTCGCTGGCCCACACGGGCTTTATGCCCACCATGACCGCAGCCAATGGGAAGCCTCCTATCCCATCGAAAAGGCTGCCCATCGTGATCTCACCCGACGCGCAGCCATCTTGTGTGTACGGCCTTGCGTCCATTTTCTTTCTCCTGCCTTTACTTAGAAACCGCCGCCACGATGGTCTTCGTGGTGTTAACGGCTGCCTGGGCGGTGTAGACGGCGGACATGATGCTGGCCTTCGTCGTGGTGTCGAGGCCAAAGGTGCCGGCGATCCTCGGCACCTCACCGGCTGAGAGCATGAGCCCCAAGCCCATAATAGCGTGGGTCTTAAAGACCAACAGCCCCGCGATGAGCATGGTGGACTGCAAAAACGCCGTCAGGCAAAGACCGATGACCTGCTTCATCCACTGGACAAATCCGTCGCCATACCCTCTCGGAATGCTGAACATATACAGACTGCCGACCGCTATCTGAATGAGAAGGATACCGCCGCGCTTGAGATTAGCAAAGAAGACCTTGAACACGGCGTAGGCCATTAAGATCACGGCGAACAGGATCATTATTGTGCTCTTAATTATGCCAAAGCCGAGAAGCGGCTGACCTACCATGGAGGAGAGCGTGTCGTAGCCGTTGAAGTTATCCAAGATGGTATTGGCGAGCTCCCCGATGGAGCTGCAGCCAGTGAGGGCTTGTGAGAGCGTCCCCTGCAGGGATACGGAGAGCGCGTAAAGACGCACGGGCACGATGGTGAAGAGACTCACCGCCATGAAGCCCTTAAGAATGTTCAGCGCCGTTTGTTTCACATTGCCCCGCCCGGAGCTATATTCCACGGCGCTTTCAAACGCGCAGACGATGAGGCTCACGGTGAAGAGGGCCCAGGCCAGCTTGGAGAAGAAGCCCACAACGGCCTGGATCCAGGGAAGGTCGAACAGCTCCACGCCCATGTTCCCCATCTGCTCAAAGAAGTTTAAAAGAAAGCCGATGAGCTGAGAGTATATCCAGTCCATGATCTCGGCGAGAATGGCAGAGGCCACAAAGTCCCATATGAACATGGGTATACCCCCTCAGCGCATGATTTGATCCCGGCCATAGGCAGAGGGCTGGGGCATAAAAATATCTGTGTACTCCTTGATGGCCTTATGCAGCGCGGCGTAGTCCTGGGGGGTGGGGATATAGTTGAACCATTCGGTCACGTCGTTATCCTTATCCGTCCAGACGTGAGGGTCAGGGACATCCGCTTGGCAGAACACTTCCGCAAAGCGGATGACCGTGGTGTCCAGGGTGCCCTTGTTCTTGCTGATGATTTTGACCTTCAGAGCGGTGTATTCATCCGCGATCCCCTGGGTGATGATCTGAAACTTCGCCGTTTTCCAGCCGTCCAGCTCCACATAGGCTGACCGGCCAATGTACTTCATGTCAGGGTAGACTTCGCCCACCATCTTCCGAAGCTCGTTCTCAAAGAAAGTCATGGCATCCACCTCACAGTCCGATGATGCTCCAGATATAGGTGGGAGCGGTGAGAGTGAAGATGAGGCAGGCGAGAAGGATAGCCGGGGGAGCCCACTCGAACTGGCCGTGCTTGCGGTAGTCGAAGTAGGTGGTACCCAGCTTCACGAAGAAAAAGATGGCGAGGATCATGTCGATGGCTGGGAAGACCACATTGTTGACGATGGTCTTGAGCTGACTCGCCGCCGCGGTCCATGTGCTCTGGATGGCGCCGGACACATCGCCGGAGCCGGAGCCGGAGCCGGAACCGCCGCCGCTGGACGCGGCGAAAGCGGGTACGGCCAGGGAGCACACCATGACCATGATGATGAGGGTGGAGATAAAGAGCTTGCGTTTCATATTGTTATCCTCCTGAAAACAAAAAATATGGGCCGCCCTTGCAAAAAGGACGGCCCGTTGTATAAAAGGTATAGCGGTGTTTTGTCACATGGACATCTGCTGTGTCTGCGTTGGTGTAGTGGGCTGAGGCAGTTCGTCAACCGAGGCGAATTCCGGCTCAAGCTCATAGTCCTGTTCTGCTGCCTGCTTATCCCGAAGCTCCCAAAGCGTGTGGGAAAGCGAATCCCCGATGTCGCTGTGAAGGCCGCTCATTTCTACCAAATAGTCGCTGACAACCTCTAACGGGTCTTTGAACCGCAGGAGATATTCGGCGTCCTCCTCCTTCACGTAGTCCGCCAGATCCTCCCGCATTTGCTTAACGGCTACGATCTCGTCCGCCATTGTAACGAGCCATTCCGGGGATTGTTTCATCCAATAGTCGTATTTTGCCTTGTAGCTCGCCTCAATTTTTTCCTTCAGGCGCTCAACAGCACTTTTCTCGTTGTCCATGGCATCAATACCCCGTTCTCGGCAAGGGTGTGGGGTCGGTGGGGGCGTAAACGGCGGTGACCCAGCGGTCCACCGCCATAACCCACTGACCGTTGTAGACGCCGCCCACGTCCGCCACATTGGTGAACTGTGTGCCGTTCACGAGGTTCGGCAATACCGTGCAGTAGACCTTGGGAGCCTCCACCTGACGGAAGCCCGCAGGGACGATGCCAAAGACGTACATAAACTCAATGACATACTCATTGTTTGCAAGACCGAGGGCCACGGGCGAGGCGGCGAGGGTATAGCTCCTCGCCGTGGAGAGGTTGTCCGC
>CANQBA010000114.1 GCA_947589545.1 uncultured Oscillospiraceae bacterium | reverse complement strand
AACCCGTAGCTCATGGACATCCAGAGAAGCACCCAGAAAAGGCTGCGTCCCTCGGAGATGGAGCGGGTGTGCAGGAGAAGATGGAAGATGCCGTAATCCACCAGCATATAGACCACGCCCATCACAAGGCCCACGAGGACAGTCATGTACTTTCTCTTCCATATCAGCATCAGCGCGAACACAATGAGAAATGCCGTGTCAAGCCATATGTACAAAGGCGCGAATTGGCGCCGCGCGATGATCTCGGTCATTGTCTATTTCCTGCCTTTATTTCGTTGAATAGATTACGGAACCCCCGGCAAAATTTACATAGCCTTATCTAAAAGAGCCTTTCGGCGAATAAGCCCATGTTACCTTGCCGGGGCAGGGAAGTCAAGGGATTTTCTCCCTTTTGCCGGAAGAATTGTTCTCGCCTTTTCACCCTTTCTGCGGTATTGTGTGTTGCCAAGGAGGGAGCGAAAATGGACAATATCATCAATGAACTCTACTATGGCAATATCCGCCCCGTCGAACAGATGGGCGGCCTCACACCGGAAGCGGCGGCCATTATGAAGCGGGTGCACGAGAACGAGGACAGGCTTGAAGCAAGCCTCGATGAGCAGGAAAAGGAACTGCTTCACACCATCCAGAATGACCGCCTTGATGTCACCTGCATCATCGAGGAAAAACGCTTCCACGAAGCTTTCTGCCTGGGGCGAGGTTGATAATGGAGATAATGAGGAATGAGAAATAAATATATTTGCCCATTCGCCCTTGAAAATGGCAGGAATCAATTATCTGCACGCAAAAATCAGAAATTGTCCGCGTTTAGCCATTGCATGGGAAAGCCTTTCTGTGCTACAATAAACGCATACAGAAACGTAAAACAGCGTGCGGAAAGCGGGTGTTCGTTTGAATCAAAAGGAGATCGCGCAAAATGTGCTCAATGACAACGGCGGAATTGCCAAAACCGCCGACTTTGTCGCGGCAGGCATAAAAAAATATGATGTGGCGGCGCTGTGCAAGGAGGGGTTTCTCAAACGTGTTCGGCGTGGGGTGTACCAGCTGCCGGGCAGCGATCAGATAACAGAGGAACAGCTACTCCGCGAACTGCTGCCGCAAGGAATCGTTTGTGTGGAGTCCGCGCTGTTCCACTACGGATACAGCGATTTTGCGCCCCGTGCATGGTCTGTCGCCGTACCGAGAACGGCATCCAGGGCAGTCGGAGCTATCGGGGAATTTCCGGTCAGAGCCTATTACATTCAAAAGGAATATTTTTTGATTGGGAGGACCGTTGAGAGCTTCAACGGTGTGCTGCTCCCGGTATATGATCGGGAGCGCACCGTTTGCGACTGCTTCAAATACCGGACGAAGCTCGACAGTGAGATCTTCAACAAGGCGCTGAATGTCTATGTGGCGGATGACCGGAAAAACCTGGCCAACTTGTCCGTGTACGCGAAAAAGATGAAGCTGTACACAAAAGTGATGAATGTGATGGAGGTGCTGCTGGGTGGCTGATGTTGCCGCGTCCGTGCTGGCGAGGCTCAAAAACAAAGCGAGGGAGAGCGGCAGAAGCTATCAACTGTGCTTGCAACTTTTCTGCCAGGAAGAATTTCTGCGCCGATTGGAAAAATCCAAATACGCGGAAAACCTCGTCCTGAAAGGCGGACTGTTCATCTATGCCCTTACGGGCTTTGACAGCCGCGTTACCGTCGATGTTGATTTCCTGCTCAGGGAGATACCGAACACGCCGGAGCAGCTGAAAGCGGTACTGGAAGAAATCATATCGGCCGAAACCGGCAATGATTTCATAACTTTTGAGATCAAGGACGTGGCCCCCATCGCGGTTGCCAAAAAGTACGCCGGAGTCGGAGCGTCGATGATCGCCCGAATCAAGAATACCAGAACGCCGTTCGGTATCGACTTCGGCGTCGGTGATGTGATTGTTCCGAAGCAGGGAAAACGAAAAATCCCGACGCAACTCGCGAATTTTGAAGCGCCGACGGTGAACACCTATTCGCTGGAAACGACCGTCGCCGAAAAGCTTGACGCGATCTTGAGCCTGATGGAGTTTTCCAGCCGGATGAAGGATTATTACGACCTCTATTACCTTGCAAACAAGTTCGACTTCGACGGAGCAACGCTCACCGAGGCTCTTAGAAAAACCTTTGAAAACCGTGGCCGTGCCTTTACGGTAGGCCAGTTTGAGCAGGTTATGACTTTTGGCAGTGACGCGGAAATGCAAAAGAAATGGAAAGCGTTTTGCCGAAAAATCGACACGAGGACAGACAATTTCAATGCGGTACTGAGGACGATACAGGAATTCTTGACGGAGCCATACAGGGCGGCGGTAGAAAATAAAGGATTTGGTGAAGGTTGGGGTGCGTCCGACGGGAAGTGGAAATAATATTTGGATTTTCGGCGAAACGGGAGCTCACGGGGACTCCTTGTGAGCTGTTTATAACGGACATGGAAAGGCTCATAGCAGGAAGAGATCGGATAAAGCCGGTAACTGTGACGGAGTTGTTTGAACGCATTTGGCTCGATTTTATGCAAGGGCTTGTTAGCTACCTGACACGCTGGTCATCTTTGATATTTCGGAATCTATCAAAAGTAAAATACTCGACTTAAGATGAAAAATGCCCATTTCAATTCTGACCATAGTGTGGTAGAATAATGCAAAATACGACCTTTCAGGGGGAAACAAAAATGGCAGACAGGACAAGCGCCAATATTGGTTTCGAAAAACAACTGTGGGATGCAGCCTGCGTCCTGTGGGGACATATTCCGGCGGCGGAATACAGGAAGGTAATCATTGGGCTTATATTTTTACGGTATATTTCCGCTGCCTTTGATAAACGCTATCAGGAGCTTGTGGAAGAAGGCGATGGTTTCGAGGATGACCGCGACGCCTATACGATGGAAAATGTGTTCTTTGTGCCGGAGGAGGCAAGGTGGAGCACGATTGCCGCGGCTGCTCACACGCCTGAAATCGGCACGGTTCTTGATAATGCTATGAGAGCTATCGAGTCGGAAAACAAGACCCTGAAGAACGTCCTTCCGAAAAACTATGCAAGCCCGGACCTTGACAAACGGGTGCTGGGTGAAGTAGTCGATATCTTTACCAATAACATCGACATGAGCGATGCCAAAGAGAGCGAAGATCTGCTCGGTCGTACATACGAGTACTGCATTGCCCAATTTGCGGAGAAAGAGGGCTTGGGCGGAGGCGAATTCTATACTCCGGCAAGTGTGGTAAAAACTCTTGTCTCCATCCTTCGTCCCTTTGATAACTGCCGCGTGTATGATCCGTGCTGTGGCTCCGGTGGTATGTTTGTGCAGAGTGCTAAATTTATCCAGGCCCATTCCGGAAAACGTGGAGCTATCGCAGTATATGGTCAGGAGGCCAATGCCGACACCTGGAAGATGGCCAAGATGAACATGGCTATCCGTGGTATTGATGCGGACTTCGGGTCCTATCATGCGGATACATTTGCAAATGATCTGCATCCAACATTGAAGGCGGATTTCGTCCTGGCAAATCCTCCCTTTAATTACCATCCCTGGGGACAGGAAAAGCTACTCGAAGATGTGCGGTGGAAATACGGTATTCCTCCTGCGGGTAATGCCAACTACGCTTGGATTCAGCATATGATCCATCATCTTGCGCCGAATGGCAAAATCGGTCTTGTGCTTGCAAATGGTGCCCTTTCCACACAGTCCAGCGGTGAAGGTGAAATCCGCAGGAAAATTATTGAGGACGATTTGGTCGAAGGCATTATTGCCATGCCGACGCAGCTTTTCTATAGCGTGACAATTCCCGTTACCCTGTGGTTCATCACGAAGGGCAAGCGGCAGAAGGGCAAAACGCTATTTATCGACGCACGTAAAATGGGCCATATGGTGGACCGCAAGCACAGAGATTTCACGGAGGAGGACATTCAGAAGCTGGCGGATACCTTTGAGGCATTCCAGAACGGAACATTGGAGGATGTAAAGGGCTTCTGCTCCGTTGCCACATTGCAGGATATTGCAAAACAGGATTACATCCTGACTCCGGGCCGTTATGTGGGCATCGAGGAGCAGGAGGATGACGGTGAACCATTTGAGGAGAAAATGGCGAGGCTGACATCGGAGCTGTCGGGTTTGTTTGCCAAATCACATGAACTGGAGGACGAGATTAGGAGAAAGCTGGGGGCGATAGGGTATGAAATATAATCTTTCAGATATATGCGACTACGCCATGGGTAAAATTGATGTTGCTACATTGGATAAGGATACTTATATTTCTACGGAAAACATGATACCCAATAAAGGTGGTGTTACCAGAGCATCTTCGCTCCCAACAGTAGCACAGACACAATCTTTTTTTGCCGGAGACGTCCTGGTTTCCAATATCAGACCGTATTTTAAGAAGATATGGTTTGCGGAGTATGATGGCGGTTGCTCAAATGATGTGCTTGTATTCAGAGCGAGGAACGGAGTGAGTAATCGTTTCCTATATTATGTACTTGCTGATGATGCTTTCTTTGATTACTCGATGGCTACTTCCAAAGGGACCAAAATGCCTCGTGGGGACAAGTCTGCCATTATGAAATACGGGGTTCCTAACTTCACATATGAAGAACAAGAAAAAATCGCAGGAATACTGGAGACCCTCGATAGTAAGATAAGGGTCAATACAAAAATAAACGAGAATTTAG
>CANQBA010000113.1 GCA_947589545.1 uncultured Oscillospiraceae bacterium | reverse complement strand
TCCTCCATGATTCTCACCTCACGCACTATTGTACCACATTTGAGGGGGAAATGGGAGGTTTTTTGACAGACTGAGGGGGATCCGGCGGATCCCCCTTGCGGTTTATAGGGATAAGCGTTTTTTATTTGTCCTCGCCGGCCAGGAATTTGCAGCAGAGAGCCGCCAAAACGCCGCCGATGAGGGGGGCCACGATAAACACCCACACATTGGCCAGCGCCTCGCCGCCCACAAAGAGCGCGGGGCCGAAGCTCCGGGCGGGGTTGACGGAGGTACCGGTAAAGGAGATGCCCAGGATATGCACCAGGGTCAGGGTCAGGCCGATGACCAGACCGGCCACATTGGCGTTTTCCACCTTGCTGGTGACACCCAGGATGGCGATGACAAAGACGAAGGTGAGAATGATCTCGATGAGCAGGCTGGAGATCACGCTGCCGTTGTAGAGGGCGTTGGCCCCCAGACCGGAATCCTTGCCCACGAAGGCCATCAGGACGGCGGCGCCGGCGATAGCGCCCAGGAACTGGGCGATCACATAGCCGATGAAGTCCTTGACGCTCATTTTGCCGGAGACAAGCATGGCGATGGAGACGGCGGGGTTGATGTGACAGCCGGAGACGTTGCCGATGGAGTAGGCCATGGCCACGATCACCAGGCCGAAGGCCAGGGCGGTCAGCAGGTAGCCGGTGCCGGCCTGGGAGGAGCACCCCACCACGGCGGCGGTGCCGCAGGCGAAGAGGACGAGGACGAAGGCGCCGATGAACTCGGCGATGTACTTTTTGAGATCTTTCATCAAAAACAGCTTCTTTACGTTCTTTTGGGACAAATACCCGTACAGCCGGCGAAAACCGGCGTGGGGTTGACTCCCGTCAGTAGAATACCATATTCTCCCGCTCTTAGCAAGAATAATCGCCGTTTCAACCGGGCGGGCTTATTTCTCCCCGCCGGCCGAGCGCTTCCAGTAGCGCTTGCGCTGTTTTTCGTCCAGGCCCGCCACGAAGCGGGTCTTGCAGTCCAGGAAATCCTGCAGATCCATGAGGACGTGGTACAGGATGGCGCGGCTTTCAAATTCCTCCCGGCTTTTTGGCAGCTCCTGCCGGCGCATGCTCTCAAACAGCCGCTCCAAGGCCTCCACCTGCTTTCCCGGCGCGTTGACCTCCACCACGTATTTCGCCAGATATTCCAGGTAATCCGCCACCACCGCCGCCTGCTGGGGCACGGAGCGGATCCACTTGATCTCCCGGTGGAGCCGGTGGAGGATCTCAAACTGATCCAGGCGCATCTCAAAATAAGCTATGTAATACTCCGGGTGGGAATGGAAGGTGTTGTCCTGGTACTCGTAGGCGCTGTTGATGTACTCCCGCAGCTCCGCCTCCAGGCCGCCGATCTCCCGCCAGACCTCCCCCGGCCTGTCGCCCTGCCGGAGATACGCGGCCACCTCGTTCAGGATCTGCTGGAGCTCCCCCTCCACCCGGCGCATACTGGCCACGATCCGCCGGCGGTGCGACCAGTTGGCGTGGAACAGGTTCAGCGCCACCGCCAGCGTCACGCCGATGAGCACAAGCAAAAACTCGTTGAGGATGGACGGCCCGCTCAGATCCCGGCTGGTCACCAGATGCGCCGCCACCACGGCGTTGACGGAGATGGTGGAGCGCAGGCCGAAGCTCTCCGCGATGAACACCACCAGCGCCAGCAAAAGCCCGTAGGCCAGCCAGATGTTGTTCAGATGCGGGACGATCAGCAACGCCAGGGCCAGCGTCACGCCGAAGGTAATGAAGCGGCTCAGCGAGAGGCGGAACGTCTCCAGCTTCGAGGTCATCAGCGTGAGGAGCGCCACCGTGCCCGCCGAGACGGCGTACTGGAGGCGCAGGCTCTGGGCGATAAAGATGGCGATACTGCTGCCGACGCCGATCTTGACGGCCATCAGAAGGATCTTTCCGGTTTTTTTCATGGATCCCACCTCTTTTATATACATTTTACATATATTATACGGCAAATCCCCCGCCGCGTCAATCGCCCGCCGGGACGCGGGCACGGCCGCTCTTCTTTTTCTATCACGGTGCATATTGAAAAAACGGCGGCTCTGTGCTATACTGATTTAAGGCGATGGGGAGGGAGTTTCCTCACGCATATGAAAGCTTTCGCTGCGGCACAGAAAGAAAGGGAGCAAGCCATGCGAAACATCATCATCCTTCTGGCGCTGTCCTATCTGTCGGGCAGTGTCCTGTACGCCAATGTTTTCGGCGCTCTTTTTGGGGTAAAGGAGCGCTACGCCGAAAGCGCCGACAAGAATCCCGGCGTCTCCAACGCCTACGTCTACGGGGGCTTCTGGTGCGGCACGCTGACGCTGCTCTGCGAGCTTGCGAAGGGCGCCCTGCCCGTGTATCTGGCCCTCCATGTAGAGCCGGCGCTGTCCCGGCAGGTCATGCCCCTCATTCTGGCGGCCCCGGTGGCGGGACATATCCTGCCCGTATTCAACAAATTCCACGGCGGCAAGGGGATCGCCGTGACCTTCGGGGTGCTGGTGGGTCTTTTCCCCTACGTCAAGCCCCTGGCCGTCTTCGCGGCTGTGTTCATCTTCCTGTCCGTCGTGGTCAGGATCAGCCCCCACTACTACCGCACCATCGCCGCGTATGTGGTGACTACGGCGGTGATGCCCCTCGCCCGGGTCAGCGGCTGGATCTGCTTCAGCTTCCTGCTGCTGGCCGGTCTTGTGTGCGTCCGGATGTTCCTGAGCCGTGAGGAGAAAGAACGGATCGAGGTGAAGCTTCTGTGGATGCGCTGATCCTCTCCTGCGGTACGGGCGGCGGTCACAACACGGCGGGCAGAGCCGTGGAGCAGGAGCTGGCGGCGGCGGGCCACGGCGTCACCTTCATGGATCCCTTTCTGCTGAAGGGGAGACGCATCTCCTCCACCATCAACAACGCCTACATCGGCGTCGCCCAACGGGCGCCCCACGCCTTCGGGGCCGTCTATGCTCTGGGGAACGCCTACAGGCGTCTGCCCTTCCGCTCGCCGGTCTATTTCGCCAACCGCTCCATGGTGCCGCTGATGGAGAAGTACCTGGACGAGCACCCCTGCGACGTCATCGTCACCACCCACCTCTTTCCGGCGGAGATCCTGACAAACATGAAGGCCCACGGCAAGACCGTCCCGCCCGTGGTGTTCGTCGCCACGGACTACGCCTGTATCCCCTTTACCGAGGAGACGGACTGCGACCGCTATGTGATCCCCTCCCCGGCTTTTCTGGACGAATTTGCCTCCCGGGGCATCCCCCGGGAGCGTCTCGCGCCCCTGGGCATCCCCGTCCGGCGGGAATTTATGGCCCGGGGCGACAGCCTGCCGCTCAGGGCCGGACTGGAGCTCCCCGGCAACGGGAAGGTCGTCCTGGTGGCCGGCGGGAGCATCGGCGCCGGAAGCCTGGAGACGGTGGTGGAGACGGCCCTCGACTGCTTTGACGGGCATCTTGTGGTGATCTGCGGCAACAACGTCCGCCTTTATCAGCATCTTCAGGAGCAGTTCGGCGATAAATGCCAACTCCTGACACAGACCTCCCGGATGGCCGATTATATGCGGTGCTGTGACGTCTTTGTCTCCAAGCCCGGCGGCTTGTCCTCCACCGAGGCGGCCAATGTGGGCTCCGCCCTGATCCACGTGACCCCCATCCCCGGCTGTGAGACAAGAAATATGGAATTTTTCGCCGCCCACGGCATGTGCCTCCCGGTCACGGAGCCCAAAAAGGAGCTCCCCGCCGCCCTGGAACAGCTTCTGGACGGCGCGGCCCGGGCGGAAATGGCGGCCCGTCAGCGGCAATACATCCCCCAGGACGCCGCCCCCGCCATCCGCGCTCTTCTGGAATTCCTCTCCACGCGCGCGTAAAACGTAAAATGTACATTCCTTCTGCCAGGAAAAGGCCGAACCGCCTTTTCCCGGCAATTTTTAACGCCGCCCTTCCGCATTTGGAAGGACGGCGTTTCTATTCTAATTTATAAATTCATATTATCTATCTGGTCGTGGAGGCGCGCAGGAGGGGATTGGTGTTGACGTAGATGGTGCGATAGGGGCGGTCGGGATTCTCGATGCGATCCAGCAGGATCTCAGCCGCCAGCTTTCCGATATCCGCGCCGGGGATATGGGCAGTGGTCAGGGCCGGCTCCACCACCGCCGACTGGGGGGTGCCGTCAAAGCCCGTCACCATGACGCGGCCCGGAATGGCCACATTCATCTGTTTCAGGGCGGTCATCACATGGAGGGCGATATAGTCGTTGGCGCACACCAGTCCGTCGGGGAGGACGGGCATCTTCGTCAGCGTCTCCGCCAGCCAGGCGGGGTCGCTGTACCGGGGGCCGTCCTTTTCCAGGATGCACAGATCCCGGTCCAGGGTGAGGCCGGCCTTTTCCAGGGCCAGATTGAAGCCGATCCAGCGCTCGTGGAAGCTGTTGCAGTGGTTGCTGTCCCCCACGAAGCCCAGCCGCCAGCCGCCGGAGTCGATGACGGCGTTGGTCAGCGCCATGGTGCTGGCCACGTTCTCCATGGAAATCAGATCGTAGTGGAGAATGGACGTGTTGGCCCCCGCGTAGGCGTCCACGAAGATGGCGGGCAGCCTCAGCCCGCAGATCATCTCCAGATAGGACTTGCTGAAAAGCTCGATGCCCAGGATGCCCGCCGTCTGCTCCAGGGAGATGTTGGCGGGGAGACGGTTCTGGGCAAATTCCTCCGTGGTGAGCTCGTACATGGTCAGCGTGTAGCCCGCGCGGCTCAGCTGCGCGGCAAAGGCGGGCACAAAGAAGGTGCCGAAATGGTAATCCGAGGGCATGTGGCTTGTAAAAAGGGCGACGTTCTGGTTGCGCGCCTCCTCTTTCGCCTCCTCCTCGGGCAGTTGGCGGTACCCCAGCTCCCGCGCCTTTTCCAGCACCATGCGCCTGGTGGCCTCCGGAACGGCGCCCCTGCCGTTGAAGATCTTCGACACCGTGTTCCTGGATAAGCCGCAGGAATCGGCTATGTCCTGCATGGTGACCCGTTGTAACGCCATCGCGCCAACCTCCTCATCATGTTGATCGATTCATTTTTATCATAGCATAGGCAAACGGAAAAATCAAGATGTGCATTTTGTAAACCCTAATTTTTTTCGTTGTTCGTTTTGCACAAATTCTTCGATTCGAATTTGGTGAAGTTTACATTTTTGATGTTTTCGTAAAATTTTTGTTGACATTTCGTAAATCAAATATTACAATACAATCACTAAATGTAAACGGGAATGTAAAACTTTGGGTTTTACATAAAGTGTACATTCAGTAAAGAGGAAATCAACATATGGGAGGTAATCCACCATGGCAAGCTTGACTCTGAAAGACATCAAGAAGGTCTACCCCAACAGCGAAGAGAAGAAGTCGAAGAAAAAGAAGAAGGCTGACGAGCCCGA
>CANQBA010000112.1 GCA_947589545.1 uncultured Oscillospiraceae bacterium | reverse complement strand
CAGACACAACTGCTGCCATAGCCGTAAATATGACAAGCACGATATAATTGAGATGTTTCATATTTAATTGATTTTAAAGGGTGTTCTGCTTAAATGAGAACACCCCATCCAGTTACAAATATACTACAAAATGTATACTATCATGTTTTTATTAGTAACAGTCTGCCTCGGCACCATAAATGGACGTACACTGAGACTTGTCGGTGCAAATGAGTTCGAAAATCACTTCGCCATCAATAAAACAGTGTTTTACCGAGTCCATACCACGAACTGCTTGTTCAGGACCACCGCCAGTGACATCCCTCATCTGTCGGTGAGACAATTCAAATACTTTTTTCATTTTGTAAATAGTTTAATAATTAACGGTTTACCTCAATATAATACCAGAATTACCTATGAGGCCTCAGTACTTCTGGGCACAATTATTCGAATAAAGTGTATGCCAAATCTTCAATAGAATAAAAAGGTGGGACAATACGCCCATTAATTAATATTGTCGGTGTCCACTTAATGTTATTTCTTTCATAGAAAGATTTGTGATGCCGAAGTTCATCCTCAGTCGCAATATCTTGCTCCATCTCTTTTACGAATACCAACAATTTTCTCCTATCATGGATTGTCATATTAAACCATTCGATGAGAGCTGCTTCTCCATATTTATGATATGAGTCTATCAAATATCGCGATGCAACATGAGTTTTTTCGTTATAGTCTGCAAAAATATATCTCACAAGAATATCTTCGTTATTTTTGAGTTCCTGTGCCATCATTCTATGAACATATGTGCAAGGACCACATAAGGGATTACTAATGATTGTCACATTCATTTTAGCTAAGGGATTCCCCATTAGAATGTTGGAATCTTCACTAGTTACCTTGACAAAAGGTGTATCTTTTTGCAAAAAAGCTAGTACTTCTTTCCGACAAAGAACAGAACGGTACGAAGCAATCATTCCATCCTGTCTAAAAATCTTCTCTCTTTCTACTGAATAAAAATGGATTGACAAAATTGAAATTCCATAAAACAGTATGACTAACAAATACGTTGGAGAAAACGTGTACAGGGAAAGATCAGAAAAACAGAACGTGGCGAATAGTCCCCAAAGAATGATTTGGACTGTAAAGCAAAGAAGGCATATCTTTTTAACCTTAAATATTTGATACCATAGACTCCATAAAGTATATGGAAGGGCAAATATGTTTATTATACCTAGTGTATTATATGTCTCCGGAAATAGTATAAGCATAATTAGCATAGATAGAAAATAGCCCAACCCGATCTCGCTCCAGCTTATGTTCCCAAAGACTTTTGATGCAGAAGAATTTGCAATCACCTCACATCCTCCTTTATCAAAAAGATTACATATTTTATCTCCAATAAAGTTCTCTGAACGCCACTGTCGTTCAATCAAGAGCCAAGACACGCCAATTCCAAGTAGGCTCAAAACTATAGACATCATCATTGCACTCGTCATTATTGGCAATCGGCTTATTATTCCGCTAATCGCAATGATTACAAAGGATGCGTATAGTGCTATAGCTTTAAGTTTTTCCTGAGTTTCACTTTTATTATGTGATATATAATCAATCTCTTCAGAATCAACTTTTTTCTCAATTACCAGAGCATTTCCTGTCCATGAATCCAAGAACATACTTAAGGGGATAGAACGGTGGCCTTTTTCGTCAACGCAGATGACTGAATTATTATTTATCGCCATAATCATCCTGAAGCCCGAACAGGTCTGCGCCACAAATGGCATCTGAACATCTTCTAATTTTTTACTTTCTACATAATAACCCCTACTTTCTATCCCATAAATAGAAAGCATATAGACCAAGCCAAAGAAATTATCTCTATCGGGAGTCTCTCTGTATAATTTGTTGGCAAACTGATATGTAAATTTTACTTTCAGCTCTGTGAGTATTACCGTTAATATATTCTTCATGATAGATTGAAATGTTTATATATTTTTGAATAATGAGATTATCGGTTCTATAAAATGCCCGATAAGCTTTTGGTCACGGGTGATAATCTCTGCTTCTCCATCCATATCCTGTATAAACGGAAAAGTTTTGTGATAGGTACTAACAAGCCCATTGGGGAACGAAACCTCAACATTATAAGCGACACTTCCATCAGGGTATTTCTCAGGAACTTGTGAAATTTTTGAAACGACTCCTTTTAAAATCCCAAATTCAATGTAAGGAAAACCATTTAAGCGTACATTAACCGTCTGTCCTTTTGCTATTTTTCCGAAACCGACCGATGACACTTTCATTCTACCCTCAACTTTAGAAGTTGTACTCGGGACAACACTAGCCAATACATCACCCAAGCTCACATGTTGACCGACACCCCAATAATCTTGCAATGACACAATACCATCAAATGGAGCTATAATAGCATACATCTCTGTCCAGATAGTAATTTGTGCAATCATATCTGCTACAAGCCGAGTAAACCTAAGATTGAACGCATCTTCTTCCGAACGGCTTTGGATATCTAGTTCATTGAGCTCTTGTTCAAGTGTCAGCATGTTAAGGTCCGCTGATCTCAAAGAAGCCTCAAAGGAAACAAGATTATTGAGTTTAGACAAATATGCTTGTTGGCTGGCTTCATATTCTGCCTGTGCAGTCAAACCTTCACACCAGAGGACACTGTCTCTTTGCATTGCAAGTAATTGCAGTTTCATATCTTGTTCCAATAAATCTCTTTGTCCACGTAATATCTTGTAGCGCTCCATGTTCTTTTGTATCTGCTCTGATAAAAGGTTCCGTTTATTTCCAATTTGGTCTAGATCAAGGTATTGCATATATTCCTTTGATAGACTTATCATTTCCGTCCATTTGCCTTGTAGGTCACCAAGCTCCAGTGTTTTTTTAAAGATGGGATTACTAATAGTCTCTGACAATAAACCATATCTGGCCGAATCAGCAAACGATTTCACGGCTTTGATGTCTTTATACACGGCCGGTGTCTTCAACAAGGCTATCAAATCGCCCTTATGTACGGATTGACCATTAATTACAGCTATAGTATCAATGATGCCTGCATATCGAGTCTCAAGTTGAGATGGAGGATTTATACTTACGATTGAAATTGTTGACGGAACTGTCTGTGGATACTTGATAATACAGCATCCAACCACTATAAGAACCATTACCGCAAAAATTACGGTAATACCCCATCTGATCGTCCAAGACGGAATTTTGCCCATTATTTCGTGAACTGATTCACTATATTCATTATGTTTTTCTTTTCCCATACACTACCACTATTGCCCTATCTCCAATTGGTTCTTGACTAATTCATAATATTTGCCTCTACGAACAATCAACTGAGTATGAGTACCCTGCTCCACAATCCTTCCATGGTCCAGAACAACAATATTGTCGGCATTTTTCACTGTGCTTAGACGGTGAGCAACAATAACTACTGTCTTCCCATGAAACAATCTGTCCAGATTATCCATAATTTTCCGTTCATTGTTGGCATCTAATGAGTTCGTAGCTTCATCAAAAAACAAATACCGTGTGTTCTTGTAAGCCGCCCGGGCTATCAAAACTCGTTGCTTCTGTCCAGTACTCAATCCCTGCCCATCGGCACCAATCTTAGTATTATAACCTAAGGGAAGACATTCTATCCATTCACGAATATTCGATATCCCTGCTGCATACCGCACTCTTTCCATGTCTGGGTGTTCATCGGAAATAGCTATATTTCCAGCAATCGAATCCGAAAAAATATACCCTTCCTGCATGACACTTCCGCATTCGCGTCTCCAACAACTCTCGCTGTAATTCTTGAGGGGAGTCTTATCCAAAAGAATATTACCCGATGTTGGTTTATAGAATCCTATCATCATTTTAAGAATAGTAGTTTTGCCACTTCCCGAGGCTCCCACAATAGCCGTAACCTTGCCGGCGGGAATGGTCAGCGAAACGCCATCAAGCACCTTATTGGAATGTGGGCCATCGTACTGGAAATCTACGTTTTGAAATATGATATCGGCCTTCTCCGGAATCTCCCGTATCCTGAACTCGCCCTCCGGCTCTTCGTCCTTCACTTCGTGAATTTCGCCCAATCTGTCTAAAGAAATGGAAGCATCCTGGGCGGACTGAGCAAAGCCGATGAACTGCGATATCGGCGCATTTATTTGTCCCATTATGTACTGTAGGGCCATCATCATGCCAAGGGTCATGTTCCCTTCAATGACCGACTTTGCCGCAATAAAGGAGATGAGGATGTTTTTAGTCTGGTCAATGAAGGTGCTTCCCACCTCCTGTACTTGTCCTAAAGAGAGACTTTTAACACTTACTTTGAACAATTTGGTCTGAATGTTTTCCCAGTCCCATCGTTTCCGGCGTTCGCAGTTGTTCAACTTGATGTCTTGCATTCCACCTATCATCTGTACGATGTTTGACTGATTGGCGGATGCTTGTTGGAAACGCATATAATCCAATTTCTTTCGCCGTTTCATAAAAAGCAACACCCAGCCGATATAAAGGGCAGAACCAACAAAGAAAATGATGAATATCAGAGCATCGTATCCCGCCATGATTATGCTGTATATTAAGAGAGATACAACAGCGATCACCATGCTTAAAAAAGATCCCGTCAAAAAAGACTGAATCCGGCTATAATCTCCTATTCGCTGCATAATATCGCCCACCATCTTACTGTCAAAGAAGGCTATCGGCAACTTCATCAGCTTACACAGGAAATCAGATATTAATGAAATACTTACTCGGGAAGTTGTATGCAGCATAAGCCAGCTTCTTATAAGATTGTTTGCCATACCGCCGATAGTAAGCATCAACTGAGCTATCAAAAGCATGACTACAAAAGATATGTTCCCCGTACTAATGCCTGTATCCACAACTGACTGGGTAATAAATGGAAGAATGAGACTAATTACACCAGCCGTAAGCATGGCCAGAAGTATTTGAATGATATAAGACCTATATGGACGAAGATATTGTAGTATGTGTAAAAAACCATATTCATGTCCCGCGTCTCCTTCTTCTATGTAAAAGGCTGGCGTCGGCTCCAGAAGCAGTGCCAAACCAAATTCCTTGTTCTCAGATTGGAGCCAATATTTCAAGAAATCATCCTCCTTGTACTTCGACAGGCCAATTGCTGGATCTGCTATTGTCACCATTCCTTTTTTGTCTACGGAATACACCACCACAAAATGCTCCTGATTCCAATGGATAATACAGGGCAGGGGCACTTCTTCCCGCAATTGATCCCAGGTCAACTTCACTCCGGTAGTCCTGAAACCGATGGATTCGGCCGCATCACTTATCCCCAGCATGGACACCCCTTCCCGTGAAATATGGCATTTGTCACGCAGGGTTTGGAGACTGTAGCTCTTACCATAATATTTCGTAATCATCCTAAGGCAGGTTGGGCCACAATCCATGCTGTCGTACTGGCGATATGTGATATAACTACTTTTCATTCTATGAATTCCTTTCCAATCATATTAAAGACAGAATGAGGACTTGGAATAAGACCGTAATGCTTCTTTTTAATGAAAAGCAAAATGAAATTTTAATGGCCTCTTTCATAAGTTCCGTCATTTTATATCTCATGGCGTAAAATTAATATCTGACGGCCGTTATTGTTTTACACTAAAGTGTATTT
>CANQBA010000111.1 GCA_947589545.1 uncultured Oscillospiraceae bacterium | reverse complement strand
TTTTCGGTTCCCGGCGTCAGCCGGGGAGAAAAACGGCTTAAATCAAGTATAATATCCGCCTCTGCGGATATTATACCCTGATTAAAGCATTTTAACACAATCTCTTCCGTTTGTCAACAGCGGCCTTTTTGTTTAACAAAACCGCAGGGGCGGGCACGAAGCCCGCCCCCTCTATTTTACAGAATGATGCAGATGAGGCCGTTACAGCCGTCGTTGATGATGCGGCCGATGGTGCCGCGCAGCTTTGTCTGTACCTCCGGGGGCATTTTGCGGATCTTGGTCTGAAGGCCCTCGGCGGCGATCTCATGGAGGGACTTGCCAAAGAGGTTGGACTCCCAGATCTTCCCCGTGTCGCCCTCGAACTCCTGGAGCAGGAAGTTGATGACGTCCTCGCTGGAGCGCTCGCCGCCCAGAGCCGGGGACACCTCGGTCACCGTGTCCACGCCGATCATGTGGATGCTGGGGGCGCCGGCCTTGAGACGGACGGAATATTTGCCGCCCTTCTTGACGATCTCCGGCTCCTGCAATGTCAGCTCCCTGGTGTCCGGCATCACCACGCCGTAGCCCTTTTCCCGCACGTCCCGGAGAGCGTCCGCCACCTTGTCGTATTCCACCTTGATCCGGGAAAGCTCCGTGAGCAGGCCCAGAAGATCCCCGTCGTCGCCGATGGCAAAGCCGGACATCTCCCCCACCGTCTCGTAAAAGAGCCTGCGGGGCATATCCACCCGCACCGACGCTTTGCCGGTGCCCAGCTCCACGCCCGTGACCTCCGCCCCGGTGACGCTCCCGCACCCGGCGAGGCCGGCGGCAAAGGCGGGAAGGTCCCGGATGAGCATGGCGTTCTCCGCCGCGCTGCGCACGGCGGCGTAGAGCTGTTCCTTCAGGGGGTTCTCCTTCCCCAGCGCGCCCAGCCAGGTTGGCAGCCAGACGCCGATCTCCCCGATGGGGAACCGGCCCAGCACGGAACGGATGATCTCGTTGACGTCCCGCTCCGTCAGGGTCATGCAGTTGACCGCCAGGCAGTCCACGCCGTAGCTTTCGGCCAGCTCCTGTCTGAGGGCCCGCGTCTCCTCCGCCTCCGGGTGGGCGGAGTTCAGCAGGAGCGTGAAGGGCTTGCCCAGGGCCTTCAGCTCGTTCACCACCCTGGCCTCCGCCTCCAGATACGCCTCCCGGGGCAGATCCGTCACCGAGCCGTCGGTGGTCACCGCCACGCCGATGGTGGAGTGCTCGGCGATGACCTTTCGGGTGCCGATCTCGGCGGCGCGGCGCATGGGGATCTCCTCCTCGAACCAGGGGGTGGTGACCATCCGCTCGGCCCCGTCCTCCGTATCCCCCAAAGCGCCGTCCACCATGTAGCCCACGCAGTCCACCAGCCGCACGGAGACGCTGGTCGTCCCGTCCACGTTGATGGTGACGGCCTCCTCCGGGACGAATTTCGGCTCCGCCGTCATGATGGTCCTGCCGGAGCCGGACTGGGGCAGCTCATCCTGGGCCCGCTGGCGCATGTATTCGTTTTCGATGTTGGGCAGGACCTGCGTCTCCATGAACCTCTTGATGAAGGTGGATTTGCCCGTGCGCACCGGCCCCACCACGCCTATGTATATGTCTCCGCCCGTCCGAAGGGCGATATCCTCATAAATACTGCTTTTTTCCAAGCTGTATACCCCCTGTCAAATAACTTCCGCGGTCTACCCAAGTCTATGGGACGGGGGGTGAGGTTATGACAAGCCCGGCAAAATATTTCACCGCTCTCTCCCGGCGGGCGTACCCGAAGGGAAAGAGCGGTGAGGATCTATAATTCATCCAAGCTGTTTTTCAATGTTTTCAGCGGTGAGGGGGTACCACTCCGCGTAAGGCGCCCCGGTCATGGCATCCAGGATGGCGTCGTATTCCTCCTGGGACTGGGCCCCGGAGATCAGCGTATTTCCGTCAAAGGCGTCCACCCCCACGATCACATGGGTAAGGCACCGCGCCCCGGCGAACTCCAGCCGGCAAAAGCTGTAGGTCCCCGCGCCGCCGCTGCTGTAAAAGACGCCGTCCGTCTGCAGATCCTGGAAGCCACGGGCGTAGATCATGTACCCGTTGACGTCCCCGCCCGTATAGTGAAGCACCACGGAGCATACGTCGTATTCGTCCCCGGTCTTTTTGTACAGGCGCAGAATGGCCTCCTCCACGCCGTCGCCGTCCATATCCACTACGGCAAAATCCCGGGCCTCAAACCACGCCGCCCCGCCGGGGGTCATCACCTCGCCCACGGTGTCCAGCGTCAGCCGCGCGATGGGCTCGCCGTCCTCGCGGGTATTCTGGAAGTCCGCCTCCCCCGTCAGCACCCGGCGCAGGGCGTCCGCGGCCTCTGCGGGGTCAATAGGACTGTCCCCGGTCTGGCCGGAGGCCGGACCGACGGTGAAGGTCTCCGGCTGGCCGTAAAGCCTGTGAGCGGCGGAGACGGCGGAGAATTTTTCCGCGTCGAAGCCGAAGCTCTCCGTGTAGGCCGGCGTCTCCTGTCCCCGGCCCGTGACGGTGAGGGTGAACCTGTTGGCCGCCGGGTCAAAGCGCGCCGTCACGCTCCCGCCGGAGGCATGGGCCAGGGCGGCCTCCAGCACATCTTCCCGCAGGGTAAGCTCCTTGATGTCCTGATCCAGGTCGGCATAGACCTTCACCGTCCCGTCGGGCCGGTTGACCACCAGATCCGGCATACCCGTCTCGTCGCCGTTCAGCTGAACGCTGAACACCTCCGGCGTCCCGCCGGGCCGGGCCTCCGCCTCGGCCAGACACTGGATCCCGGTAAAGAAGTGCCAGATATCCTGTTCGGCCGTATGCTCGATGCCCACGCGGTAGTCCTCATACCAGAAAACCGTCTCCACGGGTTTACTGTCCGTGTGCTCCAGCTCGTCATAGGACAGAGGCCGGGGGGCGAAGTGATCGGCCTCCGCGGCGGCGTACCGGCGGAAGAGCAGATGCTCCGTGCCGGTAAAGGTGACGGTGCGCGCGCTCTGCCCGGCGGGGGCATATTCCACCTGAAAGACGTTCCGCTCCGGGTCGTACCGCGCGCGAATCCGCCCCCGGTCCGTAAAGCCGACCTCATTGTAGAAGCTTTCGTCGATCCGGCCCACATAGAACTTGCCGTCGGCATAGCGGTAGACGCTGACCGTCTCCGCGCCGGCCATGTCTTTGTTGTTGGCCACAAGCTCGTCCCTGCCGTCGCCGTCCAGATCCACGCCGTATACTTGGGGCTCGCCGTCCGGGCCGGCGGCCTCCGCCGCGCACATGGGCCAGCCGGAGAGATCCAGCCAGAAATGCCAGGTGGATGCCTCTCCCGGCTGGGCGTCCACCGTCACCCGGTAGTCATCAAAGCCCATCAGATCCTCCAGCGGGTGGAAGACGCCGGCCGCCGTCCCCTCCACACCCAGAACCATCTCCAGAGAGGCGCACACCGAGGCGAGGTCGTCCTCCGACCGCATCCCCAGCTCCATATCGTAGACGACGCCCTCGCAGATAAAAATGGTGCGGCAGGTATAAGGGGCGCCGGTTTGGCCCTCCGTTTCGGAAATAAACAGCCACACGGTGACCCCGGCGTACTCCAGCGTCTCGTCCGGCAGACCGGGCAGGCCGTAATTTTCCGGCACCCCGAAGGTGCAGGTCATCTCCAACCGCTCCTCCCCGCGCCGGGCGGTAAAGGAGAGGCTTTTCCAGCCGGAGGCGTCGGCCACATCCCGATCCTGCAGGTGCTGGAGCCGGATATCCGACAGCTCCGCCCCGGCGGCCAGCAGATTTTCCGCCAGGAGCGTTCCCTCATAGACGTCCGTAACGGTGGACAGATCCTCGATCCGCTCCGTGGTAAAACCCCTGGGGGCCAAAAAGCGCGGCAGGATCAGGGCGGCGGCCAGCACCGCCGCCGCGGCCGCGCCCGCCCAGGCAAGCCGCCGTCCCGTCCCCTTGCGCGCCCTTTCCGGCCACGCGTCGCGTACCTCCGCAAGGTCGATCTCCCCTATGGCCTCCAAAAGAATCTCAGGATCCATCCGTCAAGCCCTCCTCAAGCAGTAATTTTTTCAGTTTTTTCCTGGTCCTGGCCAGCATGGACTTGACCTTGCTCTGGGAATACCCAAAGCGATCGGCGATGTCCGCCACCGGGTCAAGATACCAGTACCGGCACAGAAAGACCCGCTTTTCCGCCGTGGGCAGCTCCCGGACAAACCGGTCCAGCGCCCGGATGAGCTCTTTTTCCTCCGCCTGCGTCTGGGGATCCCCGCCGGAGGGGAGCTCCCCGGCCAGCTCCTCCAGGGCCAGGGCCGTCTCCCCGCCCCTCTTGGCGGCGCTCCGGCGGCGCCAGCACTTGATGGCGTTCTGACGGGTGATCTTGCCCAGGAAGGTGCGCAGATCCGCCGGCTCGTGGGGCGGGATGGCGTTCCAGGCCCCCAGCCAGGTGTCGCTGACCACCTCCTCGGCATCGCGCTCGCTGCCGGTGATCCGCTGGGCGATGGAAAGGCAATACCGCCCGTATTTGTTTTCCGCCTCCCTGATGGCCCTCTCGGACCGTTTCAGAAAAAGCTCCACGATCTCTCTGTCCTTCATACCTGCCTCCCCCGGGGAAAAAGCGTTCTCACCCTTATTCACCGCAAAAAATCTCCCGCGTCGCGCGGGATAAGGATATTATACGAAAAAAAAATTCAGGAACGCACGTCGCTCCCGGGAAGTGGATGGGCCGCCGTGGGAAATTCGATAGTGCGGCGTGGGGGCCGATGACCACATCGGCCCCCACGGCACGTTGATCGACAGCCGGGGATACGTTACTTTATTCGGCGGGGTTTTCCGGCACGGTGGAGGCGGCCACCTTGCCGCCGACGATGGCGGAAAGAAGGGAGGCCAGGTCGATGCCTGTGGACTCCTTCATGCCGTCCATGACCTGGTTGGCGGAGGACATCACGTCCTTTATGAGCTTTGTGGAGTTGCCGTCGCCGTACATGACGATCTTGTCGGTCTGCGCAAGAGGCGCGGCGGCGCTGCCCACCACCTCGGGCAGGGCCTTTAAGTACATCTCCAGGATGGACGCCTCGCCCATCTTTTTCTGGGCCTCGGCCTTCTTCTCGATGGCCTCCGCCTCGGCGATGCCCTTGGCCCGGATACCCTCGGCCTCCTGCTCCATGGAGTAACGGAGCGCCTCGGCCTCCGCCCTTCTGGCCTCCGCCTGCTGCTCGGCCTCATAGCGCTGGGCCTCCGCCTCCCGCTGACGGCGTATAAGCTCCGCCTCGGCCTCCTTCTCGGCCTTGTATTTCAGAGCGTCGGCCTCCTTGCGCACCTCGGCGTCCAGCTTGCGCTCCCTAAGGGCGATCTCCCGCTCGGCCAGCTCCGCCTCCTTCTCCCGGCGGGCGATGTCGGCGTTGGCCTTTGTGACCTCGATGGTCTTGCGTTGCTGCTCCTGCTGGATGGAGTAGGCCGCGTCGGCCTCGGCCTTCTTGGTGTCGGCCCGCACCTTCATATCCGCCTGCTGGACGGCCAGCTCGGCGTTCTGCTCCGCGATCATCTTGTCCGCCTGCACCTTGACGGCGTTGGCCTCCTGCTCGGCGTTGGCGTTGGCGATGGCGATGTCACGCTGGGCGTTGGCCTTGGCGATCTGGGCGTTTTTGCGGATCTGCTCCACGTTGTCGATACCCATGTTCTCGATGGTGCCCGCGCCGTCCTTGAAGTTCTGGATGTTGAA
>CANQBA010000110.1 GCA_947589545.1 uncultured Oscillospiraceae bacterium | reverse complement strand
TCATCCGACAGCTTGCCTAATATACACCTCCTAAACCACTTTGTCAACACCTTTTTTCGATTTTTTTGAAAAAAATTCGCGGGGAGGTATTCCCCGCGGCAAGGGCGTTTTGCCCCCCCACTACATGTTGTATTTCCGTCTCTGGGCAAGCACAGGCTGAAGCTGTTTGCCCTCCATGGCGGCGCTGACGGTATCCTCGATCTGCGTCAGATCCGCGGCCAGGGAGGTGGGCTTTCCCAGGGGATCGTCCTGGTAGAATGGCACGAAAAAGATATTTTTTCTGGCCAGAAGCTTACCAATATTCTCCGCGTTGGCGGAGAGGGCGTCGTTGGTGGAGACGGCCAGCACCACGGGGCGGTCGTTGCGCAGATGGGCCTTGGCCGCCATGGTGACGGCGGAATCAGTGATGCCGTTTGCCAGCTTCGCGATGGTGTTGCCGGTACAGGGCATGATGATCAGCACGTCCAACAGCCGTTTGGGGCCGATGGGCTCGGCCTTGACGATGGAATCTACGATCTCCTTCCCCGAGGCTTGTTCCAGTCTGGCGCGGAAATCCGCCGCCTGGCCGAAGCGGGTGTCGGTGCTTGAGGACCGCTCGCTCATGATGGGCGTCACGTCGTAAACGCCGCAGAGGCGCTCAAAGGTCTCCACGGCGCTTTTGAAGGTGCAGTAGGAGCCGCACAGGGCGACCCCCGCTCGAAGCTTCTCCATTATCCACACTCCAAGTCATTGATTACATTGTATATGGTATCGCGTATGGCCGCGGCGGCTGTCTCCGGGCAGGCACGTCCCGGCAGGCCCAGGGCGTGGATCGTCCGCAGGCCCAGCCGCTTCGCCGCGTCGAAGTCGATGCCGCCCGGCTTCGAGGCCAGATCCAGGCACAGACAGTCCCGGCTCGCCCCGGCCAGCACTCGTTCATCCAGCACAAGGGCCGGGACGGTGTTGACGACGGCCCGGAAGCCGGAGACGTTCAGGCGCTCCGCGTCCGCCGGTTCCAGGCCCAGACATTCGATCCAGGCCCGATCCGCCGGCCTTCTGGCGGAGACGGTGACGCGGGCGCCAAGCAGGTGGAGCCGCAGAGCCAACAGCTTCCCGATCCGCCCGAAGCCCACCACCAGCACCCGCGTCCCCAACAGCGTCACAGGCAGCTCGCGCAGGAGGATCTCCAGGGCGCCCTCCGCCGTAGCGGCGGCGTTGCGTACTGTCAGCTCCTCCCGGTCAAAATAATCCACGCAGGGCGTAAGCTCCGCCAGCGTCCCCTCCGGTTTGCCGGCCAGAACGGTCTGACCGGGCCGGATCTGCTCCGTCAGCCGTCTCAGGTCGATCTTCTCCGCCGCCAGGGGCGTGTTGACCGTCTCCCCCGCGCAGGCGGGCAGGGGCAGGATCACGATTTTGGCGTCCCGAAGGGCGTCCTCCAGGGGCAGGCAGGCGGTTCCGGCCCGCTCAAGCCCGGCACAGCGCACCGCGTGTCCGTCGGCGCGCAACAGCTCCGCAAGGCGGGAAAAGCGCGCGTCCCCGCCGATGACCGCAAAATTCATGCTCAGTCTCCTTATCGGGTTCATGTTCCCTCCATACTATTCGCCGTGTCCGGCGCGGGTTCCTGACCGGGCAATAATTCCAGTTGACAAAAGAGGAAAAAGTGAGTAAAATAAGCGCGTGAGGTGATAGCGTGGAACAGAGCAGGATCGACAGGATCAGCGAGCTTACGCGCATTTCCCGCGTCCGCGCCCTGACGGAGGAGGAGCTTGCCGAGCGCGCCGCGTTGCGGGCGGAATACATCGCCGCGGTGAAGGCCAGCCTCACGGGACAGCTGGAAAACACCTACCTTGTGGACGAGGCGGGGAACAAGCGCCCCATCCCCCGGAAGAAATAACCGCGCCGGTGTGGCGGAACTGGCAGACGCCCGGGACTTAAAATCCCGTGATGGCAACATCGTACCGGTTCGATCCCGGTCACCGGCACCATTTCGAGTGTTCATAAGGTGTTTGACCTTGTGAACACTCGATTTGTTTTATGTATGAGCAGGCGGCTTGCCTGCTCATTTTTTATGCGGGAATGTTGTCCGTAAGATATTCCACTGCCACGCCCTTGCGGGTGTCGGCCTTGTAGTTGGAGCGGGGGCTGGGCCATTCGATATAGCCTACGAAGCGGTAGTAGATCACGATGCGCTGGGTGCGGTTTTTGCCTGTGCCCTCGGTCTCGTAAACGTCGATGTGGTCGATGAGTTCCCGCAACAGCGGCGAGGTCAGGCGGTCCATGCGCATGAATTGGCGGATAGCTTCGATGAAGCTCTCCCGCTCCCGCTGGTGTTGGCCGGATTCGGCCAGCTTTTTTCGGAGGGAGGCTATCTTGGATTTCAGCTCCATACGCTCTACCTCGTATTTGTGGCTCAACTGCATAAACCACTCGTCGCTTACCTTGCCTGTGGCGTTGTCCTCGTAGAGCTTTTCATAGAGCCGGGAAACGGTGTCGTTGCGGACGAAAGCTTTCTGAAGCTCCTCCTCATCCCGCTTCCGCTCCTTTAGAAGCTCTTGGTCGGTTTTCCGGGCCAGCATCTCTGCAAAGGCTGCCTCGTCGTTCCGCAACATCTCGGCCATCCGCCGGAGCTCCAGCGTCACCACCTGCTCGATGGCGTCCGCCCGGACGTAGTGGCGTGTGGGACAGCTGCCGCGGTAGTCCACAGCGTTGTTGGAGCAGGAAAAGTAGTGGATGCTCCTGTTGTTGGAGAGGGTGTGGTAATGCATCTTCTTGTGGCAGTCCCCGCAGTAGAGAAGGTCGAAGAAGATGCTCTTTCCGCCGTTCTCCGGCTTCGGAGCGCGGCGCTTTGTCCTGGCGGTCAGGGCCTGCACCCTCTCAAAATCTTCTCTGGCGATGATGGGTTCGTGGACGTCCTTGAACACCACCCAGTTCTCCGGGTCGTTCTCCATCCTCCGCTTATTCTTGAAGGACTTGGAGTAGGTCTTGAAGTTGATGATGTCCCCGCAGTATTCCTGCTGAGAGAGGATCTTCTGAACGGTGGTTTTGCACCACTTGTACGGGTTCGGCTGGGTGTTCTTCCCGCCCCGCGGGAGGCCCTTGCTCTGCCAGTAGGCCATGGGGACCAGCACCTTTTGCTCCTGGAGTATTCCGGCAATGGCCTCATTACCTTTTCCCTCAAGACACATTTTGAAGATGCTCCTGACCACCTCCGCCGCCTCTGGGTCGATGATCCACTTCTTTTTGTTCTGTGGGTCTTTCTTGTACCCATAGGGCGGCTGGGACAGGGGCTCGCCAGCGTTGCCCCGCAGGCGGTGGGAGGAACGCACCTTCTTGGAAATATCCCGTGCGTACATCTCATTGAGAATGTTCTTGAACGGTGCTATCTCGCTCTCCCCCTCCTCACTGTCGATGCCGTCGTTGACAGCGATGAAGCGGATGCCGTGGTCGGGGAAATAGGTGTCCGTGTAGTTGCCGACAGAAACGTAATCCCGGCCCAGCCGGGACAGGTCTTTCACCATCACAGCGGAGACGTAACCCATCTCGATGTCCGACAGCAATTGCTGAAACCCAGGGCGGTTGAAGTTGGTGCCGGTATAACCGTCATCCACATAGTAACGTGTGTTGGTAAGGCCCATCTCCTTGGCCTTTTGCGAGAGTAGTTTTTTCTGATTGGCAATGGAATTGCTGTCCCCGTCCATCCCGTCATCGCGGGACAGGCGGCAGTAGAGGGCCGTGATCCCGGTCTGTTCTGTTTTCTTTTTCGACTGCATTTAATCCTCCTTTCCGGCAGCCGAACACACATATCCTGCGTCCATTTTAGCAGGTTCCGGCGCAGTTGGAAAATCTGCGAAATCGCCGGTTATATAGTGCTCCAGCCGCTGGTCGATGCGGGTGTTCTGGCTTAGGTGGCGGAAATCTATCGGCTCAAATCTGCTTTCCACAATGTATCTGATGCCGTTGATCTTGTACTCATTTACGTTCTGGCCGAAGCCGACGATAAAATTATTCACTTTGGTTCTCCTTATCTGGCGTCGCGGTCTCGGCTGCGCTGGCGTTTCAGCAGGTCCAGGCCGCGCATGATGTCTCTTGCGATTTGCTGGTCGGTATAGCTTGCGGGGAAATACTTTCGGAAGTCCTCCCGGCGGAGCCGTATTTGCTCCCGCTGATTGGGCTTTTCTTCGGACATGATCTCTGAGATTCGTTCGGCTGTAATCGTAACTGCCTCCCGGTGCATCTTGCAGGCTTGGGAATAAGACGGCGTGCAATCGTTCAGTTCTATGGCGTTGAGGACGTCACGCTGGGATTTCTCCGTCAGGAAGGACAACTCCACGCCCACGGAAAAGGCAATGCGGCCCTCGTCCATCATCTGAAGCAGCTCCGGGATGAGCTTGGTGAGGCGGATGTACCGATGAATCTGTCGCTGGCTCTCATTCGCCGCCTCGCTGACCTGTGCCACACTCCACTTCTCGCCAAGTTGGCGAGAGGTCTTGCCCTGATGTGCCAGTGCCTCCATCTTCAGCTTGTAGGCAAATGCCTTCTCGCTGGGCAGAATGTACTCCCGGTGGAGGTTGCTGTCCACCAGCAGGACCGCCGCCTCGTCCCGGTCGATCTCATAGACAAAGGCGGGGACGCTCTGCATCCCCGCCTTTTCCGCGGCGTGAAGTCTCCTATGGCCGGAGATTACCTCGTATTCGTCTTTGCCCTCCAGCGGCCTCACAATCAAAGGGGACAGGACGCCGTTTTCCCGGACGCTCTCGGTCAGGTCGTCCATCTCCCCGTCGTCCAGAACCTTATAGGGGTGACCCGCAAAGGGGCGAAGTTTGTTGATGGGAATATTTGTTATCTTCATCTTTCATAGTTCCTTTCATTTCTCTTTCTTTCATCTCGCTCCTGCTCGTTCAGGAACCAATCCAATTCCTCCCGCGTCTGCGCGGAGCGTTCCGCAATACCGCCACAAAGGCGGAGGTCCTTTCGCAGTTCCTTGAGCTGTGTAGAAATCTCGTCGCGCTTGGATTTTTGCTCGGCGGGGTCCTGGTCGGCGCGGGAAACCCGGCGTATCTCGTTGTAGAGGCCCTGGCGCTCTGCCGTCAGGGCCTCCATATGTTTTTGTATGTCGGCGCTTTTGGCGGCCAGCTGTTCCCCACTCTCGATGCCGTTTGCCGCCAGAAAGCGGGTCTGGGCGTCCAGCCGGTCAAGCTTTGCCAGATCCTCGCGCATAAAAAAGGACACCCGTTTGGCGGATGTCGGATAACGTTCAATAATGTGCAGTTCGTAGCAATAGCGGCTATACAGGGCGTGCAGGCTGGACTGCTGGCGGTGATAGGGTGGCTGGCTCTCCGCCCGGAACTGTCTGACCTCTGCCCGTTCCCCCGGCGGGTATGGGTCTACCTTTCTGTACTTGCCCAAAATGCGGTTATCTATGTCATTCAGGGAATATCCCTGCCCCAGCTTGGCGAAGCGGAAAAATCCCTTTGCCCCTGGCGGCCTGAACCCCGGATATTTGAGCGCCCTGCCGTCCCCTCCGGCAAATTTGAATTCATACCCCTTTGCGGCGAGGTGATTGAAGAAGCCCTTCCGGGTGGTGGAAGCAAGGATCGCGGCGTCTATGTCCGCCCGAACGGTCCCTCGCAAGGTTGGCCGGTCCTCCTGCTCCGCTTTCCACTCAGCGTAAGGCTTTGCTTTCTCTTTTGGCCTCTCGATGACGGAAATGCCGTATTCCCGGCAAATTTGGTCTGACACCTCCCGCATTTTCGCGTAGTCCGCCGGGGAGTTGTAGAATTTCTTCCCATCCATGAAGGACACGGAGTTTATGACAAAGTGGTTGTGGTAATGGCCTGTGTTGCAGTGTGTGGCCACCAGCACCTCGAACCTGTCGCCCCACAGCTCCTGGGCCAGCTTTACACCGATCTCGTG
>CANQBA010000109.1 GCA_947589545.1 uncultured Oscillospiraceae bacterium | reverse complement strand
TTGCCTGCTGGTTTTTCCGGAGTGAATGACAGATAACACTTACAAAATTCCTGTCAAATCTTATTATACGAGGAGGAGCCGCTATGCTTGTCAATTTGGTGGAGATCTTGAAGATGGCCGAGGAGAAGAAGTGCGCTGTGGGCGCTTTCAACACCCCCAATCTGGAGTGCGTCAACGCGGTCATTGCCACTGCGGAAAAGCTGAACGTGCCGGTGATCCTTTCCCACGCCGAGTTGCATGAGGAAGTCTCGCCCCTTGAGAAGATCGGCCCGGTCATGGTGCAGGCGGCGGAGCGGGCGAAGGTCCCTGTCTGTGTTCATCTGGACCACTGCGAGACGCTGGACTATATGCGGCAGGCGCTGGAGTTGGGCTTCACGGGCGTGATGTATGACGGAAGCACGCTGCCTTATGCGGAGAACTTGGCAAACACCAAAAAGGCCGTGGCCATGGCAAAGCCGTTCGGCGCGGGCGTGGAGGCGGAGCTGGGGGTTCTGGCCTCCCGAGAGGGCGGCGCGGCCAATTCCTCCGGCCCGGTTTATACTGACCCCGACGAGGCCGTGGCCTTCTGCAAGGAGACCGGCATCGACGCCCTGGCTCCCAGCTTCGGCACCGCCCACGGCATCTACAGGTCCAAACCGGTGCTGGATCTGGATCGGGTAAAGGTCATTGCGGAGAAGACCGGCCTGCCCCTTGTGATGTACGGCGGCAGCGGTGTGAGCCCGGAGGACTACCGCACCGGTATCCGAAACGGATTGCGGAAAATCAACTACTACAGCTATATGTCCAAAGCGGGCGTCACCGCTGTCCGGGAGCTGCTGGAGAAAGAGGACGTGACCTTCTTCCACGACTTGGCTCTGGCGGCGCAAAAAGCAATGAGCGTTGATGCCGAAAAAGCAATGCGTATCTTTCGAGGTGACGCAACATGAAAATTAACCCATATATAGGACACCCTTCTCAACTTTGCTCCGTTGAGGAAGTGCGGCTTTCTGGTGGCAAGGGCGATGGAATGCGGCTTATCCAGGTGCGAAATGCCGCCGGAATGGAGTTGACCGTTTCTGCCGACCGTTGCGCGGACATATCCCGACTTATCTTCAAGGGAAACAATATGGGATATTTCTCCCCTTGCGGTTATGTGGGACCCGCCTATTATGACGGCAACGGAGACGGTTTTCTCAAGAGCTTTACTGCCGGCTTTCTCACCACCTGCGGACTGACCGCCGTGGGGTCACCCTGTGAAGACGGCGGTGAAAGCCTTCCTCTCCACGGCTCCATTGGGAATACACCTTGTGAGCAAATTTGGTGGGATGAGGATGATGAGGCCATCCGAATCCACGCCCGAATCAACGACAGCCAGGTATTCTCCAGGAAACTGGTTTTAAACCGTGTGATTACCTGTCAGAAGTTCAAGAGTTGTTTCACGATCACAGATACGGTTGAAAACCGGGGCGATACAGAAACCCCGCTCATGCTGCTCTACCACATGAATATGGGGTATCCTCTGCTGTCAGAGAACGCCATTGTGCGGATCCCCTCAGTTCGGGTTTCTCCAAGAAATGAACACGCCGCAAAAGATATTGATTCCTGGCATAAAATGCTCCCGCCCACGCCGGGATTTGAGGAACAGTGTTACTATCACAGCTTTGCTAAAGAAGGAACCGCTTCAATATATAACCCGGAGCTGCGCACAGGTCTGAAAATTACCTTCGACTCGGAGAAACTGTGGAATCTGACGGAATGGAAGATGATGGGCACCGTGGATTATGTACTTGGCCTGGAACCAGGCAATTGTACCCCTGACGGTCGTGACGTACTGAGACGTCAGGGCAAACTCGAATTTCTGAAGCCGGGTGAGCAGGCGGAGTTTGGGCTGTCTGTCCACTTGTACACAGGGGACTCCATATTATAAGGAACCGGAAAAGGAGGCAGAGACCAATGCAAAAAGTAAAGTTCAATTCGGAATGGGACTTTTGGAAAGAAGGTCAGGAGGCCCAAAAACGCAGGCTCGATCTTCCTCACGATGCTATGTTGGAGGAGCAGCGGGACCCGGCGCTTCCCAAGGGCAGTGCCACCGGCTTCTTCCCGGGAGGGAAATATTACTACTCCAAGACCATTCCTGCCGGTGCGTTTCGTGACGGGCAGACGGTGATTTTGGAGTTTGAAGGCGTGTACATGAACTCCACTGTTTTGCTGGATGGCGAGCGGATCGGCGGCTGGGTCTACGGTTATACGAATTATTATGTGGATCTGACCGGGAAGCTTGACCCGGAAAAAGAGCACATTCTGACTGTCATAGCGGACAATTCCCAAACTCCCAACTCCCGTTGGTATTCGGGCAGCGGCATATACCGCGATGTGAACCTGTACACAGCCGGAAAGGAATATATCCTTCCTGACGGCATTAGAGTCAAGACTCTCTCGCACGCTCCGGCCAGGATCGAGATCTCAATAGATTCCGTGTCCGATGAAGACGCAGAGATTGAGATCGAGGTCTTGGATGCTGCCGGCACAGTTGTTGCCAGCGCAAAGGGAACTCCGGCGCAACTCACCATTCCGAACGCGCAGCTGTGGAACTCAGAACACCCGTACCTTTACACTGTCCGGGCAAGCCTCACTTGCAACGGCCAGACTTTAGACCGCTCCGAAATCAAAACAGGTCTGCGCACGATTGAATGGAGCGCGGAGAAGGGCTTGCAAATCAACGGGGAGACTGTGAAGCTCCGGGGCGGCTGTGTCCACCATGATCATGGCCCCTTGGGAGCGCGTTCCTTTGATAAGGCGGAGCTGCGCCGGATAAGGAAGCTAAAGGAGCTGGGGTATAACGCCATCAGATACTCCCACAACCCCACCAGCCGGATCCTCCTGGAGATCTGCGACCGTGAGGGTATGTATGTGCTGGAGGAGACCTTTGATCAGTGGAAGCTTCCTCAGTCGGACTACGATTACGCCATCCATTTTGAAAAAGAGTGGAAGAAGGATGTAACGGCGCTTATCCGTAAGGATTTCAACCATCCCTCAGTTATTATGTACTGCCTTGGCAACGAAATCACAGATACCGGTCTTCCTCACGGCGCATTCATTTGCAAGATGCTTAACGACCAATTCAAGACGGAGGATCCAACACGGCCCACCACCATTGCAATCAACCCGATGCTGTCGGTTCTGGCAAGTAAAATGGCCGAGCAGAAAGCTTCCGGCAGCGGGAGCCAGTCCGTTGGCAGCGCGGAGGTCAACGACATTGTGACATTGCTGCCAAAAATCATGGCCTCCATCACACCGCAGAGCCTCGAAGCCCTGCTCCATGATCTTCTGCAAAACGTAGATATCGTAGGGTACAACTACGGGAACCATCTTTATGCCGGAACTCATGAGCTGGAGCCCAATAGGGTGATCCTCAGCACGGAGACCTTCCCCAACAGGATCGCGGGCGGCTGGAAGCAGGTGGAGGAAAACAGCTGGCTCATCGGCGACTTCATGTGGACGGCCTGGGATTACCTGGGCGAAGCGGGTGTGGGCGAACCCACCTACGGCACAAGCAAAGCCCCGTTTTCCAAGGATTATCCCTGCCAGAACGCCTATATTGGAGCGGTGGATCTGACAGGAGAGCCGGAACCCTTTGCCCATTACCTCTCTATTTTATGGGGGCATAGGGACGCGCCATACATTGCTGTCCGTCCTCTGAACCATACAGGGGAGGAATATACTCTTGGCAACTGGCGTATGACAGATGCCATCCATAGCTGGACATGGCCTGGATATGAGGGGAAGACCGCTGAGGTGGAGGTATATTGCAACGCGGCCGAAGTGGAACTGACACAGGACGGTGTATCCTTGGGGCGCATGGCACCGGACGCCTGTAAAGCAAAATTTGCGGCTGTATACCGTCCCGGAACACTGGAGGCCGTCGCCTACGATTCCGATGGAGGAATAGTCGCCCGCAGTTCTCTGTCAACAGCCGGAGAAAATATTCGGCTCACAATCCGCCCAGAGGAAACCGCAATTCGTGCCGATGGAGAGGATTTGGCTTACGTAGCCGTGGAGATCACTGATGATGCCGGGATACGCAACATGCTTTCCGACCGTCCGATAAAAATCACGGTCACCGGAGCGGCCACGCTGATAGCTGTCGGCAGTGCAAATCCCCGAATCGTTGAGTCCTACCTTTCCGATAAATTCACCACCTATCAGGGACGTATGATTGCAATTCTCCGCAGCAACGGTCAGGTTGGCACCATCCGTATCCGCGCGGAAGCGGATGATCTTAAGCCGGATTACATTGAGATGAATGCACTCTAAGGCTTTTTAACATAGTAACGTATGGCAAAGCCGGACGCACAGACGCAGAGCTGCCATCGGAAAGGTGAAATGTGATGCCCAACAAAGGCGAGAAAGACGAATCCCGCTGGATCAACTGCCCAATATGCGGTGGAAGGACACACAAAACGCATAGCTTGCCAACGAGATCTGCATCCCTTTATTGAACTTCGATAACTGCAAGCTCCTCCTCGAGAACGGCAAGTATTACGCTCAAATCCGCAACGCCAAGTTTGAGCTTGACCCGTTCCAGCAGAAGGCCCTCAAGCAGAACGGCCAGCAGCCCTGCGACATTGTGGCGGGCATTCGTCCACAGCACATCACCATGGGCCAGGGCGAACTGACGGCCACCATTGAGGTCAACGAGATGTTAGGCAGCGAGGTCAACCTCCACACCCGCAGCGAGGAGGACGAGGTGGTCATGGTGATCCCCACCGTGGACCTCAAAGTGGACGTCTCCGACGGGAGCAAGGTGAACTTCACCGCCCAGCCCAAGCTCATTCAGCTTTTCGACAAGGAGAGCGGCAACAACCTTGTGTGGTACGACAAGGCCAGCGCCGATGCCTGTGCCCCGGTGTGCAAACGGTATTCATTCTAAACTGATAAGTATCCAAGAACTTTTTCATATTCCTCCATTTTTTCTGGCCGACATCTTTCGAGATGCCGGCCAGAAACCCCATTGTCTTTTGGTATTGTGCAATGACCTTTAGCTGTAAAGATATAGAGCCATTTGCATAGGAAATCCCAAAAAGGATAAAAAAACCGACAGAAAAGCGATGCTATAAAAATGATAAACAAAAGTGTGAGGGAATCTGCCCCCACCGGGAGATGAGGGCGCCGCCTAACTCAATATCACCGCCTTCAAAAAAGGGCGCAAACGGCATTCCGCCGCTTGCGCCCATATTTTTTTCGACACTGTTCTCCAACATTCCTTATCAAAAAATAGGAAATGCTGGAGAACAGTGTCGAATTTTTCTGTCGGATTTAAACGAAGCGGCAGGAAACCATCCTAAAAATGTAAAATTTGGCAGTTTAACGAAGAAAACCGTCAGCTCGTGCTATCGCCCCAGGGCTCCTCCACATTTGAGATTTGCTTCCAACCAAATCTCAAATGACAGGAGGTCTGCCTGATGGCAGAAGAAAAGAAGAAAACATATTACATCCGAGCTATGGGGGAGGCCGTGGAGGTGCCCAAGGATCTATATCTTGCATATTACCGTATGCGCCGACAGGAGCAAGGACTCGTCGAAAAAGATGAGTACAACGGTGTTATGCACTACAACGATCTTGATACCGACGATATCTTAGGTGTTGAGAGCTTTTCCTCATATGAAGATGAGTCAGTAGAAGAGGCGGCAATCAGACATGTTCTGATACGGGAACTCCATAAAGCTATCAACAGCTTGCCGGACGCTGACCGAGAGCTGATTTACGCCCTGTATTTTGAAGGACTCTCTCAAAGGGAACTCTCAAAGCGAACCGGTATCCCTCAGAAGACAATCGATAATCGAAAGGCACGAATCTTGCGGCGGCTGAAAAAATATTTGAAAATTTAAAAAAAGTTTGGCTCAGACACCCTCTGAATCCGGATAAGTAGTGAGGGGGTGTTTTACCCGCCCCCTCACCGCTCTTTGAAAATTTCATATCCGGCAACTGGATAACTTTAGCGGACGGTCCCCGAAAGGGACAGCGGCGGGCGGATGCGCCAAGACC
>CANQBA010000108.1 GCA_947589545.1 uncultured Oscillospiraceae bacterium | reverse complement strand
ATTCCTCCATGATTCTCACCTCACGCACTATTGTACCACATTTGAGGGGGAAATGGGAGGTTTTTTGACAGACTGAGCCGCTTCGGATGAAGCGGCCTTCTTTGCGCGGGGTCATTCTGCTTTATCGGGGATGTCGCTCTCGGAGGTGAGGCCGGCGGAATGGCGCCGGATCTCCTCGTTCATCTTCCTGACCTCGTCCATGTCCTTGCACTTGTCTGTGGCGGTGGTGATGAGCCAGGCGATGAACTGCATCTGCTTATCAGTCATTATGGTGATCAACCTCCTTTCTCTGGCGGTTCCGGCAAGCGGGTCAATGACCGGCGATGTCCTGCCGGATCAGCTGTTTGATATATCCCGCTTTATTCGGTACGCTGTCCAGCTTCGTGATGATGTCCTGCTCGGTGTTCTTCATCAGCCGGATGGCAATGCTGACGGTGTGCGCCCTGTGGTATCGATCCTGCGGCGTCTCCTTTTTGGCGTCTATGGCTATCCCCCCTTTGAGAGGGGCCGGTTCCCCGGCCCCGTTCCCGGTATCACTTCTGTACAAGTCCGGCGATATACGCCTTGATGATCGCTTTGATCTCCTCCGGGGTGTACTCCTTCTTTTCGCTGTCGGATTCGAACACGTCGATCAGGTCATACGCCATGGCCTTCTTGATCTCGGCCGCTTCCCTGTCACTCGGCATCTTTTTGGACCTCCTTCCTTCAGGATGAATCCAGTATAGCATGGGTATTGCACTATGTCAACGGGTTTTTGCAAATTTTTTTTCAATAGGGCGGATGATGTGCCCTCGTAACCTCCGGGGCGGGTGGGAGAGAATCAAAAGAATTTGTGGATGGTCTCAAAGCACTGAAGATCTTCGCTCCACACGAGGAGCTTTAACGGAGTGATGGAAGCGCCCATTTGGGATATCCATGTGTAGGCGGCTTTGTCGGTTTTGAATCCGCCCTTGTGCGCGAGACGGTTTTTGTTGTCGATGTAAGATACTCTGAACATTGCGATTCCTCCTCGGCCTGTGGCCTGTTGTGATGGCATCATGATAGCACACGTTACAACGTGTGTCAATAGGGCAATGTTAACAAAGTTGCAACGTGTATTTTGTGCAAGATGCACACTTTACAACGTGCCAAACGAAAGGTATAATGATAATGCGAGGTGATTCTATGTTATCTGAGGCCAAAAAGGCCGCCAACGCACGATGGGACGCCCAGAACATGGCCTATCAGACAGTGAAGGTAAACAAAGACCTTTTGACTGCTTTCAAATCCGCCTGCGCGGAGAGAGGAGACAAGGTCAATAAGGTTCTCAGAGAAGCCATGGAAAAGTACGTGGGCGAATCGGACGATATCGGAGAAAGGAGGTAAATATGGACGCTATGAATATGCAGGAAACTTCACGCATGATTCTGGGCCTGCGGGCCGCCGGGTGGTCGGAGAAGGAGATCAACGACTTCCTCCTCTACATCGAGAGCGGCGAGGAGCAGTACAAGCCGAAGGTAAAGGAACAGGGCAAATAAGGAATCAAGGAGCTGGTCGGTTGACCGGCTCTTTTTTTGCAAAAAAATTTTCAAGTTGTGCCAGTTAGGGTGCACGGGGCTCGCGGGACGTGTTACCATGATGCTGAGAAAGTGCAAAGGAGGCGGCGCGGTGAATATCAAATATAGGGCGGACGAGCTGGAAGAGGCCTTCGAGAAGGCCCGGCAATTGTGCATCAACGGCCACGTGCCGCCGGTGGATTATGTGCTCCATGAGTTCACGAGCATTTCCAACGACACCATGAACCGCTACCTCAAATGGGCGGAGGAGATGGAGGACGGGAAGCGGGAGCCGGATCCGGAAGTAATACGGGGCGCGGCGGCGATAAAAAAATGGCAGGAGTTCAAGACCTTCTGGTGGGTGACGCTGGGGGTCAACAATGAGAAGTTGCAGAGTATGGCGATCTTCAACCTGAAACAGCCGTGCAACGGCGGGTACACGGACAAGCCGGTGGGCGCCGTGGGCAACGTGGAGATCGTCATTAACACCCAGGGCGTGGGCGATAAGGCCTTTAAGTGATGCAGGAGAATTGGCAATCGCTGGGAGGACAATTTGACCAATCGGGCGATTGCGGGTGTGCAGGATTTGCAGGATTTGCGAAAGCCTTGCGGCGCAAGGGTTCTTTAGCATGGTGAATCGAACAAAGCAATTATTTTGTTCAATGTGGGCGGGGAACCGGACAAAAAGGGCGCGAAATTTGCAATTTTAATCAGTCTGGCTTGCAAGGCGCGGCGGCGGGGGCGCAGATCGGGCCCCCGGGCCGTGAGGGAGGCCCCGGAGGGGCCGGCGGGTAGGCGGGCAGTAGGATGATGGGGCTGTCTGTTAAGCGACGACCTACCCACCCCCGGCGGAAAAACGGGGGCGCCGCGAGCGGCGGCGTATAGAAAGAATAGCGCACAGGCGTTTTTGCCTCCACCGAAGTTCAGGCCTCCCACGGAAAAAGAGGGGCCCGTCTTTTCGGACGGACGGCGTGAAATTTTTTGAAACGAAGGGAGGGAATCGGGTATGGCCAGGGACAGGCGGGGCAGGCCCCGGACGGTGGACAGCACTCAGGAGATGAACAACCAGCGGGGCAAGTTTCAGATCACCTGGGATCCCGGCGAGGCCAACGAGAAGCAGAAGCGGTTTTTCGAGGCCCGCACCACCTTCATCGCCTACGGCGGGGCCAAGGGCGGCGGCAAGACCTGGGCGGTGCGCACCAAGGCCGTGGGCGGGGCTATTTTCAATCCCGGCATCAAGATCCTGATCATGCGGCGCACCTACCCGGAGCTGGAGGAGAATCACATTCAGCCCATTGTGTCCAGCGTGAATCAGTCCATTGCCAGCTACAACGCCTCCCTGCGGCTGATGACGTTCTTCAACGGCTCCACCATCAAATTCGGCCACTGGAGCGGCGAACAGTCCGAATCGGAATACCAGGGCATGGAGTTTGACTGGATCTTCATAGACGAGGCCACGCAGTTTACGGAGCGGGCCTTCAACTACCTGAAGGGGTGCCTGCGCGGCGTCCGCGGCCAGGAGGTGGGCGGGTATCCCAAGCGCATGTATCTGACGTGCAACCCCGGCGGCGTGGGGCACCGGTGGGTGAAGCGGCTCTTTATCGACCGGGACTACATACACGACCCGGACAACCCGGAAGGCTGGGAGGATCCCGGCGACTACACGTTTATTCCCGCCACGGTGGAGGACAACAAGGTGCTGCTGGAGAGCTCGCCGCAGTATGTGAAGATGCTGGCCCAGATGCCGGAGAATGTGCGCCGGGCCTACCGGTACGGCGACTGGGACGCCCTGGGGGGCAGCTACTTCCCGGAGTTCCGGCTGGACAGGCACGTCTGCGCCCCCTTCAGGATCCCGGCCCACTGGACGCGGTACCGCACCATAGACTACGGTCTGGATATGCTGGCGGTGTACTGGGTGGCCGTTGACGAGCACGGGCGCAGCTGGGTATACAGGGAGTATACGCAGCCGGCTCATTGTCCAGGACGCGGCCCGGGAGATCCTGGACCGAACCATGCCGGACGAGAAGATCGCGGTGACCTTCGCGCCGCCGGACCTGTGGAGCACCCAGAAGGACACGGGGCGCACCATGGCGGAGATCTTCATGACCTGCGGGGTGTCGCTGGTGAGGGCCAGCAACAACCGGGTACAGGGGCACATGATGATCAAGGATCTGCTGGCGCCCATGGGGGACGGGAAGCCGGGGCTGATGGTCTTCAAGTCCTGCAGGAATCTCATCAACGATATCCGGGATATCCAGGCGGATGAAAATAACCCGGACGACTGCGCCAAGGAGCCGCACGAGCTTACTCATACAGTAGATTCTCTGCGCTATTACTGCGTTTCCAGGACAATCCCCGGAGAAAGGCCGGCTGAACCGTCCTGCGAGGAGGAAGACGGCCTGGAGGAGTACGACGCCTTTATGACGGGCGGGGAAGCGAGCGCCGGATACCTGACGGCGTAAGGAGGAAAAATGACTTATTTTATTTTGATCCTGCTGGCCCTGGTCGTTGTGGAGCTGGCGGCGTTGATTTCGGTTGTAATCTGGCGTATTTTCGCCGGGAAGCAGCCGTCGGAGGGGGCGGGTTCACTCCTTCCTGCCCCCCCGACATCAGAAGGTGAAAAAACGAGCCGCCCGGAGGAATCCGAAAATGAGGAGGCTCGGAGAAGAAGCGAAAACTATGAAAGGCTTTGGCGGGAAGGCATGGATTCCATGATGAGCTATGACCTGGCGGCGGCGAGAAGGGCGGTGAGAAACGATGCCGGCGAAGGACTTGACTGAAAAGAACAAAAGCACGCGCAAAAACTGGCTTGATTCCGTCTTTGAGGACGAATCCGGCCCGTCTCCCGAGGCCGTCTGGAAGCTCTACGAGCGGGGCCGGAGGTTCAAGGAGTCCATCGACCTCTATGAGACGGTGAACACCAACGAGAATTTTTTCATCGGCAAGCAGTGGGAGGGCGTCCAGTCCAACGGCCTGCCCACGCCGGTGTTCAATATCCTGAAGCGGGACGTGTGCTTTGTGGTCAGCTCCATCACCACGGACAATTTGAAGGTGCAGGCCACGCCCCTGGCGGCCAGCCCCAACACGGGGGCGCTTTCAGACCCGGCGCGGATCCTGAACGAGGAATTCGAGAGCCTTTTTGAACACAACCACATTCCGGGGCTCCTCAGGGAGTTTGCCCGGGACGCGGCGGTACGGGGAGACGGGTGCATCTACACCCGGTGGGACCCCGATGTGGAGACGGGCCAGCCGGTGACGGGGGCCGTCCGGAGCGAGGTGGTGCCGAATACCCGGGTGTTTTTCGGCAATCCCAACGACAGGAACGTACAGAGCCAGCCGTATATCATCCTGGAGAGCCGGGAGATCGTGCGTCTTTTGCGGAAGCGGGCGCGGAAAAACGGCTCCCATGACTGGGATTCCATCAGCACCGATGACGACAACACCTATCCCGGCGCCGAGCGGCGCACGGACGACAAGGCCACGAAGCTTTTCTTCATGTGGCGGGACGAGGAGAGCGGCGAGATATGGGGCTATGAGTGCGCCCAGCACGCCGAGATCCGGAAGCCCTGGCGTCTGGGGATACGGCTCTACCCCATCGTGTGGCTCAACTGGGACTATGTGGCGGACAGCTGCCACGGCCAGGCGATGCTGACGGGGCTCATCCCCAACCAGATCTTCATCAACAAAATGTGGGCCATGTCCATGCTCAGTCTCATGACCACGGCCTACCCCAAGATCGTCTATGACAAAACGCGGATCCCCCGGTGGACGAATCAGATCGGACAGGCCATCGGCATCACCGGCGGGGACGTGTCCACGGCGGCCAGGGCCATCGATCCCGCCGCCATATCCCCCCAGGTCAGCCAGTTCATCGAGGCGGCCATTTCCCAGACCAACGCCAACCTGGGCGCCACCAGCGTGGCCCTGGGCGACACGAGGCCGGACAACACCTCCGCCATCATCGCCCTCCAGCGAGCGGCGGCTACGCCCAGCGAGATCACCAAGCAGAACCTTCAGCAGTGCGTGGAGGAGCTGGCCCGGATCTATCTGGAGTTTATCGCCGAGTTCTACGGTACCCGCACGGTGGACGTGGCCACGCCGGAAAATATCCGGGAAGCTATGGAGTTTGCGGGACAGGAGGCCCCGGACGAGATTCCCACAGAGTTTGACTTTGCCGCCTTCAAGGATATGCCCATGATGATGAAGCTGGACGTGGGCGCCAGCTCCTACTATTCCGAGATCGCCTCCATTCAGACGCTGGACAATCTGCTGACCCAGGGGAAGATCGACGTGATCCAGTACCTGGAGCGGATCCCCGACGGGTACATCACCGACAGGCGGGGGCTTATCTCAGACCTGAAGCGCCAGCGGGAGGCCATGATGGGGGCCGCCGCCGGCGCCGCCGGCCCCGGCGGTCAGGTGACGGAGACCGGCGGCAAGCCAGAGATCCCCACCGGCGGGGGCTATTCCGCCCTCCAGCGGAAGGTGACGGAAGGGGAGGAGGTACGGTAAATGGCGCTCAAGATCAAGCAGGGGGACGCGTACATCATGCCGCTGAACATCACGGTCAACGGGGGACAGCTGCCCGCCGGGGAGGTGGAG
>CANQBA010000107.1 GCA_947589545.1 uncultured Oscillospiraceae bacterium | reverse complement strand
TATGACTCAGGGGAGTTGGTCTCCAGCCGCGACAGGATGAAATTGATGAAGTTGCGGATGGTCTGGTTGAAGGCGTAGATGTCCATGACGTAGCTTCCGTACCGGGTCACGTGGCTAAAATAAAATTCCCACTTGTCCGTCATGTCTCCGGGGTACAGGATCAGGGACAGCGGCAAATCAGAAATAGACTCCTTCCCGTCCACCTCTATAAGCTGCGAGTAAAGTTCCATGTCCTGCTCGGTGAACTCCACTGGTGTCGCCGGGTCATATCTGTTCAAAAGCTCCTCGGTCTTGGCAAACAGGTCATCATCGTCAAGCAGCATTCGGAAGACGGTGTATTTTTTGAGTTCGGTGGACAGCGCGGACATCTCCGAATTCAGTTTCCGCCAGACAGAGACGTCCCAGTTTCTGTTGTATCTGCCCGCAAGATCAATGACGCGCTCTGCCTTCGTGCGGATGACGTCGTAGTCGTCAGGTGTGAGATTGATCAGGTTCTCCGTCAGCTCACCCGCGGAAAAAGGGTGCCCGTTCAGCTCCATGGTCGTCCCATAGGTGTAGAAAACGATCCTGCCGTCCATAAATTGTCCCACCTGAAAAATAATTTGTCCTGCCATTTTATTATCTTACTCTTTTTTGTCACAAAATACAAGTAGAAGGACGTGTGCCGCGAGGCCCGTCCTTAAATTTTTATACGAGGAGGTTTTGAAATGGCAAACAACAACCTCGCCGTCGTTGACGGTGAAACCCTGGCGGACATGAGACTGCCGCCGGCGCAGTACTGCGTGAAGTCTCTGCTCCACCAGGGCGTTACGATCCTGGGCGGAGCGCCGAAGATCGGCAAGTCCTGGCTGGTGCTGGATCTGTGCGTCCGGGTAGCGAAGGGGGAGAGCGTGTTCGGATTGGAGGTAAAGCGCGGGACTACGCTCTATCTCTGTCTGGAGGACACCCTGCGAAGAATACAGCACCGGCTGGTCAGCCTCACCGATGAGGCACCCGCCAACATGTTCTTCTCAACGGAGGCTCGTACACTGACCGACGGTCTCTGCGACCAGGTCAGAGAGTTCGTAAGAGCTCACCCCGACACGGTCCTCGTGGCTATCGACACGTTCCAGGTCATTCGCAGCACCACCCCGGACGTCTCCTACGCCACGGACTACCAGGACGTGCGGGAGCTGAAGAAGCTGGCGGATGAGCTGGGCATCTCCATTCTGCTGGTCCACCATCTGCGTAAGCAGGGAGCCGCCGACCCGCTGAACAAGCTCTCCGGCACCACGGGTATCGCCGGAGCGGTGGACGCCGTGCTGGTGCTGGAGAAAAGTGACCGGTGCCAATCCGGGGCGGCGCTCATCTGCACAGGGAGGGACATCGAGTACCGGGAGCTGGAATTGCGGTTCGACAGTGCGGAATGTTCCTGGGAGCTGGTCTCGGACAGTGCGGAAGACCCGGCGCTTCTTCTGCCGCCGGAGCTTGGGGACCTGGTGGAGTTCATGAGAGTAGCGCGGCACTTCTCTGGGAGCAACACGGAGCTTGCGGAGCGGTACAACGCTCACGCTGGCCGGGACCTCACCGCCAAGAAGCTCAAGCAGCTCATGAACAAGTGGCGCTATGAGCTGGAGACGCAGGGCCTGGTGTTCGAGAGCCGCCGGAGCAACGGGCAACGGTTCGTGGAAGTCTCCTTCTCTGCGTTGGGGAGTGACGCAAGTGACTCAAGTGACGCAACATCTGGTGCCCTCATCCCATGCGGCACTTGCGTCCCTTGCGACCCTGTCGCCGCACACGAGGCCGCAGGTGCCGAGCTACTCCGGGAGGTGGCATCATGAGTCGCCTCTGCGCTAAGAGCCAACACAGCGCCAGCGTTGCCCAAATTAAAAAGCCGCTCTTTTTGCTTTTCGGGCTGCGGTTACGGCAGAGGAAAAACTCTCCCCTTGGGAGAGGCAAGCATCGCGTTTGTCTGTACACCGGGCCCTGCCCGGCGCCCCGCCAAACGCATTTGCGGGCAGAAGCCCGCACCCACTATGACGGAGGTGGAAAATGAAAAAGGACAAAACGCTCAGCATACGCATCTCCAAACTTGAGTTGGACATCATCCGGGCCGAGGCCAAGAAGGCGCACCTCTCCCAAAGCGACTACGTCACTCAGTGCTGCCTCGGTCAGCAGGTGGTAGTCATGGACGGCCTCAAGGATGTGCTGACGGAGCTGCGCAGGATGGGCAACAACGTCAACCAGCTCGCGGTGCTCTGCAACATGGGTAAGCTCAACGCGGTTAACCTGGACAGAGTACAACAGTCACTCTCGGAAATAGGCCGCGCGCTCCGTGAGATGCAGGAGGGCAGGTGAGCGAATGGCGATAGTCAACTTCGTCAACTACTCCAGCCGCTCGAAGAGCAGTCAGTCACGTGGGTGCATGAGGTCGGTGATGAAGTACGTGGCACAGGAGGCCAAGACCCAGTGGCAGGGCCGCCAACTTGTCACCGGCGTCAACTGTCAGGCCGCCTCGGCTTACGACGACTTCCTCAACACCAAGCTCCTCTACCACAAGGACGGCGGCAGGATGTTCTACCACCTGGTCCAGAGCTTCCCCAGTGGCGCGGGAGTGGACCCGGACAAGGTTCACGCCGCCGCACTCAAGCTGGCGGAGCAGTTCAAGGATCACGAGGTGCTGGTCTGCACGCACACCGACCGGGAGCATGTCCACTCCCACCTCATCATCAACAGCGTCAACTTCGAGACGGGCCACAAGCTCCATGTGGACGGCGACACGATTCAGCAGTTGAAAATGGTCAACGACCAGATCTGCGCCGAGCTCGGCCTGCCGGTGTTCGAGCCGCCACGGGAGCGGAAGGAGAAACCCATGTCCTCCCGTGAGTACCGCGTTGCCGAGAAAAGCCTGAGCTGGAAGTTCGCGCTGATGTCCACCATCGACCTGTGCATGGCCTACGCCGGGAGCCGGAAGGAGTTTATGGAGCTCATGAAAAGCGTGGGCTATGATGTGAAGTGGACGGACGAGAGAAAGTACATCACCTACACCACACCGGAAGACCAGCGGTGCAGAGATAACAAGTTACACGAAACTAAATATCTAAAGGAGAACATGGAATATGAGTTCGCAATCCGACAGGCCCAAGTCCTTGGAGGAACTGAAGGCCCTGAACAAGCCACCTCAAGTGGAAGTGCTGACGCTCCTCAGTGGTCTGCTCCAGCGTCAAGCAAGAATAGAAGAAGCGCTCACGACGCTGATGACAGTCGAGGACGCGAAGAGGATACTAAACCAGACAGACAGCCTGAGCAACCGCATACAAGTTCTGCAAAAACAGGTTGGGAATCTAAGCGAGAGCTTTTCTACGAGCACCGAAAACATGGAGAGAGCTTCGAGGAAGTCCGTGCACAGCTTAACGCATACCGCGAAAGTCTCAATCGTTCTGACTGCGATAGCGTCCTCACTCTCGACCCTGTTGCTGACGCTCTTATCTCGACTGCTTTGACCGTGGCAGCATTCTCCGACACTGGCCCGGTCCGCGACGCCACGTCCATGCGTCAGCACATTGACTCCAAAGCGTACCGCGAACGTCAGCGTAAGCGCATCGCCATGGGCCACAAGCCCGACGACCACGAGGACGAGAAACCTACATGGTCACAACAAATGTACTAAGGAGGTTAACACAATGGCAAGCATCATGAAGAAATCCGAACGAAAATATAAGATCACCGTCAGCAACGGCTACCGCGCTGACGGGAGGAAAATCTCAAAGGCCAAGACCATCACCGTGCCGGACTCCGTGTCCCGGCGCGGCATCGAACAGTACGTCATCCACGCCGCCGAGGAGATGGAGCGCGAGGTCAAAAACGGTTACAGCGAGGACGGAGAGACAACCTTTCAGGAGTATGCTGCCCGTTGGCTGAGCCGCCAGGTCAAGTACGCCCCCAGCACCCGCGCAAGCTACGAGCGGATGCTGCAAAGGGTCTACCCGTACATCGGCGCGGTTAAAATCAAGGACATCCGCCCCATCGCACTGGAGAACATGCTCACGGAGCTTCGCAAGCAGACGCGCCGGGGGAAGCCCATCCAGGAGGCCACGGTACAAAAATATCTGACTGTCGTCTCCGCTGTCCTCTCGGACGCCAAGCGCAACGAGATTATCCAAAAGAACCCAGCGCGGATGATCGATCTCCCAGACACCGAACGGCGGGAACAGTTCATTCCCACGCCGGAGCAGGCGAAGGAGTTCCTCGACGGGCTTGTGGACGAGCCGTGGCAGTACAAAGCCTACTATCTGCTGGCAATCTATACGGGATGCCGGCGCGGCGAGCTGTGCGCGCTCAAATGGTCGGACTTCATCATGGACGGCGACCGTTGTATCCTCACCGTCAGCCGCTCCCGGAGCGTCGTGGCAGGGGAGGGGGTGAGGGAAGGACCCACCAAGAACGGCAAGAGCCGCATCATGGTCATTGACTCGGATGTCACATCCTTGCTGAAAGGCTACTGCTATTACCAAATCCAAACTGCCCAGGAACTGGGGTATGAATCAGGAGAATACCTCTTCACGGACGATTTTGGAAACCTCATTCACCCCGACACCTTCACAAAGCACCTGCGGAAGATCTATGAGGAGCTGGGATTCCCCAGCGAATTTCACCTCCACACCCTCCGCCATTACTTTGTCACAACCCTTCTCCACAGCGGTGTGGACAAGCAGACAGTCGCGGAGCTTGCTGGTCACGGCGACACATCTTTCCTGGAACGCACCTATTGCCACCCCCAGATGGAGCTGAAACGCCACGCCGCGGAGGTCATGACCCAGAGCCTTTTGGCGTCGTGATTTTGTTGCTTTCGTAGAAGAATATCTTTCCAGTAGCTATTCCGAATCGTTTGGGGTATTGTATGTTTGCCACAAGAGGGCAAATCACAAAAGGAGAGAGGGCTGCAGTATGGCAAGCATCAGAAAAAGGGGCGGCGGGTACATGATCGTCGTATCCATGGGCTACGACCACAACGGCAAGCGCCGCCCACCCCAGCAGAAGACCTTCCACCCGCCGGAGGGGTTGACTCAGAAGCAAACAGAGAAATGGCTCCAGAAACAGGCGACGCTGTTTGAGATGACCTGCAAGAACGTCACGCCGAAAAGAAACCCGAACACAACTCTCGCAGAGTACACCGAGATCTGGCTCCGGGACATAGCGCCCACGAAGCTGGCGAAGTCCACCGTCATTCGGGAAAGGCAGGACACGGAACGTTTTCTCCCCGTCCTCGGCGGGTACAAGCTCACGGAGCTGACAGCCGACCACTTCCGCAAGCTTTACGCGGATATGCGTCGCAAGAAAAACAAGAATACCGGAAAACCGCTCTCCGAGGCGACCATCGAGGGAGTCCACGCATGCTTGTGTGGCATTCTCTCCGACGCTGTGGAGGGCGGTTTTATTGACAGGAACCCGGCTTGGCGGACCTTCAAATACGCCGGGAAGAAGTTCAAACGGCCCGTCGCCGACGAGGAGATGGCGGCGCGGATCATCGCGGCCTTGGGACAGGAGAACATCAAGTACGAGACATACTTCAAGCTGGTCATTTCCACAGGTATGCGGCGCGGCGAGTGCTGTGGGCTAAAGTGGAGCGACTTCGACTACGCTGACCACACCATCCACATCCACCGCAATGTGGTGAAGCTCACAGGCGAGGACATCATTGTGAAACCGCCAAAGACCGCCGCCGGAGATAGATACGTCTACTTCTCCGCCGAGATGGAAGCCTTGCTGGAGGACTACCGTAAATACTGCGAGGACGAGGCGGAGCAGTACGAGAAAAGGCAGATCACCGACGACGATTACCTCTTCCGCCGCAAGGGGACGAGCCTCCCCATGACGCCCACAACATTCACATGGCGCTTCAAAAATATCCTCCGCAAATACGGTCTGCCGGACAACCTCAACGTCCACAGCCTCCGTCACACGGCGGCGAGCCTGATGATTGCTGGCGGCACCGACCCCGCCACCGTGGCTGGCCTCCTGGGTCACTCTCAAGTCAGTACGACCCTGGACATCTACACCCACGCCTTCGACAAGAACAAACGTGCCGCCAGTGAAAAGCTTCAGGAAGCGCTGGAGGTGTGAGATGGACGTACTCAAATCCCTCTTCGACGGCGACATCC
>CANQBA010000106.1 GCA_947589545.1 uncultured Oscillospiraceae bacterium | reverse complement strand
CCGATATTGTCTTGGTCGAGTTGGGCTTGGAAATATTCCAGCGTCTGACGGCGGGCTTCTTCGGGTTCCGGAGCCGGGTCGGGTATCGGATCGGGGTCGGGCAGGGGCAGCGACGGACTGGGAACAAAGGGCGGCGGTGTCATACCGAATCCCGGCATATCCGGCTCTTTGGGATCATCATTCTTGCAAGCGGTAAGTGCGAATGCGCACACGACCGCAAACGTAATACATTTCCTTGTATTCATAATCTTAAATTTTATATTATCGGATTTTGGGTACAAAAATATAAAATATCATTATCCCGTAAAAAAATTTAATGAAAATATCCCGCCGATAAAAATGTTTTTTTCTCCGTTGAAACGGTAAGCCGTTGAAAGCAAATTAAAAGGCGGACACAAAAAAAGCGAGGCGCAAGCGCCCCACTCAGAATGTTTTCACAACGGAATAATCCTTTATAGTATGTCGCAAATAATTGTTTTACTTATTTTTTACATTAAGCCGAGAAACCATGAGTAACAAATTAGAAACAACGTTGGTGATTTATGAGAACACAAAGGAACATTCGTTATCATTTTCTAAGACAAAAAATAACAGCGGTCGTAGTACAGGGTCACATCTGCATTTGACATTAAAAAAAGGATGGCAAGAACATCAATCCTGCCATCCTACTTAATCTCATCAAGCGAACATCTATGGGCAATATATTTGCTAAAAGTATTGCCAATCCTGAAAACTACTCAATCCTTTGACCTTTACCGTTCAGTATTACACCATCTTCGCTATTGTCCTTGCAAAGGTACATATCATATCGATTGCCTTGATGCTACAGTATGAAAGAGGCGTGATTACCTTGCCGTCCGCAGTCATCAGACCATACCATCCGGGCTCGGCTTCATAACGCCGGCATTTGGCCAACTTTTCAACAGGCATAGGCTCGGAATCTTCCGATTCGCTTGTCAGTTCACCATCTTCATTATAGTTCCTTATAGTGGGGTAATGTAATTCGTCGGACTCGTAAGTCAAGTGACTTACATCGTTGATGTAGAAATCGTTGATTAGTTTCCCATCAAAATCATAACGCTGCATGATGTGATTGTTCAGTGTCACATTGATGTATTCGTCACTTACCCAGATTTGACCTTTCATAAACGGAATGACCGTGTTCAACGTACTGTCCAATACACTTTTGCCCTTTTCATTATCGATAATCCAGAAGTTCTCGGAGGATGCGATAGAGAAATATTCAGGCTTCAAGACCCACTTGCCCTGCTTGTCCAACAACCCAAAACGGTCACGGCGTTCATTGTGGACAATGCAGCGATTGTTGTGGAACACATAACCCTCTGCTCCCGGAATATAAGGAATCTTTGGGTCTATCACCATCTTGCCTGAAGCATCGATGAACTTGATCCAACCTCCGTCATCCACCGATGCCAATCCATCGGAGAATATCCAGGCATGACTGTACTTCGGTTCAATGACAGGCTTGCCCGTAAACATATTGAAATAGCCACGCTTCTTGCCATCGCTATAGCATATCAGAGAGTCCATGCCAAGCGGCTTGGCTATCCACTTGATGCCCGTGATAGTCTTCTTGCCAGATAGCCGTCCTCGCCATAGTAAGTGTAATAGGTCACTGTGCGGGAGATGTACTGCGTATCGTAATAGTTGTCACCGTATCTTACATCACGTGGCAACTCTTCATAAAAGGTTTTGCCAACACTGTATATCACGGCAGATGTGATCATTATCATTACCAAAGAGAAGCAAGTTCCAACCGTGCGACGGAGAATCTTGCCATAATTGGAGTCATCCCTCATGCCCAATATCACCGTAAACCAATTGGCAATGCCAGCAAGGAGGGCGGTCAACCCATGCCAGAACAGCGTGAATGCCCTTTTCATCGACGTTACTTTTATTCTCATTTTCCTTCCTCCTCATCAAAAGCTTCGTCGGCCATACGAGTATATTGATTGTGTCTATCCTCTGCTGACATTGGTGCAGAGCAACAGTCTGCTTCCTGCATCTTCATCTCTGCTAGGCGGGTGAAGAAGTTCATACGCGTACTGGTGTCCTTACACATCGAGGCGCGTGTTCCCTCGTGGGTATAGGCAAAGTTGCGTGAGTTGCGGATGGAGAGTTGCATCGCCACCTCCACGGAATCCTGATTGGCTCCCATATAGGTGAATGTCCATCCCTCACCACGCAGGCGCTCCACAAGTTCCTTGACGGTCTTGCCGTTGTACTCGTGAGAGGCATTCTCCATGCCATCGGTGATGATGGTTACTACCACCACACTGTCCTCAATCTCCTTGACATGCTTGCGCATGGCGGTGAGCGTGATGCCCATAGCGTCATACAGCGGCGTAGTGCAACATGGCTGAAAATCTTCCATCTTCAGCGGATGGGCATCTGCCACCGGTGTTTTATCGAACACGTGCTTCGTTTCGCAACTGCAGAACGTCACCAGCGACACGAAATGGTCTTGTGTTTCGGCAAACTTTTCCTGAGCCTTTTTGATTCCTGCCAAGGTTTCGTTGAAACCCTCCACGGCAGCCTGACGAATACATTCCATCGAACCGCTGCGGTCGAGGATAATCACATTGAAGACCCGGGTCTTCTTCATCTCTTTCTTGTCCTTTGCTTCTTCCATCGTTTCAAACTTTATATTTTGTTTAATCTTATGATAAGAGAGATTCTTTTACAACTATAATCTATCACTCTTTTTATTTATCGCTTTCGGATAATAAACCAGTCTTAAACCAATAGACCCCATTTTAATGTATGCATGATCAATGTCATATGCTTCTATATCGCAGCATTTCTTTTCAGTCTCGTAGCTGCCACCCACAACAAAGAACAATGGGTCGGAACCGCTGATGGTACATTCGGAAACATTGCCAGCCATATCATAAACACCAAGTGTATTGGGGTGCTTTTGCTTGACAGGATGAGTCGTGTTATCTGAATTTTCTTTGTACTAACTTATGCTATCGTCATAATATGAAGAGTTTGTATCCATGCAGCCAAGATGAGCAGCATATAACCATGATTGGATATAAAATTTAAGACCTGAAACAGAATCCAGTTTGTGAACAAATTCAAGGCATTCCGCCAAATCTATGTTTTCAACAGAGAGAAGAATATTGCCTCTGTGGATGGAAGGATTGTCACCTATTACCGACATCCACAATTCCTGAGTCACTTCTGTCTCGCCAATGTAGAAGTCATCCAGTTCTATCGTTTTTCTTAAACCCTTACAGTTAATCTTACCTCCCTTAACGCCAATCATTTTTATCTCAATGCCATTCACAACAAATGTGGTGTCTGTAGGATGTTCTCTGCTGTCATCTGGGAAAATCGTTGTTTCCTCAAATGGCGGATTCAACTTTTCATACAGGTAGTCTTTGAGGAAGATTCCTCCAATGATGCATCCTGACAATAAAATAATTGTGGCAATGATCCATACCGTGATTTTAATGTTTCGTTTCATATTCATATCAATATTTGTCTTATTCTGCACTTTCATTTTCCCTCTTAATCTTCTTTCACATCATGCCCTGGCAGATAGAGTTTCGTATATTTGTTATTATTCAATGTCAATTCTTGAAACCTCATCCACGTTGTTAATACTTGCGATAGACTTCATTGCTTCCTCCTGTTCTTTCACCGAATGGATTGCAAAATCGACAGAAGTCTCCACGATACGGTCAACGGTCACAGTATTGAGCTGGAAGATTGAAAGGTTCTGTTGTTCCGTGATACATGCCACTACGTCACTTAACAGGTGATGGCGGTCGATACCACGGATGCAAATGCGGACGGGGAAGCGAAAAACATCCTGCTCCTCAAAGTTGACGGCAACGATGGAGTCGCCTTGTTCTGAAGCCATGCGAATGGCATTAGGACAGTTGCGCTTGTGCAATGTAATATTGCCGTCTGTATCCTTGAATCCAATCACTTCGTCGCCGGGCAGTGGGGGCAGTAAGAACAACGGACGTAAGGCATCTTTGCCTTTTTCGCGAAATGACTGCGTAGTGTGCGCTTTGCTTTGTAGGTCAGAACGTGATTCAGCCATTCTTCTTCAGGAAGGACTTTTTCGTCTGTCCCGATCTCTACGCAATCGCCACGATGCAATACCTTTTTCATTGAACACAGCCTGCCGTTGATGCGGGCATACTCAGCATGTAGTCCCACCTCACTATGAATCTCAAAGGCAAAGTCCAGTGCCGTAGCGTCCTTGTATAGGATAATTCCCGGTGTGAACACCATGATATCATCGTTGTAGAAAGAAGCCGTCACACCGTCCATATAGTCCATCTCGTGGCTGTGGTACGCCACATCTTTCAGCACGACCTTGAACTTCTCCAGCCAGGCTTTCACATTATCTTCCGTTCTCTCAGCTGTACAGCCAAGACACGAGTTGCGCACCATGCGTTCTGACGAGATATGAATCTCTTCCCAGCTTCCTTAGTCGTTAAGCAGTTTCACATGAAAGCTCTGATAACCGTTTTCTTTTCCAGTTACTCTAAATGACAAAATGTGGAAGGAACAAAGTTGTACAATCTCCATCGAGCGACGTGTGGATTTGCGCAATGCACTTGCAAAAATGCCAAATGCCCGCTACCGTAAAGTTATCGAAGTTTTGGACTTGCAGGAGGTTCGCCCGGAAATTTTAGCTGAAGAAATGAAAGTAACGGTAGATAACCTTTACAACATTCATCGCAGAGCGTTGTTGCCGCTTCGCCTCGTTATGGGGAGAAAGGAGGATTATTATGATTAATTTCAACGAAAATATCTCTGATGAGATGTTAGCTGCATATATTGACGGGAACGCAACACCTGACGAATCTTCACTCATTGAATCGACGTTAGGCATTGACAACTTGCTTTCAGAATCATTAGACATTGCAAACGACTCTGTTTCATTTGGAAGTATTTTTGATTGGGAACTTCACAAAGGCGATTATGGATTCTGGGAGTTGGGGATTCCTCCTGCCATCACTGAAGAAGAATTAACTAATGATACGCTTATCAAGGATGCTGTAGAAGATAACCTCTCACAGGATTTGACATGTGATAAAGAATCATCTTTACTGTTTGAGAATGTTCCCGTCTACGATACAGATACCCCCACTGAAGATTCTGATGATATGGATTCAGATGATTTCGATTTATAAAAAACATATAAGCATATTAACTTAAGATATGACAGACTCTGTTTCTTTATCTTTCGGCAGTAGCTTTAATAGCTATGATGAAAACATCAGACAAACGTACCCTGATAGTTGTGCTATTAAAGCCCAGCAGATAATTCTTAACTCCAAGGGAATAGATGTTTCTGAAAACACATTACGCGATGAGGCTATTGCCAACGGATGGTACTCCCCTGGATTTGGTACACCTGTAGAGGAAACTGGTAATTTGCTTGAATTGCATGGTGTTGACGTAAAACGTGTTCACCACGCTTCTATTCATGATATATTTGAGGAAATCTCATGGGGGTATCAAGTTATTGTTGGTGTTGATTCTGGAGAACTTTGGAATCCGGGATTTGAAGAAACTTTTGAAGATTTGGCAGTTGGGGGAAAGCCTGATCACGCATTGATAGTAAGTGGCTTTGTTATAGACCCTTTAACTGGTGAGGAAAACATCTTGCTTACCGACCCTGGCACAGGAGATATTTGCACAGAATATCCTGAAGATGATTTTGAAGATGCATGGAATGATTCCGATAACTTTATGGTAATTTCTTAAACTCAATAATTATGGATTTATCTTTTATGGACGACTTTGAACTTGATCATGATGATATCCCTGATTATGACGATACAATAGATGATTCCACCTCAGATGAGAATATGGATGATTCACAGGACAATAATCACGATTCTGATTTGGATGTAGACATTGACGGCTATGATGGAGATAATGATTTTTCATTATCTGATGATAGTAATGAAGAATACTCACATGCTGACGAAGACAATCACACGTCTTCCGATGACAAGCATGGAAGTAAAATTTCTTTTATGGGCAGTGGATGGTGCAGACATAGTGGGTGTAACTGTCCTAGATGGAATCCTGATGGGGCTAGTAAATACTGTACATGTGGGCATCTATATAGCGACCATTATTAACGAAAATGTAAACAATAAAAAATATGGCTTTTGTTTTAGACGATTTTTTAGTTTGGACAGGTGGAATGCTATTAGCACGAGTGTTCAGTCAAGATAGAAGTGCAACAAAAGGGGAGAGAAAATATCTGTTCCACATCTTGAAGCAAAGCAGAAAGA
>CANQBA010000105.1 GCA_947589545.1 uncultured Oscillospiraceae bacterium | reverse complement strand
ATCAAGTCCGGCAACCGTTTCCTCCGCTACTATCTGCTGGAAGCCGCCAACTCCGTGAGAAGATGCGACTCCGAGTTCCGGCGCTACTACGACCTCAAGTTCAAGGAGGTCAACCAGTTCCAGCATAAACGCGCACTCGCTTTGACTGCCAGAAAACTGATCCGGCTTGTCTTTCGACTGCTGAAGGACAACCGCCTGTATATCCCGCCAAAGGGCTGATCATTCACTCTCCCCTTTGACGCTGCCAGCCCTGTTTCAAAAATGCGCAGGGGCAGGGCTTTGGTTGGTGTTGCCTTTTTCCTTAGTTACTACTCTTTTGGGGTACTTCTTTCGCAAATTTTCTCTTATTGCATTCTTGACTTCACACCATTAGACTTTGCGACCTTCCACTGTGCGGAGGTCTGATATTCCTTCCACATTTTCCGAAACAGTCCGTCCTGTTCCAGCAGTTCTTCCCGTGTGCCTGCCTCCGCGATCTTGCCGTCCTCGATAACATAGATACGGTCCACACCCGCCACCGTGGAGAGCCGGTGGGCAATCAGCAGGACGGTCTTGCCGTGGGCCAGAGCGGACAGCGCTGCCTGCACCTTGTTTTCATTGTCCGGGTCGGCAAAGGCCGTGGCCTCGTCCAAGATCAGGACCGGCGCGTTTTTCAGCATGGCGCGGGCAATGGCGATACGCTGCTGCTCCCCGCCGGAGAGATACACGCCGTCCTTCCCGATCACGGTATGGATACCCTGGGGCAGCTTCTCCAGGATGTCCCCGCACTGCGCCGCCTCCAGCGCCGCCAGGACTTCACTTTCGGAGGCGTCCGGCTTTCCCATCCGCACATTGTCGAGGATGGACGCTTTGATCAGGCGGCTGTTCTGGAACACAAAGGAGACGGTATCCATCAGCTCCCCTTTGGGAATGTTCCGCACGTCTACGCCGCCGATCCTGACTGAGCCTCCCTTGGGGTCAAAGAAACGAGAGACAAGGCTTGCCAGGGTGGACTTCCCGCCCCCGGAGGGGCCTACAAAGGCCACGGTCTGCCCCGGCTCGATCCGCAAGGATATGTCGTGGATCACCTCGTTTTTGCCGTCATAGCTGAATTTGATATGTTCCAGCTTCACGGAGTTGTCTCGCGGCGTCTGCGGTTTTGCTGTCTCAGGCAGCGGCGAGAGGGCCAGCACGCCGTCAATCCGCTCCAACGCATCGGAGACAATCATGCCGTTCTCACTCATGAACATGATTTTGGTAAGCGTCAGAGCGATCACCGGCGTGATGATGATGTAGAACAGCAGGTTCGTCAAAAATCCAGCCGTCACACCGCCGCTGGTGAACCAGAACGCCCCGGCAATCAGCGCGGCAAACACACCGTTGATCGCGGTGGTGTAAAGCATCATGGGTAGGCGCAGGCTTTTCGTATAGGCGATGACCCACTTTTCGTAATTGTCGATAGAACCCTTGAATTTTTTGAAGGAGAACACTGTCTGCCCAAAGGTCTTGACTACCGGCACGCCCCGCACATACTCCACGGCCTCGTTCGCCATATTGTCCAGCGCGTCCTGGTACTCCTTCATCTTTTTGGCCATCCGCGCACCTGTCATGGCCATCATCAGGACAAAACCCAGCACCACCGGCACAAGACTCAAAAGCCCCAGCCGCCAATCAAAAACGACAAGCAGAAGTAGCAGGCCGCAGGGCGTGGCGATGGCTCCCGCCTTGTCGGGAAGCTGGTGGGCCAGATAGGTCTCCGTCGCCGCAGAGGATTCGTTGATGATCTTCCGCAGCTTTTCGCTGCCAAATTCCTCCGCCGCGCCGAGGGGCAGCTTTGCGATATGCCGCACCAGCTCCTTCCGCAGATTGCTGGCCACCCGGAACGCCGCGATGTGGGAGCACATCAGGGCCGCAAAATAGATCAGAAAGGACAGCGCGGCAAACAGCACCGCCATCCAGCCGTAAACAGCCAGGTGTTCCGCCTGTTCAAAATGGGGCGCAGCGTCCAGCGCCGCATGAATGATCCGCCAGATGTACCAGAACGGCACAAGGGCGACAATGGCGCTGAGCGCCGACAGTATCCACGACAGATAAAGAAGCACACGCCGGCTCCCGGCGTAGTCCATCAGCCGTGACAGATTTGATTGCTTCACAGGGTATCGTCCTCCTTATATGGTTTCTGTATGGTGATAAAAGGGCGCTTTCGCAACCCGAATATCCGCTTTTAAGTTAGCAACAACTAACCTATGAGCCAAAAATGAGGGGCAAAAGCCCCGACATTTTTATCTTGATTTCAACCTTCAAAGACCGCCGTCCATCCAGCGATGTAAAATGCCCGAAGCTGCCCGACAAAGGCTTTGGCCCGTTCCTTCGGCATATCATGACGCACGACCTCAAAAATTCCGTTCATCATCCCGCTGGCGATCATGTGGGCCAATTCTTCATCTGGGAGGGGAACATCTTTCCCCAGGCTTTTCAGCACATCTATATAACGGAAAGTGGCATCTACCTCCACATCCACCATGCGGTCAATGAAACCGGCATAAGCGGTCCCGTCGCTGCTGCAAATGAGCAGCTTGCAGTCTGCATAGTGGTCGTAGATATAGTTCAACATGAAGTCGATACATTGCCCGGACTCCACGCCCATATGCTCCGGCTGCTGTTCCTTCGGCAGCTCGGAAAAATCCGTCTGCGCCCCCATGAACGCATCCATGATCGCTACGGCATGGGGTTCCACAATGGAAGCAAACAGGGTCTCTTTGCTGGAAAAGTAGCCATAGAGCGCGCCGGTGGTAACGCCCGCCTCCTTTGAGATGATCCGCAGGGAAGCGTTCAAAAAGCCCTTCTCGCTGAACTCCTTCCTTGCCGTGTCCTGGATGCGCTCTAAAGTTGTCTTGTCTATCTCACTCATGGTGCATCTCCTTTATAACAGCGTTATATAACATTGTTATAATAATAGCAGCGTTATACCCATTTGTCAAGGGGGGAAAGAAAAAATCTCGTTCCGATCCCTGCTTTTACATCTATAATCCCGATTCTCATTGTTCTGCTTCATAATACGACTCGTCAACGCGATACAAAGCAAAGATAAGACGACGCGCTGTTTCTCTCATATACGTCTCTTTATAGTACGACAGCGTACTATAAAAAGCATAGTACGCTGCCGAATTATTATCAAGAGGTGTTCTCTTCAATCTGACATGGAAATAAATTTGTATGCGTTTACGGAGGTCCTCTTTCCCTATGAAATGCTCAAGCGGCAAAAGCTCATACCAGTGCAGCGCCCAGCTCCTTGCACGCCGCTATCGCGTCGCCATCCGGCGCTTCGTTGCAGATAACAAAATCGCAGGCAAGATCGGCTCCATCATTTTTGCAGGTTTCTTCCCAGCTGCGCATCCATTCGCCGTCTCCCCAGCCATACGATCCGAATAAGGCTATTTTCTTTCCGTTGAGCTTGGCTTCACAGGAGGAAAACATCGGAGCGAATTCACTTTCCTCCAATTCTTCTGCTCCCATCGCAGGGCAGCCAAAGGCAATGGCGTCGTACCCGTCCATCTTATCCGCACCGAAAGCGGAAGCTGTCAGCATTTCAACCTCCGCTCCTTTTTCTCTCGCACCATCAGCGACTGCCGCCGCCATTGCTTCGGTGTTTCCTGTTCCGCTCCAGTAAACGACTGCTACTTTACTCATAATAATAAACCATCCTTTCATTCTGATAAAAATAGTATATCAACAGGCTACGGTGAGCCTTTCGATATGCGTGCCATTCATGAACAATTCACAATACAACGCTGTGCATTTCCGGTACTTTTCAAACGTTTTTTTGGCGCTTTCTTCGTCGCCATATACTTTCCAAAGTCCGGTACACTTGCAGTTTCCCGACTTGTTTTCAATAAAACCTGACACATCATCGGGCGGATACCCAAGAAATAACCCAATTTCATGTGGGAAGTCTTTCGCTTCACAAAGCCTCTTTATCAGGCATATCAGGCATTGCTCAGGGGTTGTTATGTGGTATCCGCGGCTTTCCAGTAACCGTACCGCCTCCGGGCTTCGCAGATCCTGCAGCAGCATTGTGGGACGGTAGACATAGATCAGCGCCCGATTATTATGGAAACGCAGCGGAAGGAAGCGTAACCCTCTTTTTCCTAAAAGGCGATTGAATTTACGCACACTGTCCCGCATAGCGCCATCGCTTTCAAATGAACATGCGAACAGGCTTCCGGTTTTCATTCCGGCAAGCGTTGGCGCACAATGGCGCACCAATAGATCTTCAGACGTTGAAATCCCTCCTTCACATAGAGGTTAGCTTTGGCTAACTCAGCTCATTAAGTAACGAGGCTTTTCAGCCTCGTTAGACATTATATTACCTGCAAGGGCTCGCCATCTACTCCAAGCAGGTGCTCTTTGGCTCCAAATCAGCCATAAGTTTCTTTGCCGCTTTTTCACGATTCCGATATTCATTTGGCGCCACTCCTTTGACGCTGCGAAAAACGCTCGAAAACTTGCTCGCATTGTCGTATCCATGCACATTGGCGATTTCCATAACAGATTTATCGGTATGCTCCAGCATATGGGCGGCTGACTCCATTTTTTGCTCCAATATAAACGCCCGCGGTGTCACACCATAGACGCACTGAAAAGTCCTCTTAATATGGGTCTCAGAAAGGTGCAGGTGCCTCGCAATCTCTTTCAGCGTGACGTGTTCGCTGATATGATCTGTCAGATACTGCCCGATTTCCCTGGCCAGCCGGGCCTGCGCCGCAGAATAGGTACGTTCTCTAAATTCGTTCGCACGGGTGTCTAAACACTTAGAAACAGGAATAATTCTAAAATCTTTACTTTAAGATACCCATGCCGTATCTTTTCCGGTATGCAGTATAGTTCGGAAAAGATATGCTCTATCGACGGGTTTGACCTGACGATAAAGCCATGACCGCTTTCGCAGAATTTAGCCTTTAACTCTTTCGGTTCCACATTCACATCCTCCAGAAAACAGGAGAGACAATGCGGCGTATGATTCAAATCAATTTTGATCGTGATTCCATGATAATGCTTCATGGGAAACCGTGTAACAGTTGAAACCTTGTTTGTCTGTGTGACAGCAAGATCTCCCGGCATCAGGTAACAGTAATTTCCGTTCAGATCATATTCCAATCTTCCTTCGCTGCAATGAGTAATCTCAAAGATGTTATCTGCCATCTTCTCCCTGCTTTTTAACTCAAAAGAATCTTGGTGGCTTCCAAAAAAGATGATCTCAATGCCTGAGAAAACCCTATATCTGTTTTCCGTGATACTTGACGCACAAGCGCCATATTTCATGTCGGGCAAGACAATATATACCTCCTTCGCCATTGAACTGATACCTGTCAATGCATAATGAAGCTGCGAACGCAGAGTTATCCCAGCGCCACATCTAACGCCAGCATCAGTGTAAATCCAAGGCTGAAACAAACCGTACCCAGATTGGAATGTGTTCCTTGGGACATTTCAGGTATCAGTTCCTCTACTACTACATAAACCATAGCGCCCGCGGCAAGGCTAAGCAGGTACGGCAGCGCCGGAATGATCCAGTGGGCTGCCCAAATCGTGAGCAGTGCTGCCAACGGTTCCACAATCCCGGACAGTGTTCCCCAGAGAAAAGCCCTTCCCTTTTTCATCCCATCCGCCCGCAGAGGCATGGAGATAATCGCCCCCTCCGGGAAATTTTGAAGTGCAATTCCCAGGGCCAAAGTAATCGCCCCTGCTAAAGTGGTCGTTTCATTTCCGGAGAGCCACCCAGCATAGACAATGCCCACTGCCATTCCTTCCGGGATATTATGCAGCGTTACCGCAAGTACCAGCATAGTAGTCTTTTTCAGTTGTGCTTTCGGTCCTTCCGGCTCACTGCTGCCTTGATGGAGATGCGGCACAGCCTTATCCAGCAGCAAAAGAAACAGGATGCCCAGCCAAAATCCTACGACTGCGGGAACAAATGACCACGCTCCCATTTCTTTGGACTGCTCCATGGCCGGAATCAGCAGGCTCCAGATGGAAGCGGCAACCATTACCCCGGCAGCAAAGCCGGTCAGCCCGCGTTGTACCAGGGGATTGAGATTCTTTTTCATAAACAGGACGCTGGCCGCACCCAAGGTAGTCCCCAGAAACGGGAGCAGTACACCCTGTAAAACCGTAAATGGCATCGCTTTTATGTCCGTCCGGCCGGTTATTTCCGAAAGCCGAACAGCCCTTTCTTCTCGTATTCTTCTGTACTGACTTCCAGTACACGGTAGCCGGTCCGCTCTATAGCTGTGCGAAGCTGTTCCTCCGAAATATTCGTTTCTGTCAGGATCACCGTCTCGCCCTTCGTATGGGAGGACGTGACCTTCTT
>CANQBA010000104.1 GCA_947589545.1 uncultured Oscillospiraceae bacterium | reverse complement strand
AGCGCCGCCTCCCCCTCCGCCGCCTCGTTCACTCCCCGCCACCGGGTGATGTTGAAGATCTTTTCGTTCACATTCGTGGGAATTGTCGCCACGGCATTGCGCCTCCTGACATAATACTGTAGGGGCGGCCGTCCCCGGCCGCCCGTCCGCCGATAATTGACAGCCCGGTGGTTTACCTTACGCGGATTTCTTGGCCACCAGAATACCGTCCTTCAGGGTCTCCAGCACAAAGCAGTCGTGCAGGAGCCGGCCCTGGACAACAGCGCCGTCGATGTCGGGGTGCTCCTCCAGGATGCGGTAGGTCTCGATCTTCTTGGGGGCGCAGGCGCAGCCCTTCCGCACGATCATAAAGACCACATCCTCGGGCATGTAGTCGCTGGGCACCGTCCGTACCTCCATGCCGTCGATGGTGCCGATGGAGCCGTTGACGATGGTCTTGCCGCCCAGCTTATCGATGCCCACCACCTGGTCGGCCAGCTTCAGCTTGACGGCCTCGGTCTCGCTGATGTAGACGACGCGCCCCGTCTTGGGGACCTTCTTGTCGCTCATAGCCGCGCCGGCGTTCATGATGGTCTCCACCACGTTGGCCTTGGTGAGGGACACGCTGTCGTAGCCCTCATAGGCGCCCGCGCCCTCGGAGAGCTTCTTCAGGCGGTACTTGTCCACATAGGGGATGATCACCTCGTCGGTCTGACGGCGGAGCACGCTGGACGCGCTCTTGATCATCAGCTGGGCGGTGTTGTTGCCCTTGTCGATGGAGGCGTTGAAGGCCTTGTCGTCGGTGACCGTCATCTCCTGGACGGTGTCTCCCAGCTCGGTGAGCGCGCCAAAGCGGCTGGTGCCGTCCACCTTGGTCTTGTCGTAGTCGTTGAGCTCCACGGTGTCCACGCTGTACACCTGGACCGTGGCCACGCCCGTCCACCTGTACCTGTTGCTGAAAAGCCCCTCGGTGCAGGAGCCCAGCTTGAAGCGCTCCACGACCTTGTCGGAAGCTCTCTTTGCCAGATTGATTGCCATTTGTCATTTCTCCTTTCGATTTTTCAAGATTTTACTGGTTTTCTGGCTTGTTGTCGGTGAAATTGTGGAAAATCAGCGCTTATTTAGGCCATTTCATTCCAAATCCCACCCTTCATCAAAGGCGTCGCGGCTCGCCGCGGCGCTTCCGGCACTCTGAGCGCCGGGCGCGGCCTTCTGGCGGTTCTCCTTGTTCTGCCTGGCCGCTTTTGTCTGGGCCTCCGCCTGGGAGCGGAGCCTGTCCACCTCGGCCCGGAGGGCCTTGGCCTCATGCCGGGCATAAGCGGTCACAAGGCTTTCCCCGCCCCGCACCGCGTCCCAAACCTCTTTCTGGATATCCTGGGCCTTTACCTCGGGGTAGGCCCGCATAAAGGCCGCGAAATCCTGGTTGCGGGCCTGCTCCTGGGCCTTCCGCTGTGCCTCCTGCCGGCCCCGGTCGTCGGCGGCCCGCTGGAGCCGTTCGGCCCTGGCCCGCTCCAGCGCCAGATCCATCCCCACCTTGTCCCGGCGGGCGATCATAGCCGCCCTGGCACTGTCGGCGAACTGCTCCGGCGTCTGCCCGGAATCCCGCGCCAGCTCCAGCATCGTCCGCATCACGTCCCGCACGGCCTCCATGCCGCCCAGCTCCAGGATCTCCTGATTGAGGGCGTTAAGCTGCCGCTCCGCCCCGGCCCCGTCCTGGGCCAGCCTTATGACCTCATCCCTGTCCACGTGCCGGCTCTGACCGTCCACCGTCAGGTCAAAGCCCTCCGGCGTCTCGGTCTGCTCCCCGCCGGCCTCCCCCTGGGTGCCCTCTCCCTGGGCCGTCTCCTGGACCGCCTGAGCCTGCCCCTGCGCGTTTTCGCCCTCAGGGGGTACGGGAGCCTGTCCGGCGCCCTCCGCCTCGCCCTGGGCCGCCTGGGCGGGCTCAGGAGGTACTTCCGCGCCGGTCTCCGTGCCGGCGGCCCCGGTCTCCTCCGGGATCTCCGCCGGTTCGTCCTCCCACCCCGCATCAAAGGTGGCGTCGTTTTCGTTGACCTCAGTGATCGCGTTGTTTTCATTTTCCATTGTATGGCTGCCTCCTTATTTAAACTTCGTCATGAACTCTCCGCCCCGCCTTTCGGCGGGGCTTTGAGGAAACACTACCCCCGGCGCGCCCTGTGCCGGTACGCCGAAAGCCTGTTACTCAGCGTTCTTGGCGCTCTGGATACCGAAGTAGAACGCCATGACGCTCATGTAGATGGTGGTGAACGTCTGGGGAACCTCCCCGTCCTTGATCACCAGCACCGCGAACACCACCGTCAGGATGATGGTGACGATGCTCTTCACCGTCAAAAGCCTGTCGCAAATTTTTTCAATCATATTATATCGAACCTCCAAAAATATCCGATGTATCGTCTGACTTCTTGCTTTCCTCCAACGCCGTATCCGTCTCCGGCGGCTTTGCCTTTGCCACCACGTCGCTGCCGAATATCTGCCGCAACGCGATAATCAACAGCTCCCCGCCCCAAAAGGCGAACAGCGCCGATATGACCCCGGCGGGCATCACCGTTTTGAGCCTGTGGTATTCCCACACGACGATCCCCGTGACCAGTAGCGCCACCACCACGCAAACCGTGATAACCACGTCAGCAAAGGCAGTCTTTTTCTTTTTGCCGTCATTCACTTCTGGCCTTCTTCAGCACCCGCAGATTCATGATGGCGCTCTCATACCGCGTGGTCAGCCTTGTCGGGTCGCTCCCGTCGGTAATGCCCTCCCGGACGGCCTCCGCGTACTCCCCCTGCTGTTCCACCCACGCAGGCGGCTTCTGGCTCAGAAGGTAATCCGTCAGCTTCCTGTAAATTTCCTCGCCTGTCATATCCTCATCCTCCAATCTGTCTTTTACGTCCTGCCGGAACCCGTCCATGTTGTACCCCATGCGCGGGAACCAATTTTCTACATCTGAGTGGTTAGACGCTATCCCACGACGCGCCCCCTCCTTGTGGCAGATCACAACCCCATCTGCAAGCGGGTCAAGGTTGTAAAGTCCACACAGATACGCCGTAAACTCCACGGCCTCTTTGTACACCGCCCGGAAGTACACCGGGTCGTCCAGGTTATCCTCGCATATTTCAAAGGAAATGTGCGTGGTGTTCCCGCTTCCCTTCGGGCCATAATAGCAGTGCCACGCCTGCATCTCCCACGGGAGCGTCTGCACCGTGGCGATAGACCCGTCCGCCAGCTTCCCGATAAACGCGTGGACGCATTTCTCGACACCGCTTCTATTCCAGGAATTCCCGGCTGTGTTTTTTCCCAGCGCCGCGATAAGACCGGAATAATTCTCCTGCCCTTTTACCGGCTGAACATACCGTCTGAGTTTCGGGTTGTTTGCTCCCGTGGAGTGTACCATGACCCCTTTTGGCTTGAGCTTTGCCCCCGACTTGTAACAGTCATTGTTGATAAGGAGGCACTTCAAAAGATTCATGTGCCGTCATCCTCCTTGAATCGTGATTTTACGATTTGAAGCTTGTCCACCTCGTCCATCACCGTGTCCAGATGCCCGTTGCCGCCCAGCGCCTCATAGGCGTCGTGCATCTCGTGGAGCGTCTCCTTCTCCTCCAGCGTCACGCCGCCGGAGCCTATGTAGCACAAGCCCAGATAGCGTATCTTATCGATAGCAAATACCTTCTCGCACTTCACCAGCGCGTCAATTTTCCGCTCGATGTCAAGAATCCGCTCCGGAGTAATCCTCTCCCCCTCGTCCTTCTTCTTCCACCGCCGCTTGACGGCCTCGCTCAACAGCGTCACCAGCGACGCCATCGCCGACGACCCTATCACCGCGACCAAAATCGTCACCCACAAATTGCATCATCCTTTCGTTTTTTGTCATATTCCAACCTCAAACTGCGCTTTTGCCATGACCTTTATGCAAAGAATATTGTCTTCAATCCAGACGTTTATAATCCTTATATCACCGGTATCAGCATAAACACCAATTGTCTGCCGGTCCTTATATGGATATAGTTCATAGCCGACTGATAGCTTATAGGTGCTATCCCCAATAGCAACTGTAATTTCATCAGGGCCAAAAGCACCGTTCTCATACATCACCTGCACATGTTCTACGCCGCTCTCTCCGCCATTCTTCACAAAGACCGGATTGAAAATCATATCGTCCACCACCTTTCGGCAATGTGACCAGGGCGTTTATGTCACGCCCCCCCCCGTTACCATTTCATGGAATTTATTCATGTTGCTGTCTCCTTCCGCAATCATTTCGTACACACCATGACCAGGACTTTATCACCGGGCTTGAAATACGCTTTTACAATTTCAAGAACCCCGCTGTGGTTTGTAATATTCGCAGGCAAACCAGACGTCGTACCCGGAGGGAAATATATTATGTCGCCATCATAGTCCATGTCGCTTGTCATGATAGAACGTATTGTGGGATTTTCTACCTGCACGACTATATATTTCCAACTCGGATAACCCGCAAATACCACATACGTCACGTTCTCCGGGTCGATTTCAGATGGGATCTCAAAGTAACCCGATGTCCAATTGTCCAAAGCACGGGTGTATACCCCATTCATCCCTTGCCCTCCGGCTCCGCCCTTGACTACCTGATTCCAAATCATCCTCTCGCCTCCTAATCCTGCGCCACCATCTGCGTGTTGACGTAGACCGTGATATCCTTGCCGGGCATGGTGTCGTAGCCGAACTTCACGATACCATCGCCCTGGGATATACACCGGATACCCGCCTCAATGTATGCGGCCATATCTTCGGCGGCGGGCATGACCCTGACCTCCTGCCTATCCTCGTCCGCTATAACGTGGGAAGCTTCGACCTGCTGCTGATACACCTCGCCTCCCGGAACAAGTATGTAGTCCCAACCGTCCACCGTGAGCGTCACCTTGTCCGTGCGGACGGCGTATTGATCCACATACTCCTTGTTGGCAACAGACCTATCGTCTCCCGTTTCCGCAGAATCAACTATCGCATTTCCGAGCAAAGTCACGTTCTCAAGCCGTACGTTTCGCACGGTGCTATCATTCATATCGCCGCCTTGTTTACTAAGATACCGCTCATCCGCCGCCTCCGGTGACAGGTAGTCCACGCCGTCCACCGCCTGCGCCACCTTGCCGTTCTGCCCCCTCAGCAGCCCGTCGATGTCCGTGGCGGTGTCCGTTCCCACCGTATTTGGCCCCGGTGCTCCGTCCTTGCCGGGAGTACCCGGAGCGCCGTCTTTGACCGTGAACTCCTTCTGCCCGTTGGCGTCAGTGATCGTGACCTTGGTGCCGCCCTCAACGGAAGCCGTCGCCACCGTGGGCGACACACCGTCCTTACCCGGTGCGCCGGGGGTGCCGTCCTTCCCGGGCAGACCGTCGGAACCGGGCTTGCCGTCCTCGCCCTTCTCGCCCTTGAGATTGTCAAAGTGGAAGGTGAACACCTTGTCCGTGTCCGGCCCGCTGGCCTCCACGGTGACGGTGGGCGTGCCGATGCCGGTGCCGATGTCCGCCACAGGCTCCCCAAACCCGGCCGCCGCCCCATCCTTGCCGTTTTCTCCGGGCAGACCGTCCGCACCGGGCTCACCGTCCTGACCACCCGCGCCCTGCGGGCCCGCAGGCCCGGCGGGGCCGGGATCGCCCTGCTCCCCCTTCAGCTCCCCGGCCTCCAGCTTCTGCTGGAACGTCTGGCCGTCCTCAAACTTGACGTTTCCGGCGCTGACGTCCTTCACGGCCTCCCCGGCCTTCTCTCCGGCCACCCTGTCGGCGTAGGCGAAAATATCCTCCGCCTTGCCCAGGGGATCGTAGGTGGAGGCCAGCATATCCCCGGTGCCGCTCCCCGCGGGCCCCTGGGGCCCCCTGATGTTGACGGTCTGAGGCGGTTCCTCCGCGTTCTTCGTCCAGGAGATATCGCCCTCCCCGGTGACGCTGGGCACCCACACGTCCCCCTGATCTCCTTTGGGGCCGGGATCGCCCTGTTCTCCCTGCTCTCCCCTGGGCCCTTCCGGCCCCACGGGGCCCACGTTCCCCTGGGGGCCCCTGATGTTTACAGGCGTGGGCGCTTCCTCGCTGTTTTTCGTCCAGGAGATATCGCCCTCCGGTGACACGCTGGGCACCCACACGTCCCCGGTGTCGCCCTGCTTCCCCTCCGGCCCTTCCGGCCCGCGCTCGCCCTCCGGGCCGCGCTCTCCTGTCGGCCCCTGAGGGCCGGTAGGCCCTGTCGGGCCTGTCAAAGCCACTAGCTGTTCGGGGGTGAAGTCCTCGTATTCGAAGGGATCTCCCTTGTCGCCCTTTTCCCCCCGCTTGCCCTGGGGGCCGGTGTCGCCCGTCTCCCCTCTGGGGCCTGTCTCTCCCCGGAGGGAACGGGTGGTGTAGCTGGAGCCGTCCTCAAACCGGAGC
>CANQBA010000103.1 GCA_947589545.1 uncultured Oscillospiraceae bacterium | reverse complement strand
CACTACCATATTTTCTATTTTCGGCCACCCATACGCCCGCTTACGCTGGGCGTGAGGTGGTTTTTTGACAGACTGACGCGGCCCGCCGGAAAGGCGGGCCGCGTTTTACGGTTTTTTCAGGCGGCGGGCTGGCGGAAAAGTGTCGTCTCCAGCTTTTTCTGCACCCAGGCCACCACGGGGCCGCAGAAGAAGGCCACGGCCACGGTGACGATGCCGGGGATCACGCCCAGCGCAAGGCTCAGGAGCATGAAGACGATGTCCCAGAGGATCCGCACCCAGCGGAAGGAGAGCTTTTTCACGTGGGCGGAGATGATGAAGGGCACCGCGTCGTAGGGGGATGAGCCTAGGCCCGAGCACATATACACCGCCGCGCCGAAAAGAAGTCCCGCCAGACCCGGCAGCAGGAGAAGATACCGCACCGGGGCGGGATCAAAGAAGCCGGCGGGGAGGCAGACGCGGTAGAGCCAGGTGAAGAAGTCGGATATGTAACCCAAAAAGACCATGTTGCCCACGGTGCCGTAGCCAAGGCGGGAAAGGTCGAACCGGATCACCACGGCGAAGGTCACCAGATGGCACAGCACCTGGCAGGTGCCGAAGCTCAGGGGTAGGTGGTTGGCCACGCCCTGGGTGAGGCAGGAGCAGGGGTCGAGCCCCAGGTCGATGGAGCGCAGGACAGACAGGCCGAAGCCCTGAACCAGCACGCCCAGCATCATCACCGTGAGACGCTTCCAAAAGGGCGCGGGCCGCAGAAAGCACCGCGGACGCCCGGTTTTTGTGTTCATATCCATTCCTCCCCGTACGGTTTTGCGCCCATTTACTGTATCACCGCGGGCGGAATAAATCAAGAGAAAACCGGTGGAAATCTCCGCCATAATGTGATATACTTTTGCCTATACAATTATACAGGAGGCGCGTATATGACGGAGCTGACGATCCGGGACACGGCGGTGGAGGACATCCCCCGGCTTATGCGGCTGTATGATCTGGCCCGGGCCGCCATGAGGGCCATGGGCACCGACCAGTGGCAGGACGGCGCGCCCAACGCTGAGACAGCGCTGGAGGATATCCGGCGCGGCATCTCCCGGGTGGTGGAGCGGGATGGCCTTGTCATCGCCACGGCGGCGGTGTATGTGGGCCACGAACCCGCCTACGACACGGTCTACGGCGGCACCTGGCAGTCCGACGCCCAGACCTACGGCATCATCCACCGCATCGCCATCGACCCGGCGTGCAAGCGGCAGGGGGTCGGCTCCTTTATCATGGACAGCTGCGCCGCCCTGACGGCGGCCGCCGGACTCTCCGTCCTGCGGTGCGACACCCACGCCGGCAACGTCCCTATGCGCGCGGCGCTATCGAAAAACGGCTACGTGTACCGGGGCGTCATCCACCTGCTGTCCGGCGCGGAACGCGTGGCGTATGAAAAGCTCCTTTGATCCTCTCCCGGCTGTCCGATCCCCGGATGGCCGGGATTTTTTGCGCCCCGGAGGGGCGGAAAAATTTTCTTCAAAAAATTTCATTTTTCCTGTTGACAAAAAACCGTATTACTCGTATAATACGGTTAGATGAACCGTATTAGTCAAGTAATACGGTTGAGAAGAAAGGAGGCGGCGGAATGGTGAGCTTCGTGGGGTTCCCCCTGGAGGGGGAGGGCCCCATCTATCTGCGGATCGTCCGTTTCATCCGGGCGGGGGTGGCGGCGGGAACCATCGTGGACGGGGACGAGATGCCCTCCCGGCGGGTGGTGTCGGCCACCTTGGGGGTCAATCCCAATACGGTACAGAAGGCGTACCGGATGCTGGAGGAGGAGGGGCTGATGGTGTCCCGGTCCGGGGCCAAGAGCTTTGCGGCGGTGACGCCGGAGAGCATGGAGGCCGCCAGGGCGCGGCTCCAGGCCGAGGAGATCGGGCGGGTCGTCTCGGCGCTGAGAAGGAGCGGCATGGAAAAAGAAGACGCGATGGCGCTTTTGTCCAGCCTCTGGGATGAGGATGAGCAGGCGGAAGAAAGGGGAGAGAGCGAATGAAAAGAAGATTATCGATCCCGGCGCTGTGGGTGCGGATGACCCTTTGGGGCGCGGTGGGGATTATGGCGGTGATGATGATCGCGGCGCTGCTTCTCTATCGCGGCGGGCTTTCCCAGGTGCCGCGGGAGGCGGCTGGGCTTACCGGCAAGGAGATCGCCACCTTTGCCGAGCTGACGGATAAGGCCGGGATTTATTACGTGTTCCTGGCGGCGCGGCTTCTGATGCCCCTGTGGCTTCTTTTCGCCTGCCGGACGAGGGGGGCCACCATGAACCGTCTGGCGGTGTCGGAGTTGGAGCTGACCGCGTGGTACGCCCTCACGGTGTTCGGCTGGCTGATGATCCTGCTGGCCGCCCAGCTGGGCACGGTGCTCATCGCCTTTGGCATGTTCAAAAACACCGTGATTCCCAACGCCCTGAGCGGCCAGTCCTTGGCCATCGCCTTTTATGACAGCAAGGCGCTCCACGGCCTCCTGCCCCTGTCCGACTGGCTGGCGGGCGCGGCCTCGGTCCTGCTGACGGCGGGGCTCTGCGTGGCTGTGGCGGTGGACGCGGACGTGAAGCGCGATGGCGGCTTCCCGCTGGCGTCCCTGGTGATGACGGCGGCGTGGGCGCTGACCTACGGCCTTTACGGCGGGGGCGTGCACTGGGTCGTCTCAGGCGGCACGGCGATCGTGACGGCGATTCAGATCGTCGCCCTGATCCGCCGCGCCGGGAGGGCCGCGCCATGATCGGGAAAAGGATCGCGCTGGAAAAGCTGGCCCCGGTGGGGGCCGACGTCCAAAAGCAGCTCCGCTGGACGGGGGTCGCCCTGGCCGCGTCGGCCCTTTGGAGCTTGCGGGCGCTTATGCGCATTGTCAGGGAGATGAAGACCCTGAAAGCCGTCATCGACCAGGGCGCTTTCAGCTCCGTGGCGGCTTACCCCCGGTATCTGGGCTCCGCCTTTTACGGCTTTGCCCTCTTGAGCCTGGTGCTGGCGGGACTGGCGGTATGGAATTACGCCGCCTTCCGGCGGGGCGCGCGGGCGGACTACCTGATGCGCCGCCTGCCGAATCGTTGGGAGTACCACCGGCGGTGCCTGGCGGTGCCGCTTTTGGGGATCGCGGCGTCTGTTCTGGTTGCGCTTACGCTGTATGTCCTGTACCGGGCGGTGTACTGGCGCCTTTTCCGAGAGGCCACCGCCGGCGTGGAGGATCCTATACGGCTCATCTCCCGGAGCGGACAGGCCGGATGGAGGGGGATTTGGTGATGAGAAGGAAATTGGATTGGAAGCGGCTGGCCCCGGAGGGGGTCAGCGCCAAAAGGGAGCTGGCGTATACCGGCGTCGCGCTGGCGGCCTCGGCCCTATGGAGCCTGGGGACGCTGGGGCGGCTGGGGAAGGAATTCGACGCCCTGGCCCCCCAGGCCGCCCAGGGCAAGGCGGTGGCGCTGACGGGCTTTCAGGGGATCCTGGGTACGGCCCTCTTTGGGTTTTACCTGACGGCCATCGCCATGGTGTTTCTGGCGATGTGGCACTACGCGAAGCTTGGAAAGGCCAGGGAAAAGGCGGATGCCCCCCATATCCGGGCGCTGGCCGTGCCGGCGCTGGGGGTGATGACGGCGCTGTGCCTCTCCCTGATCCTGACGCTTGTTTATCACGGGCTGTTCCTGGAGAACCGGGGACGCCTGGAGGAGATCTTCAACCGGGCCTACGGGGCCGGATACGCCGAAAACGGAGGTGGAATCAATGCTTGAGCTGAAAAACGTGACAAAAACCTACGGTTGGACCAAGGCGCTGGACAAGGTGGATCTGACCGTGTGCCCTGGGGAGATCGTGGGGCTTTTCGGGGAGAACGGCGCGGGGAAGACAACGCTGATGAAGGCGATTTTGAACCTTGTGGCCTATTCGGGCCAGATCACCCTGGACGGGGAGCCGGTGAGCCGCAGGAACATCGAGCGGTTCTCCTTCGCCACCTGCGAGCACTCCTTTTTCCCCACGCTGACCCCCGACGGACACAGGGATTTTTATAAAAACCACTTTCCCACCTGGCGGGATAAGCGCTTTACGGCCCTGATGGACTTCTTTAAGCTCCCGAAGCTCCGGCGCCTCAACGGCTACTCCACCGGCCAGCAGAACCAGTTCGAGGTGATCCTGGCGCTGAGCCAGGGGGCGGACTATATCCTGATGGATGAGCCCTTCGCCGGCAGCGACGTGTTCAACCGGGAGGACTTTTACAAGGTTCTGCTGGGGATCCTGGAGCCCGGCGAGACGGTGATCCTCTCCACACATCTGCTGGAGGAGGTGGAGAACTTCGTCAGCCGCGCCGTGCTCATCAAAAAGGGCGCCATCGTAGGGGACGAGAGCATGAGCGACCTGGAGGACAGGGGCGAGAGCCTGATGGCCTTTGTGAAGCGGGCCTACGGCTACGAGCCGGACCGGGTGAGCCGCGCCCTGGACAGGCTCACCGGGGAGGAAAACGGGGAGGAGGGGACAAAATGAAGCGGCTGTGTCTGTTCGCTGTGATTTTTGTCCTGTCCGCCGCGCTGATCGCCGGCGTCACCGTCTCCCTCTTTGCCGCCCAGGAGCGGGTGGAGGTGAGGCGGGTGATCACAGGCGACCGGGAGGCTATGGAGGGGCTGAACGTAAGCTTCTTCTGCCAGGGCGAACTGATGGGGTGGCATACGGCCCTTACCGTGGGCGGGGAGGCCGACGCGGACTTCGTCTACAAGCCTTCATGGGGCCGGTACGATCCGTTCTCCCGCAGGGTGTTTGAAATGGCGCTGCTTTCCACCAATCTCTCCTATGGGGGGACTGCTGGGATGATGGCCTCCGCCGGCGATAACACCTACGTGTTCATCCCCATCCGGGATATCCAGGGCCTGGCGCGGGCGGCGGCCCGAACCGGGGCGGGAGAGACCCGGCAGGAGGTTATGTCCCTCTCGGATTTTTACGGGTGGGCGTACTGGAACATGTCCGCCAGCTACTACTATTATTCCTCCCGCGACAACGCCGCCCAGACCCGGAAGCTGGCCGAGGTTTTCAAGGTTCGCTTCCCCGAGGACGCGCTGGTGGAGGTCACCGTCACAAAGAATAAGGACGGCGGCGTCACGGAGGTCACCACCCGCCCCGTGGGGGACGCCCAGCCTGTCCTGGGCCCGAACGGGGAGCCGCTGCCCGATACCTTCTATATGGAGCCCCCGCTCACCGCCTTCGCGCCCGGGGACGTGGGGGAGGCCGGCATATGGGTCTATCCCACGGTGAAGGATAAAGACGGCGAGAACGCGGTGGAGTACCGGGACGGGCAGGGGATCTATTTCCTCCCCAGGACAAGCGGGAACGTCTTTGCCGATTACGGCGAGCCCACACTTTTCTACCCCACGGAGGAGACACCGGTGGAGCTGCGCCTGTCCGCCGATGAAAGTGAGCTCCATTTCTACTCCCGGGTGGACGGCGTTCTCTGGCTGACAGTTCTGGACGCCGCGAACGGGAGCCTCATCGACAGGTGGGAGGTCATGCCCTTCGCCGGGGAGAAGTTTATCTTCCAGTGCCCAAAGGATACCATGCTCCTGGGCCTGGACGACGACGGCGATCTCTTCCTGACGGAGGAGAGCGGCGGCACGGCCCGCGTCGTGTTCACCTCGAAGGTGAATCTGGACAGGACGGTGGAGACGGCTGACGGCAGATCCGTGACCGTGCGGGAGGTGCTGACCGGAAGGGCCTCGGAGATCGACTTAGCCTTTGACGGGGAGCGTCTGGCCATCGCCGACGGCTCTGACTACCTCACCGTTCTTATGGTGAACAAAACGGGCGTGACCGGTACCGCCGCATTTGACTTCAGCCCCCTCCGGGACGGCGCCATATACGGCTATGGCAGCGGCCAGATCCACCCACTCTTCTTCCAGCCGTCCATGCGCCTCGACTTCGAATGACGGAAAATGTCTCACGCCGGACGTCCGGCTGAATTGAATCCGGCGCCGCCCTCCTTACTGGAGGGCGGCATCTTTTGGTGTATTTATGCGCAAAAAAGAAGGGGCTGCGAAAAAAGAGCATCTATAAGCTCGTCTTTTCACAGCCCCGGTTTTTGCGTGGAAAAATAACCACATTTCCTCAAAAAAGGGCGCACCCCCCCATCCCACAGGATACCGCTTTTCAGAAGTCAGGCGGCGGCCTGGAGGCGCTTGCGTTTGTTGTGGAATTTGTAAAGGTTATGCCCAACAGCCACCAGCAGAAGCTCAAGCTTTACCTTCTCCAGCCCCCGCCGGCGTATTCTTCGGTACCCACGGTCCTGTTTGACAATCCCGAAGGTACCCTTTTCCCTCGAAAAAGGGCCGGAAATACGCTTCGGCGTTGCCTTCCCAAAGCCGGAGAATTATGAGCAGAGAGGAAAATCTTCTTCGCCCACAAACGTGCAACACGGCCTTTTACTGCACCGGAGGTGTACGTTTCTTACCCTCTGCCATAAAATCGCGTACAGGCTTAACAGCGCCCTCACGGCGTTGCAGGGCGACAGCATTTACTTTTCCCCGAACACCACGCGGCGCAGCACCTCGTTATCCATAGCAGCGAGGGACATCTT
>CANQBA010000102.1 GCA_947589545.1 uncultured Oscillospiraceae bacterium | reverse complement strand
TGGACGGCGTTTTTGAAAACGGCGGCGAGGCTCTACAAGTACCCTTTCCACGAACAGCTTATGATCTACGCCCAGAAGCCCGACGCCACCGCCTGTGCGGAGTACGATGTCTGGAACCAGCGCATGGGGCGGTATGTCCGGCGCGGGTCCACGGGTATCGCCCTCATCGACACCACCGGCAATACGCCACGTCTCAAATACGTTTTTGACCTTGTGGACACCGGCGGGCGGGAAAACTCCCGCTACCCCCATATCTGGACGTACCGGCATCAGTATGAGGACGCCGTTTCCAAGGCGCTTAAAAACCGTTTTGATGTTTCCGGCGATGAGGGGCTGGAGGTCCAGTTAGAAAGGGCCGCCGCCCAGCTCGTGGACGAATACTGGAACGCCAACCAGCGGGACATCCTCGGCATCCTTGAAAATTCTTTTTTGGAGGAGTATGATGATTTCAACGTAGGCGTCGCCTTTAGGAACGCCGCCGTAGTCAGCGCCACATATATGCTGATGTACCGCTGTGGCATTGACCCCTCCGAGCATTTTCTCCACGAGGACTTTCTGGACGTGTTCGACTTCAACACTCCCTCCACCCTGGCGGCGCTGGGGACGGGCATCAGTCAGGTCAGCGAGACGGTGCTGCGGCAGATAGAGGCGACGGTCAAGGCCGAGGAAAGAAAAATGAGCCTCACAAACGAGGCGGAAAGGACGGAAAACCATGGACAACAACCTGACCTACACACAGACCGGGGATTATCTGGTGCCGAACTTGGCTCTGGATGGGAGCGAGGCGCGGCCCCTGGGCAAGTATGGGAGGATGCGCCGGGAGTATCTTCAGAAGGAACGCCCGGTCCTCTGGAACAGCCTCATCCTGACCGGGAAACTGTACCCCCACTTGCAGGAGATCGACGAGACGGCGGAGCGGCGCTTGGAGGACCTGATGCCGAAGCTGGCAACAGAGGCCGGAGCGACGGAGGACTTGAAGGCCCGCGACCCGATGAAGTGGGTGGGCCTGATGAACAACTGCAGAGCCCAGGCGGAGGAAATGATCCTGGCGGAGCTGATTTTCAATTAAGCACCCAGGACGAGCATGGGCAGTTCACCCTTTTTGGCTTGCCCGTATTCCCCTCGGAACAGGAGCAAATATCCCAAATCCATGAAGCGGAGAGCGTTAAGACGCCCTCCGCTATTTCTGTGTCAGAAACCCCTCTGGACACGGCCAAGCGCCTCATCAATGAATACTGCCAGCGGGAATTTGGGGATGACGCGGACTACTCCGACCTTTCCAAGGTGGGCCTTGCCTACACCACCACGGAGGAGGGGGAGCTGGAAGTCCAGGTGTCCGCCGACCTTGTGGATTACCGTATGCTCTACGAGGTGGACGGGGAACTGGTCGCCAGAGTACAATTTAACGATTTGGACGAACTCAACGAGTTTTTCGAGGACCTGGACTTCTCGGAGCTGGTGGCTTTCGCGGAGGAACGTCGGGAGAAGGAGCAGACTGTTTCCATTCCGGCTGCCTACAACGCCTACAACGACATCAAGGAACACCACCCGGACAGCATCGTACTGTTCCAGATGGGCGACTTCTTTGAGATGTACGGCGAGGACGCCAAAACAGCGGCGGAGATGCTGGACCTCGCCATAACGACCCGCCCCGTCGCCGGAATAGGGCGCTTGACCTTGTGCGGCGTCCCCAGCCACCGGCTCGATGACTATGTGGAGCTTCTCCGGGACAAGTACGATGTGACCGTTGCCGCCCTGGGCGACAACGGGGAGCGGCAAGTCATCACGCGGCTGTCCTTTGACCACGAGGCGGAGAGGGCCATAGACGCCCATGAAGCCGTGTACGGTGCGGACGCCTTTGGGAGCAGGACGCTGGGGACGACACCTGACCTCCCGGAGCCCTATCTGCCCCTCCGGGACAAGGCCACCCAGGAGGACATCGACGCCGCCATCCAGCGTTGGAACGGCAGCATTGAGAGCAAACACGCCGTCGTGCGGTACATGGAGCGCCACGGCCGGGAGAAGGACACCGCCGCGTGGCTGTCCCGCGAGTACGGCAGCGCTCCGGCGCTGCCCCTCCGTGTGACCTTGACCGGCACCGGGGAAGAGGCGACACTTCCCTGGCCCAAGGCCCAGCGCCGGATCGCCCAGCTCATCCAGCAGGACCGGTTTTATACCGTCGAGGAACAGGACCGCTTCGACAACATAGACCCCGTCGCCATCCGTGAGGCTCTGGCCCAATCTGGCATCGTAAACGGCGAGGTGGTGGACCCGGACGCCCTCGCAAACGACCCCTTCATTCGTCAGGTGAGGGCGGACGTGGAACGGATTACAAGGGATGAAGCGAACCGTGAAAGCGAGGTCCGGGAACCCGCGCCCCTCCCTGACCTCTCCAGCCAGCCCATCAGTGTCAACGGAGATACCGTCACTATCGGCGAAGGCCCCGCCACCCATGAGGTGGATGTTACACTCACCGATGAGGAATATGAGCAGCTTCAAAGCATCGGCAAACCGCTGTCACCCCCTTACCAGGTGGGGGACACAGTGTATCTGGACAATACCGCGTTCGTTATTACGGAGATCCGCGACTATGACGTAGAGCTGCGCGACCCCTCACTTTTGTACCCCATCTTCCGGGCCGAAAGCAAGGAACAGTTTGAGCGGCTTCTGCGACAGGATGACCGCAATCAGGCGATTACGGATTACCTCGCCGTAGACCTGGACCTAATAGACACTGACTTGCAGGAAATACTTGTCGATGAAAACGGGGTCATTTCTCTCGGAGAAAAGCAAATCATTTCCGGCCTTTTTCGTAACGGAAAGACAAATAGCGATGTTGCGGCGTATCTCTCTGCGACGTTTGCGGGAGCAACGGGGACAGTGGAGCTTTTAAGCGGGGACCTTGCGGATTACTTTGCGTCCCCATCGGCTCTTGAAATAAACATACTGGATAACTTTAATAGTAAGCTCACTTCTTCGTGGGCCGAGATTGCGCCTGTACTCCGCGCAATGTACGACCAAGAGCGTGACGGCTTTACACATGAACCCATTTTCCAAGATGCGGCGCATTTTGAGGCGGCCCCCGCTTTAAGTCAGTCCCCGAAAGGAGCAAATGACGGGCCGGGTAACGCCGAAAATGCCAATCCGTCCGTGGACACGGCTTCGCCTGTTGAAGCTCCAGAAATGGAGCAAATGCCCCATTCCCAGCCGTCAGAATCGCAAAATAGGCCCACATATACAAGTGAACCTGTGGCGGTGTACTCCGCCGAGGAAAATCATCTGCCCTTTGATGTGGTGGTGGAGCGGCTTCACTTCGATGAGCCGGAGCGGACACCGCCGACACCGACGCCCACGAATTTCCGCATCACCGACGATCATCTGGGCGAGGGCGGGGCAAAAACCAAATTCAAGCGTAACATGGCGGCTATCACTCTGCTAAAAGAGCTGGAGTTTGAGGGCCGTCAGGCCACCCCGGAGGAACAGGCCGTACTCTCGCAATACGTCGGCTGGGGCGGGCTGGCGGACGCCTTTGACGAGGGCAAGGAGGCATGGTCCAGTGAGTTTGCCGAGCTCTACGAGGCTCTGTCCCCGGAGGAGTACGCCGCCGCCCGCGCCTCCACCCTCAACGCCCACTACACCAGCCCCACCGTCATCAAGGCAATCTACGAGGCCATGGGAAACATGGGCTTTGAGACGGGCAACATTCTGGAGCCTTCAATGGGCGTGGGCAACTTCTTCGGTCTTCTCCCCGACACTATGACCGGGAGCAAGCTCTACGGCGTGGAGCTGGACAGCATCACCGGTCGCATCGCAAAGCAGCTCTACCCCAACGCCAACATCACCGTGGCGGGGTTTGAAACGACCCGCTTCTCCAACGACACCTTTGACCTGGCTGTGGGCAACGTCCCCTTTGGGAGCTACAAGGTTAATGACCCCAAATACAACAAGCTGGGCTTCACCATCCACAACTACTTCGCGGCAAAAATGCTGGATGAGGTACGTCCGGGCGGCATCGCGGCCTTCCTGACCAGCCGCTACACTATGGATGCCCAAGATACTTCTGTCCGGGAGTACCTGGCGCAGAGGGCGGACCTTCTGGGGGCCATACGTCTGCCCAACAACGCTTTCAAGGCAAACGCTGGCACAGAAGTCGTCACGGATATTCTTTTCTTCCAGAAACGGGAGGCCCCTATGGAGGAGCTGCCGTCCTGGGTGCAGCTCGGCGAGACGGAGGACGGGCTTACCGTCAACAGCTATTTCATCGACCACCCGGAGATGGTGCTGGGGACGCTGACCCACGATGACCGTATGTATGGGGACCGCAAAGACATCACCTGTGAGCCTATCCCCGGTGCGGACTTGGCGGAACAGCTCCATGAGGCCATTTCCCATATCCACGGCGAATACCGGGCGGCGGAGGCCCCGGAGCTGGGCGAGGGCCAGAAAAGCGCAGACATTATTCCCGCTGACCCCACTGTGAAAAACTTCTCCTTCACCGTCGTTGACGGAGAGGTTTACTACCGAGAGGACAGCATCATGGTAAAGCCGGAGCTGAACGCCACCGCGAAGGAGCGTGTAAAAGCCCTTGTGGAGCTGCGGGAGTGTGTCCGGGAGCTTATCGACCTTCAGACAGACGATGCCCCCGACAGTAAAATCCGCGCCCAGCAGGACAGGCTCAACAGTCTTTATGACGCCTTTTCAAATAAGTACGGCCTCATCAACAGCCGTGCCAACCGTCTGGCGTTTTCCTCGGACAGCTCCTACTACCTTCTCTGCGCTCTGGAGGTGCTGGACGATGAGGGGCGGTTAAAGGGCAAGTCGGACATCTTCACGAAACGGACCATCAAGCCCCACCACGCCGTAACCAGCGTGGACACGGCATCGGAGGCCCTGGCCGTCTCCATATCTGAACGGGCCCGTGTGGACTTGGGCTATATGGCCTCCCTCATGGGCGGGTCCGAAAAGATACCGCAAATCGTGGAGGAACTGAAAGGCATCATCTTCAAGGACCCGAAAACCGGCCCCTTTGACCTGGAAGGGCCCACTTGGGCCGAGGGCTGGCAGACAGCCGATGAATACCTCTCCGGGAATGTGAGGAAAAAGCTCCGCGAGGCCGAGGCCGCCGCAGATACCGACCCCTTCTTCAGCTCCAACGTCACCGCTCTGCGTCAGGCACAGCCCAAGGACTTGGACGCCTCGGAGATAGAGGTCCGGCTGGGAGCCACTTGGATAGACAAAGCCTATATCCAGCAGTTCATGTACGAAACCTTCTCTACCCCCTGGTATTACCAAGGCGACATTGAGGTGAACTTCTCCCCCTACACAGCGGAGTGGGAGGTTGCCGGGTGGGATGTCATTCCTTCTAACAACGTGGCGGCTTATACGACCTATGGCACATATCGGGCCAATGCGTATAAGATTTTGGAGGAAACTCTGAACCTCCGGGATGTGCGTATCTATGACACGGTGGTGGACCCTGACGGAAAAGAGCGGCGCGTTTTGAACGCGAAGGAGACTACCCTTGCCGCTCAGAAGCAGCAGGCCATTAAGGACGCCTTTCGCGACTGGATATGGAAGGACCCGGAGCGCCGTCAAACGCTGGTCCGGCAGTACAACGAGGAAATGAACTGCATCCGCCCCCGTGAATACGACGGCAGCCACATCGTTTTTCCCGGCATGAACCCGGAAATAGAGCTGCGGGAACACCAGAGAAACGCCATCGCTCACGTCCTATACGGAGGTAATACGCTCCTGGCACACGAAGTGGGCGCGGGCAAGACCTTCGAGATGGTGGCCTCTGCTATGGAGTCCAAGAGGCTTGGGCTATGCTCCAAGTCCATCATCGTCGTGCCCAACCATCTGACGGAACAGTGGGGCTCGGAGTTTTTACGGCTCTATCCTTCAGCGAATATCCTCGTCACCACAAAGCGGGACTTCGAGACTCACAGAAGAAAGAAATTCTGCGCCAGGATCGCCACCGGCGACTATGATGCCGTCATTATCGGTCACAGCCAGTTTGAGAAGATTCCCATAAGCTACGAGCGGCAGGAGCGCATTATAGAGGACCAAATAGATGAAATCGTCCAGGGAATAAAAGAGCTTGAAAGGACAGGCGGCGAAAGATTTTCCATCAAGCAGATGGAGCGCACAAAGCGAGGTCTGGAGAGCAGACTGGAAAAGCTCCAGGCCAATCACAGGAAGGATGACGTTATATCCTTTGAACAGCTCGGCGTGGACAGGATGTTTGTGGACGAGTCGGACAACTATAAAAACCTGTTCCTGTTCACCAAAATGCGGAATGTGGCGGGTCTGTCCACCTCCGACGCTCAGAAATCCTCAGATATGTTTGCCAAGTGCCGTTATCTCGATGAGGTCACAGGAGGACGGGGCGTTGTCTTTGCAACGGGTACGCCGATCAGCAACTCCATGACGGAGATGTACACAATCCAGCGGTATCTGCAATATGACCTTCTCCAGGAGATGGGCATGGGCCATTTCGACTGCTGGGCCAGCCGCTTCGGTGAGACGGTCACGGCTCTGGAGCTTGCCCCCGAGGGCTATAATTTTTGAGGATGATGAAATCGTACTTTTCTAAATGAAAAAAGACGGTCAAAGGCGGTTTCGAG
>CANQBA010000101.1 GCA_947589545.1 uncultured Oscillospiraceae bacterium | reverse complement strand
CGCTGCTGTACATCTTTGCTCTTTTTTGACACAAAGATATCTTGCTTTCTCACTATGCCCTTTTTTGACCACTAACTCTTAAAAACACTAAAAAAACTATCTATTGATATAAATTATCAATATATTTAGGCAAATAACTAATATTATATGGAGAATTTTCGACAATTTCGTATACTTTAGTTCGATCCAATGTATCATAGCATGCTTTATATGCAATAATGCTATCTGACCAAACTTTTGTACCGGAACTCAACGCTATAAATTCTATTAAATTCGTTATTTTTGCCTCTATAGGAATGGTGTTTGCGACGATGCATGGCAGGCCACTTGCCTGTGCTTCTATATTAACAATTCCTAACCCTTCATATAAACTCGGCAGCACAAACACATCCATCGCGCATAAATAGTCCTGCACCGCATCCGTTACACCAGCAAAAATTACTTTATCGGTAAGATGATACTGTTCTACCTGTTCACGAATCTTTCTCTCCAAATCGCCACCGCCGACTAAAAGCAGACGAGCTGTTGGATCCATTTTTACAATACAACGAAATATTTCAATCAAAAATACATGGTTTTTCTGCGCATCAAAGCGTCCAACATGTCCTATAGTAAATGATCTACCCAAATGGAACTGTGAACGTATTTTCTCTCGAGCATCTTGTGAAAAAGCAAATTTCGACACATCTATACAATTGGGCATAAGAAGTACTTCTTTTGCCTTTTTTCTTCCAAATAGATATGCCCCTGCCAACTCGGAACAGGCAACATATTTGGTTGCATGGTGTGTTAGACAGCATGACGAAATCCAATTTATAATGGTAACAAATTTCCTTTCCCCAAGCAGTGCATTATGAGAATGGGCTATTCTACCCTGAATACCGAGAAAATGCGCATAAACCGCAAGAATAGTCTGGAAAAGTACTCCACCCGTATTCACATGAATGATGTCAAACTTATAAGACTTATGCAACATACGGATGTCCAAACAAATTTTACGGTATCGTTTCACCCGACTTCTTATTCCAGTCGATTGAATCGGGACATTTCCAATAACAAGGCTTACATTTTCTTCCTCAAATTCTTTTTTCAAACCTTCATCCTGCATGATTCCTGGACAATACCAAACAAAGGAATACTGATTTATTGGTGCGTACTTAACCAATGTCAACAAAAAAATCTCTACTCCTCCACGGAAAACATTTCCAGCGGAAACAAGTAATATTTTTTTCACTATAATAATTTTTTGAATTATTTGAGCAATTTTATCGTCTTTTCAACCCCAACATACAATCCTATGTTTGCATTCCAACCGAGCCTTTCCAGTTTTAGAGTGTCCAACTTTGCTACGGTTACCTTGCTGTATCCGGCAGCCTCATTTGCGTCGGGAATATCGAAAATCACTTTCGTCCCGGCGACTTCCGCACATAGTTTTGCGAAGTCCTTTAATCGTATATCCGATTTTTCATCAGCAATATTATATGCCTCGCCGCTTTCACCTTTAAGCAGCACTATCAGCAGGCCAGCAACCGCATCGGTTACGTAAGTATAAGAGTAATACTGCTCACCTGCGCTTTTGAGAACGATGTCCTCACCTACGGCGGCTCTGAGAATAAACTGCGATGACGCTTTCGTATCGCTCATCAACATCGTAGGACCATATACTCTTGAAATCCTCGGAATCACCACGTCAAGCCCACACTGCTTTTTGTACGCCTGGCAGAGCGCCTCGCCGCAGCGCTTGCTCTCCGGGTATCCAGCACGTAAAGTGTTACAATCAATGTAACCGAGATAGCTTTCATCGAATTTCTTGACATCGCCGCGGTTCTCACCGTAAATCTCGACCGATGACGCAAACAGGAACCTCGCCGTTCTGTGTTCAACGGCATATTTAAGCAGATTGTTTGTACCTATTATATTCGTCGTAATTGTACCGATGGGATCACCTGCATAAGCTGCTGGATGGGTGTTGCTGGCAAGGTGGAGGATGTAATCGACGCGGCCGAGATCACATGTCAAAGGTTCGTTTATGTCGCAAGGGATAAACTCGAAATTATCACTGTCATAACAATACCCAAACCGTTTTTTTGCTTTTTCACCGTTTCTCCCGAGGGCGTAGACTTTACAGGCGAGACCGTCCTTGTTCTTATGCATGATCACATCGATCAAACAACTGCCGATCATTCCGGTAGCGCCGGTAATCAAAAGCGTTTTGCCTTCAAACTCTTTCCACGGCAAATCCAAACCGCAGACGGTTTCAATATCCTCTATGTAAAGTTTGCTATTTAATATATTCATTTGTTTAGTTTCGCTCTCAAATATCCTTTAAACAGTTCCAAATCGTCCTGCGTAGTCAACTTGATATTCTTATCCGACCCCGCGGCAAAATACAACCGCTCGCCAAGTGCCACCATCATTGTATTTGTATAGTGCGATCCATAAATACCAATCTTTTTTTCAAAAGCCTCATGATACGCCCAATCAAGTTTGCCGAATTTATACGCTTGTGGCGTGGAAACACGACGAAGTGTCTCACGCGGGATGTATTCCGTAGTAGAGATATCATCGTCAATCACAAAAATCTGCTCATTATAGGGCATTGACGTGACGGCATTCCCATACCGTCTGCATTTCATAATAACATCGGACAGTACACTTTCTTCGACAAGAGGGCGGATTCCGTCATGAATTATCACGACATCGTCTGGCGAGAGTTTGTCTTCCAAGAAGAATACGCCGTTACGTATAGATTCCTGTCCAGTTTCTCCACCAGCAACTACCCATTTGAGTTTGGTAATTCCAAACTGTTTTGCATATGCGCGAAGTACATCATGCCATCCGTCTAAACACACAACTTCGATCGCATCAATTTGGGGATGCCGTTGGAAACCTTCAAGAGTATAAATAATAATTGGCTTATCATAGACATTTATAAATTGCTTGGGAATAGACTGTCCCATCCGATGTCCCGATCCACCAGCAATAAGTAATGCAGTAATCATTTTTAGTCTTCCTCCGGAAATACAAGTTCACATAACGAATGTCTATCTTGGTTCGACTTTGTGGGAATCGTCATATAATCCCCATAAAGTATTGACAAATAGCGGTATGGATTTGCAGGTACATTCCACATATGACCTTCAAACTCTACCTGCGTTGGTGGTATAAATTCAGAACGAAGGTACATATCACCAAAATAATGTTTTCTTCCTCGCGGGATATTCACATATTTTGAGTTTTCATTTTTGCATAGTCCACAGCAGTACTGGGTAAATTTGTTCAAACTTTGTACGGACAAAATCTGCGTAGCCCACCCAATCTCAATTTTTATACTAAAAATAAATTTTGCTTTAATATTATTTTTCGTCAAAACCAATGTCGTCTTTCTATTCTCATAAAAATATCTACATGACATCAAAAGGCCCATACCATTGCAAAGAATCCCATGTAAAAGGCGCAGGACAGGATTATCCGGCACATTTTCCACCTTGTTGATTTCAACCGGTATTCCACACTCACTCTTTCCAACTTGGCCTATGCCACGATAAACACTATTCTTCCGGCAAATATGGGTAATCGAAGAACAATGATTTGCTGTATCCTCATTGTGTATCCAATATTTATCTTCATATTTTTCCCGAAAAAGATTAATAAATTTATCATAATCCTTTGATAAAATCCCCAAATCCATGTCATCATCCCATGGAATAAATCCATGATGACGAACTGCACCAAGCGCATTTCCCCCAATAAGAAAATATGTGGCACCACATGCATCACATACTTCCACAATATCCTCAGTGATTTTTACAAGTTCAAGTTGGAGTTTTCTCAGAAGCTCTCCCTCCAAAACAATTTGGTTCTCGTATTCATTTACAAGATTACGATATAGATTTCCAGTAGCCAGTCCCATTTGGTTTAAAGATTATACATTCCATTAAAAAAGCCGCAACTTTATACTTAATATAATATTGTCTTATCATCTTTATTTCAATTTTCCCCAATTCTTAATCGTATAATATGGTTCTAAATCTTCTTTGTCGTAATAATAAAATCACATCCGTATTCTTAAAATCTACAAGCCATTCGGCAGACGTTATTTTGCAAGTGTCAACTGTTTGCTATAATTAATTAGCTCGACCATTACCGTAAAGTTTTCAGGTATGGTTTTGTAGATATTCTCTGAGACCTTGCTGGAAGTCATTGATTCACTCCCCCCCCCAACACACACATATACTTCAATACCACCAATTCTCATACTACCTATAAAAAATGTAATTTTCATACTATTAGAAAATCACCTCTACAAAATCAACTAGAATTATTATGTATCAGAAAGTAATTTTGTCTATTTATGATTTTTCCTAATAAATATTTTCACCGCATGGAACAAATCAAATTTTTCCCGAAACAAATCCACTACTTCATAGGTACTATCCCGGTTGTAGGTATGCACTCTTTGAAATTTTCCATCTACAGGTATCTGATCAACCGAAATATACGCTACCTCTTTTTCCTCTATTCCACGCTTATCCAACTGCGTTACCTTGTAGAAATACAGCCCTTCGCCATACTTTTTTGAACAATTCTGCGCTGGACGCATCAGTGTATCCTTTTCATGGAACAAACTCCCCGCCGGTCTTCCTATGTTTGTCTGATAAATCTTTGCCCCAATCTTCGCGAGTGACTTCTTTTCCATATCAAGCGAAAACAATGTGAGTGAAAACTCTGCGTTTCGCTTTTGATAGCTCAACAAATAATAGCTATCGTCGGATTGGTATACTGTACTGTCCGCATAGCGTTCTCCTTTCAGCAAGATCTTGTCCAACACCCATTTGTCCGGAAACCGCTCCGCACGATACAGTTCAATCGTCTGATTCGCTCCGGTTTCAGGGACCATGTAAAATTTTCCGCTGTAGGTGAAAACACAAGGATAACTCATGTGGTAGGGGTTCTGTATCACCATGCCTTGATAGACGGGTTCCCCGTTAATCATTTTGTAGTATCCGATACCACCATGCTTAGCCTTTTTTTGATAGACTTCACAGAAAAGATAATGTTCACCCTTATCTTCCACCCAAAACGGATCGGCAATCCAAAAATCTTCGTTTGTCGGAACGAGTTGAAACGCACATTTTGCGTCAGAACGTTTGCGATATGCGGTCTTCCATTCGCCGCCGATGAACAATTTACCGAATATAGAGCGTATCATTGTGCCTTTCCTAATTCTGTTATCATGATTTCACGGAATTCATGTTGAACGCAGTCAGATGAATATGGCAAAACGTTATGCCTATTCCTCTCTCCTATCTCATCCCGTAATTTCTTATCTTTCCGCAAAACTGTGAAAGCCTTGCTGAACTCATCGGAATTTTTCGGTGAGCAAAGCCATCTTTCATCGCCGATCAAGTCCGAAATCCCTCTTGTCCTTGATCCAACGCATGGCAGCCCCAAATCCATTGCCTCGAGTAATGCACGCGGAACACCTTCTCGAAAGGACGGCATGACAAAGACATCCGATGCCGCCATGATTTCCGTCATGTCGGTGCGATAACCTAACAAGCGCACTTGTCCGGATACTCCTTGTTTTTCGGCCTGCGCCTGAAGACGCGCCTTTTCATCTCCTTCGCCACAAATCAAATACACGACCGATTGATTCCGCATTTTTGCAACTGCATCAATTACAACCCGATGGTTTTTGTTCTTATTTAAAAAGCCCGCCGACACAATGACGAATGCGCTCGGGTTAATGTGCAGTTCCCGTCGCTTTTCAGCACGATCGGAGCGTACGGTCTTTCCTATCTCAACTCCTGCACCATGAACCAGACACGGCTTTGCGCCACTGCGTAGCTTGAAGGTCTGCGCAACTCGCCAGTCCTCTTCAATGATTGTGATCAACACGTCAGTCCAATGGGCAAGCAGGCGTTCATGAAGCCGGAAAAGTAGATTCCGCAGCCACGGCGCACCGGGAAAAAACAGGAACCCATGAGCGGCGTAAATCACTTTTGAAACATGCATTTTATGCGCGGCCAATCTCGCCAAAGTTCCGCCGATAGGGGTACTGCAATAGACTGCGTCAACTTTTTCTTCGTCTATTATTTTCTTCAGCTGAAATAATGCTTTTATATTGCACGGTTTAAATGGAGACGTATTTATGCTTATTTGACATGTTTTGCAGGGAATTTCCGACAAGTCTCCGTTAAATCTTGAAAAGTCAGCTGCCCACACGATATCATGTCCGAGGCTTCTTAATGGATTAATTGAATTTTGAAAGCCCAAAGCATATGTACGGACTTTGTTGGTGACCATCAATACCTTCATTATTTTATCTCCTTACACTTTCAAATATGCCAAGTGTATTAATCACATGCTGCTCTGAAGAAGTAACCACATTCTGTCTATACAAGTCTTTGAAGCATCACCATTACGAGTTATATATTTGTCGACAAAAGATTTTGCCGCAATTCCTCCATTTTTACAATTAATTGTCTTAATTTGTGATACCAAATCATTTTCATTTTCGATTACTCCACCTGGAAACTCTTTTTTAAGGTCCCTAAACAATCCGGTAGTTTCACAGAATTTCTGATAATCATCAGCAAAACAAAGCATAGGCTTCCCTAATAGCCCAAAGTCAAAAAAAGCGCTTGAATAATCGGAAATTAAAATATC
>CANQBA010000100.1 GCA_947589545.1 uncultured Oscillospiraceae bacterium | reverse complement strand
AAGGGCAAGGACGACGGCAGATTCGCGCCGCTGGACTCCCTGACCCGCGCCGAAATGATCACGGTCGTGGCCCGCACGTTGGGCTTCGAGGGCTGAGAAAAACTATCAAAATACTACACCGGGCTTGTTTTCGCAAGGAAAACAAGCCCGGTGAGATAAAAACACTTTACTGCGGCGGTGAGGATTTTCCCTCACCGCTTTTCTTTCAAATAATCGGCACATTGCGCTTTCAGCGCGGAAATATACCGTTTTAGATACTCTCCGATCATGTCCGGATAAAAATAGCACAGGGTATTCAGGAAATCATCAATATAGTCATTGCGTATTTCCTGGATGCGCGAAAATGGTTCCAGATAATACGAAACACAGCTTTCGTCCTTTTCCAAACAGGCCTTTAAGATGGAGTCGCACCGGCTTTTCGGCAGAACGTTGGAAAAATCGCTGGACAAAAGCTGCTTTTTCAAAAAATCATGCGGATTGCCTGCGCCAAGATCTCTGGTTATCCCTGCCATATCGAGTTGATAATTGTTGAGCGGAAACGCGTCTGTTGTATCGATTCGGTAGATTCTGCCATCCTTTGCGAGGGGCGTTTCGAGGCCGTCCTCTTCCCCGAATATGGCATACATGCCCCGGAAAGAAAAGTATTCTCTCCAATTGACAGCCATTTTTCGAATTTGAGCGTAGGAGGGGGATTCAATTTCCACATCCAGGTACCGAATCCCGATGATATATTCCGTTTTAAAACACCCGCGTTTTTCTGCGGGAGAAAGCCGGAACAGCACCGCCTCGGGCATTGTATAAGCCATCGCCTGAGCGAGTTTTGTGTACACGTACTCATTGCAGGCGCAGTCCGTATAGGCATGCTTTACAACATACCGCTTCTGAGGATCCCGCTTGTACCGTGCCAACAGCAAGGAGCCGCTGTCTCCCGCATGTCCAAGCGGGCTAAAATTTGAAAACGTAAACTCCGCAGTCTGCGCTACGTCCGGGGAAATGACCGGAGGTTTTCCCCGGTTTTCCAGCCGCTTTGATTCCAGTCTCAGCTCCATCAACAGTTTATCAAATTCCGTCATTCTGAAACGCCTCCAAATATGATTCAGTAAATCAACTATAATACAATATACTTCTAATCTGCGACAAAATTCAACTGTGATTTGTCTCCACCAAAAAGAAAAGACCACCTTTCGGCGGTCTTTTCTTTTTGGTGGAGACGGTCGGGATCGAACCGATGACCTCCTGAATGCCATTGAGATACTGTCCGGTACTCTGTGTACCTCTTGTTCTTTGGTGGTCATCTCAAATCCCTTGCCGCACAAGGGTTTTCGGCGTTTGGCGGCAAAAAGCGTTGATAAGTCTGGATAAAGTTCAAATCAATTTGTGTTAGAACCGCGTTAGAAGAACCTGTCGTTACGGACTTGCGCCGACCTTCCGTTGAGCGCTTCTCTTAGCCGTGGCGCACTGTCGGGCCTTCAGGCCCGACAGTGCGCTGCGGCTGTGCGGGGGCAGGCACGCACCTCCGATACGCAGAGGCCTTCGTCCGGGGGCGCAGCCCCCGAGTAGAGGGTTGGAGTTACGCAGAAGTACTCCTTGACACGCTCCATTTTTGGTGCTAAGATAAGGTAAACCGCTCAAGGAGGTGAACAAAATGCCGTCTACAAAGCATAGGATTAACCTGACGGTGCCCGATGAGGTCTATGAGCGCATAAAGGCATACATGGCAGAAAACGGCCTTCTGAACGAGGCTACGGCCTGTTTGCAGCTGGTCGTCCAGCAGCTCACGGCACACGACAATTCAAAGGCCATATTCAATATTATGCGCAACGTGACCCAAGAGCAGCTTCAGTCCATGGCCTCAGAGGGCTTTGCGTTCGTTAAATCAGAAATGGACAAATAAACTTGCACGGGTAAGTATTACCCCGTGCAACAATGTAGCTTGTGTACATCACCAAAATGATAATTCAAATCCGTGCTGATGAAAATGACTGAATAGGGCACGGTACAAAAAGGAAAGGAGTGATGTCAGCAACGTAAAAGAAAGGAGTTTTCAATGGCGCGTACAACCGCATATCGCAAATACCAACTGACCATCAATAACCCCATGGAGCACGGCTTCACCCATGAGGTCATCAAAAGCACCCTCTCGGACTTCTCCGGTCTTATCTACTGGTGTATTTGTGACGAGGTCGGAGCGGAAGGGACGTATCACACCCACGTCTACACGGTCTTCAAGAACGCCGTGGAGTTCACTACCGTCCAGCGCCGTTTTTACGGCGCGCACATCGAGGCCGCCCACGGAAGCCACTGGGAAAACCGGGATTACATCCGCAAGGATGGCAAATGGGCTGAGGACGCCAAGCACGAGACGAACCTCCCGGACACCTTTGAGGAGTCTGGCGAGCTCCCGGAGGAGCAGGACAAGCGTCGGAACCAGTCCGAGGAAGTCTTAGCTATGCTCGAAGCCGGCGCGGACAACGTAGATATCATCCGGGCGTTTCCCACGCAAATGAACCACCTGCGCAACATCGACGCCACGCGGCAGGCGCTCCTGGAAAGCAAATATCGCACAACCTTCCGAGAGCTGACGGTCCAGTATTTATGGGGCCAAACCGGCGTCGGCAAGACCAGGAGCGTCATGGAAAAACACGGCTATGAGAACGTCTACCAGGTGACGAACTACGCCCACCCCTTCGACGGCTACCGGGGCCAGCCGGTGATGCTCTTGGACGAGTTCAGGAGCAGTCTGACGGTGGCAGATATGCTCAAATATCTGGACGGCTACCCGCTGCTGCTGCCCTGCCGCTACAGCGACCGGGTGGCGTGCTACACCACCGTCTACATCGTCAGCAACATACCGCTCGAAAAGCAGTACCCCAACGTGCAGTTTGACGAGCCGGAGACGTGGGCCGCTTTCCGGCGCAGAATTACCGACGTGACAGAATTGCTCCCCGCCGACACGGAGATTCCGTTTTAAGGGGGCGTCACGATGTTCAACGAATACCCGGATATCCTCACCCCCGCCGATGTGGCAAAGGCCCTCGGCATTGGAAAGAACACCGCGTATAAACTCATACGCGAGCGCACGATTGGCAGTAAGCGAATCGGCACGAAAATCATAGTGCCAAAGGTGTGCCTTATTGACTACATCCAGTCGGCGCGTTATCAGGTCAGCAAACCGTAACGGCAGGCAAATCTACGCTGTCAGAGAAAGGAGAAAACCATGACAGGAAGCCTGCAAGTGAAAAACGACAAATTCTACATTGTTTTGAACACCGTTGAAAACGCGAAACGCAAGCAAAAATGGATAGCTACCGGCCTCGATGTAAAGGGGAATAAGCGCCGCGCCGAAAAGCTCCTGCGGGACACGCTCACGCAATATGAGGCTGCACCGCCTGCTCCGAAATCGGACATACTTCTATCCGACTGCGTCCACGACTGGCTCAAGGTCGCCAAGAGAAGAGTTGACGATGTGACATATCAGGGCTACGAGCAAAGCGCCAACGCCCAGGTAATCCCGTACTTTGAGGAGCGCCGCACAAGGCTCTGTGATGTGACCGTGAAGCTCCTGCAAGCCTACTTCGACGAGGAGGCCGACCACGGACGCCGCGACGGCTCCGGCGGCGTCTCGCCCGCGTCCTTAAGGCAGTACAAGAACATCCTCAACCAGACGCTGAACGAGGCGGTGAAGGCCGAGCTCATCCCCTCCAACCCCTGCGCGTTGGTGGAGCTTCCTAAAATGGAATGCTACGCCTCCACCTTCTACAGCGCCGCACAGCTCAAGAAGCTCTTTGACGCCGCCAAGGATGACCCGCTCTACCCGCTCATCCGGGTGACGGCCCTCTACGGCCTGCGCCGGAGCGAGGTGTTGGGCCTCAAGTGGGACAGCGTGGATTTTGACGCCGGGCGGCTCACCGTCCGCCACACCGTCGCCAAGGTCACGCGGACCGTGGAGAAGGACAAGACGAAGAACAGCTCCAGCCACAGGTCTTTCCCCCTGACGCCGGAGGCGGAGGCGATATTCAAGGCCGCAAAAGCCGCCGAGAACGAAAACCGGCGGCTTTGCGGCAAGGAATACTTTGAGAGCGATTACATCTTCAAATGGCCTGACGGGCGCCCCTTCGACCCGGACTACGTGACCAAGCACTTCGCCCGGCTCCTCAAAAACAATGGCCTGCCCCACATCCGTTTCCACGAGCTTCGCCATAGTTGCGCCAGCCTGCTCCTGAACGGCGGTGCCACGCTGAAAGACGTGCAAGAATACATGGGCCACTCCGACATCAAGATGACCGCTAACATCTACGGCCACCTGGACACCGCCCGCAAGCAGGAGCTGACCAACCGGATTGCCGGAAGCATCTTCTGAGCGCGTTAGAAATCCCGTTAGAACCCAGAAGCGCCCTGCGCCGGAAAAAACAAAAAAGGTTTTGAAAATCCTCAAAAAGAAGATAATCAAAACCTTTTTCGTGGTGGAGACGGACGGGATCGAACCGTTGACCTCCTGAATGCCATTCAGGCGCTCTCCCAATACAAGCGTGTACGCACCCCCCAACACACGCTATTGAGAGGGCGCTTTGATACACAGGAGAGGCACCACCAAAACAAGAAAGTATCTACCGAAAGCGCACACGGTTCCTCTTTCTATCTTCCCGACTCATATTACAGTGTATTGAGAGGGCACACGTTGCAAGGGCGAGATATTCCCTTTTTTCAGCAACTATACCCCCCGGAGTTGTTCAACAGTCTATCACAAACGAATTTGAAATGCAATATCTTTCCTCTTATTTTATATTCCCAAGAAGATGTTTCATTCAAACGGCTGATTACACCGCCCAACAAGACTACGGGCGGTGTTTTCATATATCAAATTCCAAAGGAGGCGATGATACCCCCTACCCTGCCGGGCTGAAATGCCCGGCTTTTTCATTTCCAGAGGAAATCGGCAATTTGTAGAAAATGAACTGCAAACTTTGTGCAAGACAGCAAAAATGAAGGAGGCTTAAAAGTGGCAGAAGAAAAACTGAACACCGGCCAGGGTGAGCAGATCACAATGGATGAAGCCGTTACCCCCGCTGAACCCGGCCCGGACAAAGACGCTCCCGCCGCGCCGGAGCAGGACGGCCCCGCCCAGCCGGAGGTTGGCGATGTGGCGCTGAACAACGAGGCCGAGGCAGCCGCCCCCGGCGAGGGGGCCAAAGAGCCGGAGGCTCCCACCCCCGGCACGGAAGAAAAAGCGCCGGAGGCCACCACCCCGGAGGCGGACACCCGCCCGGAAAGCGAAAAGGCCCCGTGGGAGCGCCCGCTGGCTGATTTGGAGGCGGAGCAGAAACCGGCCCGCCGTGGCCGTCCCTCTAAAAGTAAGGAGGGGCCGGAGGCCGGTAAGGGGGACAAGAACAAGAAAGACCGCCCGGCCAAGGATAAGACCACCCCGGCCAAGGGCAAGGCACCGCGAGACAAAGTGTCCCAAAGTAAGGCGGGCAAGACGGCCCCGGAACAGCCCGCCGCCAAGGAGGGCCCCGCCGCTCCCGCCAAGGCCGAGCCTGCCGCTCCTGTTGTGGACGAGCCCACCGAGCCCGCATCCCCTCCCCGGCCTGTGGAGGAGCAGAAGATCGTCTATCTGAAGCTCTCCGAGCTGCACCCGTTCCACACGTTCCGGGAACACCCCTTCAAGGTGGTGGACGACAGCCCCCGGATGAAAGAGCTGGTGAGCTCCATCAAAGCCCAGGGCGTGTTTACCCCTGCCACCGTCCGCCCGGAAAAGGACGGCAACGGCTATGAGATCATCGCGGGCCACTGTCGTATGCGCGGCAGTGAGCTGGCCGGTCTGGAGGAGCTGCCCTGCATCGTCCGGGATATGACCGACCATGAGGCCGTCCAGGAGATGAAGAACAGCAACAAGCAGCGCGGCGATCCCCTCCCCAGCGAGTTGGCCCGGCTCCTGGATCTGGAGGTGGAGGACATCAAGCACCAGGGCGGGCGGCTGAAAGGGGTTGCCGAGGGCGACATCGGCAAACGCTCCGTGGAGATCGTGGGCGCGGAACACGGCATGAACTATAAAAAAGTCATGCGGTATATCCGGCTCAACTCCCTTGTGCCGGAGCTGCTGGATATGGCGGACGCGAAACGGATCGGCTTCATGCCCGCCGTGGAGCTGTCCTTCATCAAGCCCAAAAATCAGCGGTATATCGCCGTTTCCATCGAGGGCGAGCAATCCTCCCCCTCCGTGGCCCAGGCCAAGCGGATGCGGGAGCTGGACAAGGACGGCAAGCTGACCCCGGACATTATCGACGGTATTCTGAGCGAAGAAAAGAAGGAGGTGGATCGCGTGATCATCACGACCGACGAGCTCAACAAGTATTTCGGCAAGGAGGCTACTCCCCGCCAGATGAAGGATCAGATCATGGCCCTGCTGGACGAATGGAAGGAAAAGCAGCCCCAGGAACTGACCAAGCCCGCCAAGAGCACCGAGAAAGATCGCTGACTTTGGGACAAAGAGTCCCAAAGTCTTAATTTTTATCAAAAAGGAGGATACGCATTGAAACACAACGCCTTTCCCCGCAGGGCTCTGGCCCTGCTTTTGACGCTGGCCCTCTGTTTGGGGCTGGCCCCCGCCGCCTTTGCCAGCCAGGACCCGGCCTACCACGACCCCGCCGAGCATTGGCAGACGGCCAATAACCGCACCAATGAGCTGGACGCCAACTCCATCGTTACTCATGAGACTTTCTATTGCTATGTTTGCGAAAAGCCCACGTCGTTTCTGGTTTTCCGCGTCCCGGAGTATACACGGGACGGACAAACGGCTATGACCCGAAATGTACGATATTCGGATGGCACCATGACCGGTGGCGAGGAAAAGGGCGTCATTTTGGACGGCACCCCCGGCAAGGATGCCTATTACACCGGCTATCATTGGACTAAAGCCGTC
>CANQBA010000099.1 GCA_947589545.1 uncultured Oscillospiraceae bacterium | reverse complement strand
ATGTCATCGTGAAGCGGTACATCGAACAGGCCGGCTCGGACGCGGAGGTTTCCGTCCAGCGGGACGGGCTGACCTATACCTATGCGGAGATCGCCGGCGCGGACGATGAGGACGAACAGATCCCGCTGTTCTGAGGAGGTTCCGCATGAAAGAAAATACACGACTGACCCTCGGCAGCCTGTTTGACGGCTCCGGGGGTTTTCCCTTGGCGGGACTGCTTTGCGGCATCACCCCGGTCTGGGCTTCGGAGATCGAGCCGTTTCCCATCCGGGTGACCACAAAGCGCCTGCCTTTTATGAAACACTACGGCGACATCTCACAGATGGACGGCGGCAGGATCGAACCCGTGGACATCATCACCTTCGGCTCTCCGTGTACCGACATGAGCATCGCCGGCAAGCGGAGCGGCTTGGACGGTCAGCAGTCCGTCCTCTTTTACCAGGCCATCCGCATCATCAAGGAAATGAGGTGTGCCACCAATGGCAAATATCCAAGATACATCTGCTGGGAGAATGTGCCGGGGGCCTTCTCCTCGAACAAGGGCGCGGACTTCAAGGCCGTCCTTGACGCGGTCATCGGCGTTAAAGAGCCGGATGCCTCGGTGCCTATGCCTGAGAAAAACCTCTGGCCTTACGCCGACGTCTACATGGGTGACGGATGGAGCCTTGCGTACCGTACTCTTGACGCTCAATATTGGGGAGTTCCCCAACGAAGAAAACGTATCTTCCTTGTCGCAGATTTTGCAGCCGACAGTGCCAGACGGATACTCTTTGAGTCCGATGGCCTGTCGCGGTATTCTGCGGAGAGCTTCCGCTCGTGGCAAAGAGCTGCCGGAAATGCTGCGGCTTGCGCTGGAGCGGCAGGCGGCATCTGCCTGAACGACCAGGGCGGCATCCGCATGGAGGTTTCCCATGAAGTCGCGGGAACCCTCCGCGCCGAGACACACGGCCACGCTCCCTGCGTGGTGGATGCGGCCGGCTTCAACACCGAGCATTCCGCGGAGAGCCGCTCCATCGGCTACGAGGAGGAGCGGTCGCCCACCATCCGTGCGGGCAAGGTACCCGCGGCGGTCTATGAGAACCATAGTCAGGACACGAGATACACCGGGCCGCTGGACGTGGCTCCGACCGTCTCTTCCAACTACGGCATGGGCGGCAACAACCAGCCCTTCGTCGTGAAGGACGAGGACACGCCCAAGACGCTGAAGATCCGCTCCGGCTGTGAGGGCGGCGGCAAGGGCGCGCTCATCCAGGAGGACAAGTCCGCGACCCTCTCCTGCAACAACGACCAAACGGTGTTCGTGCCGAAAGCCTACGGCATCTGCTCCAAGGCGTCCTACGCCATGCTCTCGGACAATCCCCACAGCGGGATCTACGAGGCGGACACCTCCCGGACGCTGGATACGGGCGGCGGGAACCCCGGCTGCAACCAGGGCGGCATCGCCGTGATGGAACGGGCCGGGGACGACGCGGTCTACGCCATGACCACGGGCAGCTACACTCAGGTCGAGGAAGAAACCGCGCCGACGCTGATGGCGAGGGATTTCAAAGACCCGGCGACTGTCAACTGCGGATACACGGTGCGGCGGCTCACTCCCACCGAGTGCGCCAGACTGCAGGGCTTCCCGGACTGGTGGTGCAGTGACCTCGGGACCGCCGAGCCCACAACGGATGACCTGCGGTATTGGTACGACGTCTTTGAAACCCACCGCCGTGTCACCGGCTCCGCCGCAAAGCCCAGGACGCTCAGGCAAATAGCCAAGTGGCTGAAGGCTCCGCACAGCGATGCGGCGGAATATAAGATGTGGGGCAACGGAGTGGCGCTGCCCTGCGTCTTTTTCGTTCTGGCCGGTATCGTCTACTATGCACAGCTTGGCGCACAGTAATTTGGTAGGTTTATCACATCAAATTAACTTGCTATTTCCGGGCTTCAGAGTGATTAATGTGATACCGAAAACAAAGGAGGTACCACAATGAACACCAACACTTTTTACCTGGACTACAACGTGACCGGCCCGGAGCGCAAGCGGTTGGTCAAGGCCATCAGCGAGTACACCGGCGCCGATGCGGAGTACCTGGGCGCTCCCACCTTCGCCTACATGGTGGACTACTTCACCATTGACCGCAACGGTGTGGTTTCCTTCGATTCCCGCGCCGACACCGAGGAAATCGAGGGGCTCATCAAAATGCTGCTGGATAAGGACTTCGTTCCGGAGTATCCTCCCAGCTCGGATGGCGAAGAGAACGCCGACACCGCCGCGCAGGAGGGCGGCACCGCTGAGGAAGCCGCCGCGCCGGATACCACCGCCGAAAACGGCAGCGCCGCCCACAGCGCCAACGTGGGGCTCACGGTGCGGATGCCGCTGGATAAGGTCTCGGTCGGAAACCTCACGCGGCTGCTGGAGGTCAAGGGCTCTCTCATCAAGAATGCCCTTGGCATCGCCGACCTGCCAATCAGCATTGAGGAGGACACCGTGGCGTTCCCCTGGTTTGAGGAGCTTCCCAGCGTCGATGAGGTCAACGCCTACACCCACCTCATCGCAGCCCTGTGCGAAATGAGCAGGAAGCAGAAGCGCATCACCGCCACTGAGAAAGAGGTGGACAACGAGAAATACGCCTTCCGCTGCTTCCTGCTCCGCCTGGGCTTCATAGGGGCTGAGTTCAAGACCGAGCGGAAAATCCTGCTCCGAAACCTCTCCGGCTCCTCCTCCTTCAAGAGCGGTCACAAAGGAGGCGCCGAAGATGCCGTTTCCGAGTAAGGCAATCGTCGAGCGGCTCCGCAGGGAGTTCCCTGTTGGCGCACGGGTAGAGCTGGTGAAGATGGACGATGCCCAGGCGCCGCCCATCGGCACCCTCGGCACGGTCCGGGGGGTGGACGACATCGGCTCCGTCATGGTGGCCTGGGACACGGGCGGCGGGCTGTCCGTAGCCTACGGCGAGGACCTGTGCCGGAGAGTCAAAGACACAGCCTGTGGTATAGACGACCTCTAAGATACACAATATCTGGCGGCAATCTTTGTGTAGTTTATGGCTCGGAATTGTCTTGCTATTATCTCCGTTTAGAGTGATTAATACAGTACCGAAAGGGAAGACCCCTACGGAAAACGAGAACGGAGGTTCACACCATGAACGAAAAGACCACCCGCCAGATCGAGGCCATGAAGAAGCAGACCATCGGAGTCGAGGTCGAGATGAACAACATCGAGCGCAGCCGCGCCGCCAAGGTTGCCGCCGACTACTTCGGCACCGGAAGGTACGCCGACACCGCCAGACGCAACGGCTACGCCAGCTGGAGCGCCTGGGACAGCCAGGGCCGCGAGTGGAAATTCCAGCGGGACGGCAGCATCGCCGGACCCGACAGCGAAAAGTGCGAGATGGTCACCCCGATCCTGACCTACGCCGACATGGACACCCTGCAGGAGCTGATTCGGAGGCTGCGCCACGCCGGAGCCAAAAGCGACGCCACCAGAGGATGCGGAGTCCACATCCACATCGGCGCCAAGGGCCACACCCCACAGAGCCTGCGGAACCTGGCCAACATCATGGCCAGCCACGAGAGCCTGCTGGCGGACGCCCTTGACATCGACCGCGGCCGCATGAACCACTACTGCCGCACGGTGGACCCTCGGTTCCTCGACCAGCTCAACCGCAAAAAGCCCACCACAATGGCCCAGCTTGCGGATGTATGGTACGGCAGTCAGGGCGAGGACTACAACAGGACCGGACACTACAACGGCAGCCGCTACCATATGCTAAACCTCCACGCCACCTTCACCAAGGGCACCATCGAGTTCCGGCTTTTCCAGTTCGATGCTCCGGCGAACGGCAAGCAGAACGGACTCCACGCCGGACAGCTCAAGAGCTACATCCAGCTTTGCCTCGCCCTCAGCCAGATGGCGAAGACGGTGCGGACCGCCAGCCCCAAGCCCCAGCAGAACGAGAACCCCAAATACGCCATGAGGACCTGGCTCCTGCGGCTCGGCTTCATCGGGGACGAGTTCAAGACCGCCAGAGACCTCCTGACCCGCCGCCTGGACGGGGACGCGGCCTTCAGAAGCGGGCGCGCCGCTTGAAGGGCTTAGGTTAAATGCCCTGCCTTTTGACCGCCTCGGCGGTCTTAAGGTGGTAGAAGGACCTTTAACCTGAGTCCTTCAGAAAGGACGGTTTCAAAATGGAGAAAAGATACTACATCGCCTACGGCAGCAACCTCAACGTCCGCCAGATGCTGGGGCGCTGCCCAACAGCCAGAATCATCGGCACCTCGGAGCTGGAGGATTACCGGCTGATGTTCAAGGGGAGCATGACCGGCTCCTACCTCACCATCGAGCCGGAGAAGGGCCGCACGGTCCCTGTCGCCGTTTGGTCGGTCACTGACGCGGACGAGCTGGCGCTGGACCGCTATGAAGGATTCCCCAGCTTCTACTACAAAAAGGAGCTGGTGCTGCCGGTCAAGGGAATCCAGAGCGGCAAGGTGCGCCGCAGAAGGGCCTTTGTCTACATCATGCACGAGGAGCGAAAGCACGGCTCCCCCTCCTCCCTTTACATGAGGACCTGCGCCGAGGGGTACCGCTGCTTCGGCTTTGACCTTGACAGGCTTTTTGAGGCCGCTGACTACAGCCGGTCCAGGATGGAGGTGAAGGAACATGAAGGAGGTCAATGAGTCCCGCCCCGCCGTCTGCCCTCGCTGCGGCAAGACCTACTACGGACGGCCAGCGGTTTCGAGGGAAGACAACACGACCCTCATCTGCCCGGACTGCGGCACACGGGAGGCGCTGGAGAGCATCGGAGTCAGCATCGAAGAGCAGAATTCCATCATCGAAACCATCCACCGCCACGCGCCGCGCCTGCGGTAAAGTACACAATTTACACCCTCAAAGATCGTGTATTTTATAACGCATTATATTCTTGATATATTCTCTGTTTAGAGTGATTAATACAGTACCGAAAGGGAAAAAACACAAAAAACGGAGGACACAACAATGGCGATCGAGAAGATGACCTACATACAGCTTGAGGAAAAGCTCAACGCCAACCGCGCCAAGCTCAGCAAGACCACCAACCTCACCGAGAAGCGCGCCCTCATCCTTGAGGACCACCTCCTGATGACCGAGATGGACCGCCGCTGGAACGTGGCCGAGGCCAAGAGGGGGATGCGGAAATGAGCAGATTCGAGCAGGAACTCAGCGGGGCCCTCGGCCCCTTCTGGCAGCGGTCAGCGGAACAGGAGCTGGCCGCTGCCAAGGCCAACCTCGAAACCGGTCGGATAACCATTGACGAGAACGGGGTTGCCCGGAACAGCCTTGGCAGGGCGCTGATGGAGGACCAGCTGGAGCGGCTGGTCCACGTCACGGACAAGGTCAACGTCGCCGCCACAAACGCCGCACGTCGGGCCGAGACCGAGGAGGCACTGGCATCCTACCGCGCCGCCAGAAGGCCGCACAGCCCCGAGGAGCTGGCTGAGATGCGGGCCGCCTTCGGCCCCGGCGCCACGGTCCGGGACATTCTCACCGGTGAGGAAATCCACCTCTGAAAATACAGAAAAAGCATAAACTACACATATTCCACCGCGAATAATTGTGTAGTTTATGCTTTAATTTGTCTTGCTATTATCTCCGTTCAGAGTGATTAATACAGTACCGAAAGGAAAAAACCACAAAAAACGGAGGTCAAAAAAATGAAGTACACAGACATCAACCGCAGATTCACCGAGATCGCCGCCGAGTACCTTGCGAAAGGGTTCGTCATCAACACCACGACGATGAGCGGCAGCCAGGGTGAGAAGGCCCACATCGACCTTACGGACGGCGTCAAGGTCCTCCGCATCCTGGTCGAGGACTTCAGGGATTTCGCAAGGCCCGGCTGCGAAGGCACGGAGATCATTGTTGGGGGGAACGGCAGCCGGGGCGTGGAGGCGAACCTCCACAGGGAGCGCGGCATCATTTGGAACGGCGAGCTTGAGCGCCTTCACACCGAGCGGTTTTACAAGCTCGGCGAGGACAAGCGGACCGGTGAGCCATTCTACGGCACCGAGCAGGAGTCCAAGGCCGCCGCCGAACGCCGCCGGACACACTGGCGCAACGCCGAGGGCCTCAACGCCGGCTTCACCGAGCTGCCGCTGGAGGGCCGGAGGTTGGAGATTGCCAGAAGCCTCATCCAGAGGCGCCTCGGGGTCAGGCGCATCACCAACGCCGACATCAAGCTCCGGAAGAACAGCGCCGGTTACTACATCGTCTACCGCAGCGAGACGCTGAAGCTCCGCTGAGAGGCTCCGGCCTCTGGGGACGGCCCGAAAGGGCCTGTTCCTCGTTACGGCCTATATATACAGCACAATTTATACCTTCGTTATTTGTGTAGTTTATGGCTCAGAATTGTCTTGCTATTATCTCCGTTTAGAGTGATTAATACAAGTACCGAAAGGGAAAAACCACAAAAACGGAGGACACCAAAATGAAAAACACCTACAGACTTCCCCAGACCACCACCCCCGAGAACCTTGAGTCCCGGATGATGAACCTTGGCGGCGCGACCCTGAACTTCGGCGGCTACGTCCTGACCGCGGGCTACTACTACGACCCCAACGGGCGCAGCTACTACGGAGCCCTTTACCGCTACACCACTTCCGACCGGTCCTGCGAAGCCGAGATAGAGCTGGTCGCCATTTCCGATGAGACCTACACCGACAACGGCCACGCCATTGCCTGGGCGATGAGCAAGGCGATGTGAAAAAGAAAGGATGACGGGCATGAAACACACCTACAACGACAAGCACGGCAGGGAGATCCGGGAGGGAATGACCCTCCGGCATGACAGCGGGGAAACCGAGGTGGTGTACGCCACATCGGATGCCTTTGGAGACGATGACCTCGGAGTCATGGCTACAAATCCGGCATACGCCGCACGGCACCCGGATTGCGACATCGAGTATTACTCCCTCTCCAACTTCTGCATGAGCGAATGGGAGATCGTCGAGTAAAGCCGACCAACAACTGAATCCTGCCAAGGGATAGGGCCGCAAGGCTCTGTTCCTCGTTACAGCCGTGGGGCTGTTTTTTTATGCCCATTTCAAGGAGGTGACCGCATACGAGAAAACTGAAGAAATACACGCCGACCCGCTTCAAGGCCAGCGACTCCTACTACGACAAGGACGCTGCGGACTATGCGGTCGGCTTTATAGAATGTCTCTGCCACAC
>CANQBA010000098.1 GCA_947589545.1 uncultured Oscillospiraceae bacterium | reverse complement strand
ATTCCTCCATGATTCTCACCTCACGCACTATTGTACCACATTTGAGGGGGAAATGGGAGGTTTTTTGACAGACTGAGACGGACAAAGGCCGTTTGGCCTTTGTCCGTCTTGGCTTTTTGACAGGCTGAAATGGGGCTGCGAAAAAGAGCATCTACAAGCTCAACTTTTCACAGCCCCTTTTCTTTGATGATCCTTGCGCCTGTCAAAGATAAGACGATCAGGAAGGCTAATCTCGCGGCCATTGTCGGTTTTGCCGTGCTTGGCGGGATTGAACTGTTCCCGCGTACACAAACGGGATATTTGGAGGTAAATATTTACCATTCGCTTGCTGAGATCGCCGTTTTGATATATTGGTGCGTTCTTGCTGCCTGTGTTGAAAAAAGAGGTGCGTCCGGGGGCTGAGACGCCGCGAAGCCCTTTAGGAGCCGCTATTTGCCGGACTGGCGGACGTTGAAGGCGCTGCCGTCGCCGGTGAGGCCGTCCCGGCGGAGCATGTTCTCCAGCACGTCGATATCCGAGGAGATATCCATGGCCTCGGACTCGTAGAGCTTATCCAGCTGCTTGCGGAAGCCGTCCACCAGCGTCTCCAGAATACGCTCGATCTCCGCCTTGGTGGACTGGATGTTCTCGCCGGAGGCGCCGGATTTCTCGAACTCGGCGTAGGTGCCCAGGAGCTTTAAGGTGGTGGGCAGGTAGTAGCTCATAAAGGACTTGATTTGGGGTTCCTTCTCGGGCTTTTCCTGGACGGCCCGGAAGATGCGGCTGGTGAGCTCCTCCATCTCGTCGATGCGCCGGGAGACGCCCTCGTCGGGGATGTCGTCGTTGAGCTTGCGGATCTCCTTGAGGATGGCCTTGTACCGGTCCTCGTTGTCCTTTTCAGGTTCGGTGACGGGCTCCTGCTCGGCCTTGGGGGCCGCGCCGGGCTTCAGCACCAGCAGGCCGTCGCCCTGGTCGATGTAGGCGCTGCCGGGGAGCAGCTTTTTCTCCAGCATGGCCTCCAGATCCCGCTTGCACTTGCGGGGGGAGACGCCGGCCTTGGAGGCCAGCTCGTCGATCTTCACGTAGTCCCGGCCCCCGCAGACGGCCTCGTAGACCTTAAAGCGGTTCTCCCTCTTTTTGAGGAAGCCCCGGTACGCAAGGCACCCCACGCCGCTGGCCAGAACGGAGAGGGGCGGGATGAGGGCCGGAAGCGTATCATAAAGAAAGCTGGGGATCGGGCCGGAGAGTATGCTCAGGGCCAAGCCCCCGCCCAGGACGGAGAGGACGATGCCCAGCACCAGCAGAACCTTGTTGAGGGTGGCGTAGGGGCCGGCGGCCGGGGCCTTGGGGGCGGTCTTGGCGGCGCTCCCGGCGGATTTTTGGGCGGACGCCTTCTTTTTGGCATCGCTTTCGGCGGCCCGGGAGACCATGTTGGAGCCCTCCTTGCCGCCGGAGGGGCGGTTTAGATCCTGGGCCTGCTTCTTCAGATCCTGGGCCTGCCGCTTCAGCTCCTGGGCCTGCGCCTGGGCCTGGGCGGCGGGATCCAGCACCACGGTCTTGTCCACATAGTTGATGTAGGCCCTGGGGCCGAAACGGCCCTCGGCCACCATCTTTTGCAGATCCCGCATGGCAGTGTCGAAGCTGACGCCCACGGCGGAGGCCAGGTAGTCGATGGACTCCACGCTGCGCCCCTCGGTCATGATGCGGTATTTGTCCATCCGCACCTCCTGCCGGGAGTCGGAGGAGATGTTTTTCTCCGTGGTCCGGCCGCCCAGGAGGCCCGATTTCCACAGGGCGATCCCCACGAACGCCAGGGGCAGCAGGGGCCAGGCCCAGGAAAAGTTTATAAGAAAGAGGAAGCCCAGAAAAATCAGCCAGCCGCGGGAGCCGGAGCTGTTGTTTTTGTTATTTTTAGCCATAAGCCGCTCCTTGGTACAGGGGATAGGCGGCGAAAAGCCGCCCGCCGGTTCCGAAACCTCAATGCTCTATCCTATTACGATAGGACAAAATCCGTTATTTGTCAAGGAAAAGATCGTCCAGGCCGTTCTCGTCGAACTCGTCCAGATACTCCTCCATGCGCCGCTCCAGCTCCCGGTAGTCCTCCTCGGACTCGTTGGCCAGCTCCATATCCCGCCGGGCCAGCTCCTCGGCCAGAATGTCGAAAAAGACGGCGTCCTCATAATCCATGATGGCCTCGTGGATGCCGCCCTCGGAGAAGGCCACGGAGGGCAGGACGACGCCGTCCTCGATGTCGTAAAGCTCCTGGGTCCCCTCCTGCTGGAGACACTGGGCGAAAATGAGGCTCTCCACCCGGTCGTAGTCGGGGATCCGGTCGTCGCCCCGGGTGGAGTTCAGTACCCAGTTGCCGATGTACACCAGATCTAAAAGCCGCCGGAAATCCTTCCCTGAAAGGTCAAAATGGATCATGTTTCTTACCTCCGTCCTTCCACACCCCATTATAGCAGAATGGAAGCGAGAATTCTACTGTTTTCGGACAGTCCGAAAAAGATTCATCAGAAAACACTTGTTTTATTTCTCCGTTTAGAATATAGTATTAGGGAACCTCTTTATTTTTATTGATTATCCGTGTGATTTGGAGGATCGGGCTATGGATCACAGACCCATTGGGGTGTTCGACTCGGGGCTGGGGGGGCTTACCTGTGTGAAGCGCCTCCGGGAGCTGATGCCGGGGGAGGATATCATCTACCTGGGGGATACGGGGCGGGTGCCCTACGGCGGCAAGAGCCGGGAGACGATCTTGACTTACGCAAGGCAGGATATCGCCTTTTTGCGGCGGTACGATATCAAGGCGGTGGTGGCCGCCTGCGGGACGGTGAGCACCAACGGCATCGAGGAGATCGCCGGGGACTACCCCATCCCCGTCTGCGGCGTGGCCGACGCGGCCGCCGCGGCGGCGGTGCGAAAGACCCGAAACGGGCGCATCGGCCTCATCGGCACCAAGGCGTCCATCCGCAGTACCGCCTATGACGAGAAGATCCTGGCGCTGATGCCCGGGGCGCGGATCGTCAAGCGGGCCTGCCCCCTGTTCGTCCCCATCGTGGAGGACGGGCGCATCGGGGACGGGGATCCGGTGCTGGAGCTGGTGGCCCGGGAGTATCTGGCGGATCTGAAGGCCGCCGGGGTGGATACGCTGATCCTGGGCTGTACCCACTACCCGCTGATCGCCGGCACCATCGGGCGCATCATGGGGCCGCAGGTGGCCCTCATCGACTCCGGCGCGGAGATCGCGGCCCTGGTGAAAAGCCGCCTGGAGCGGGAAGACGCCCTGGCGGATCGGGAAAAGGGCGCCGTCAGCTATTTTGTCACCGACAGCGCCGAGGATTTCGCCCAGACGGCGTCGCTGTTCCTGGGCGTCCCCGTGGAGGGCTCCGTCAAGCGGGTGACCCTGGGGGAAGCGGTGTGAGCGCCGCCAGGATCACGGTGGAGCTGCGGGAGGGGGACGACCGGATCCGCCAGTGCTTTGACGGCACGGCGGAGGCGGCGGAGGGCCGCCTGCGGCTGCGCTATGAGGAGAACGGAGAGAACGGCCTGGACGGCCAGGTGGAGATCTCCGCCGGGGACGGGGAGCTGATGATAGAGCGCCGGGGGGCCGTCGCCATGAGGGAACAGCTCAGGCCGGGGATCCCCACGGTGTTCACCTACGCCACGCCCCACGGGACGGCGGACATCCGGGTGGACACCCGGAAGCTGAGGCTGGAGATCCGGGAGACAAAAGGCCGCCTGTGGGCGGAATTTTACCAGCGCCTGGGCGGCGAGCCGGTGAGAAAGACGCTGGAGATCAAATATACCGTTACCAAAGAGGGAAAGGATTTTTGAGGATGAACCTGATAGACGAGGCAAAAAAGCAGATCGAGGAGCTTTTGAACGGGGCCTATGAGAGCGCCGTCCGGAAGGGGACGCTCCCCGCCGGAGGCGCCCTCCGGGGGACCGTGGAGATCCCCAAGGACGTGGTCTTCGGCGACTACGCCAGCTCCTCCGCCATGGCGGCGGCCAGAGAACTGCGCATGGCCCCCCGAAAGATCGCCGAGGCGCTGTGCGCCGAGCTTGACCTGACGGACACGTTTTTCGAAAGCGTCAGCATCGCCGGGGCGGGCTTTATCAACTTCCGCCTGGGCAGCCGCTGGTACGGCGACGTGCTCCGCGCCGTGGAGGCCCAGGGGAAAAGCTACGGGCAGTGCGACGTGGGCGGCGGAGAGAAGGTCATGGTGGAATTCGTGTCCGCCAACCCCACCGGCCCCATGCACATGGGCAACGCCCGGGGCGGCGTGCTGGGGGACACCCTGGCCAACGTCCTGAAGCTGGCGGGGTTTGACGTGTGGAAGGAGTTCTACGTCAACGACGCCGGCAACCAGGTGCATAAATTCGCCGTGTCCATCTACGCCAGGGCCATGCAGGAGAAGCTGGGGGAGGAGAATTTCGCCTTCCCCGAGGACGGCTACCACGGCGAGGACATCCGGGAGCTGGCCCGGGGCTTCCTTACGGAGCATCCCGCCTTCCCGGAGGGGAAGGATGAGGATGCCTGGCAGGAGGAGATGGCATCCTTCGGCCTGGCCCGGAACATTCCCCGGATGAAGGCCGACCTTTTGAAATACGGCATCGAGTACGACGAGTGGTTTTTGGAGTCGGGCCTCCACGAGTCCGGCTATGTGGCCGAGACGGTGGAGCTTCTGACAAAGAACGGCTGGACCTACGACAAGGAGGGGGCCCTGTGGCTCAAGACCGCCGAGCTTCTGCGGAAAAAGTATGTCACCGAGGGCAAGACGCCGGAGGAGGCGGAGAAGCTGGATCTGAAGGACGACGTCCTCCGGCGGGCCAACGGCTTTTACACCTACTTCGCCGCCGACATCGCCTACCACCGCAATAAGATCGAAAAGCGGGGCTTCTCTAAGGTCATCAACGTCTGGGGCGCGGATCACCACGGCCATGTGGCCCGGCTTCAGGCCGCCGTGGACGGCCTGGGGCTGGAGGGCTCCAGGCGCATCGTCATCGTTCTTATGCAATTGGTAAATCTTTTACAGGACGGACAGCCCGTGCGGATGTCCAAGCGGACGGGCAAGGCCATCGCCCTCCACGACCTGCTGGACGAGATCAGCGTGGACGCGGCGCGGTACTATTTCAACAACCGGGCCGCCACCAGCCCCCTGGACTTCGATCTGGATCTGGCGGTGCGGCAGGACAGCGAGAATCCGGTCTACTACGTCCAGTACGCCCACGCCCGCATCTGCACCCTGGCGGGCCTCCTGGCCGGGGACGGCCATCCGGTGAAGCCGGCGGGGGAGCTGCGGTTTGAGCTTCTCACGGACGAGACGGAAAAGGCGCTGATCAAGCAGATCTCCGCCTTCCCCGAGGAGATCAAGCTGGCGGCCAGGGACTACGACCCCAGCCGCGTGAACAGGTATCTCATGGAGCTGGCGGCCCGGTTCCACCGGTTCTATAACGCCTGCCGCATCCGGGGCGCGGAGGAGGAGCTGCTGGACGCCCGGCTGAAGCTGGCGGACACCGTGCGCGTCGTCCTGGAGGACGGTCTGGCGGTGCTGGGAGTCAGCGCGCCGGAGAAGATGTGACGGGGGCGCGCCTATGAGGATGCTTTTCAAGCAGCGCTTTTTCTCCTGGTTCGACAGCTACGACATCTACGACGAGGCCGGCGGGGTGCTCTACACCGTGAAGGGTCAGCTGAGCTGGGGCCACTGTCTGAAAATCTTCGACCAGTACGGCGCGGAGGCGGGGACGGTGAAGGAGCGGATCTTTACCCTCCTGCCCAGGTTTGAGATGTACATCGGCGAGACGTATGTGGGGTGCATCAACCGGGAATTCTCCTTCTTCCGGCCCAGGTACAACATCGACTGCCGGGATTGGCGGGTGGAGGGGGATTTCCTGGAGTGGGACTACACGGTGACGGACGGAACCGGCTCCTGCGTGGCCACGGTGTCCAAGGAGCTGATGCACTGGACGGACACCTACGTCATCGACGTCCGGGATCCCCGGGACGCCCTTCAGGCGCTGATGCTGGTGCTGGCCATCGACGCGGAGAAGTGCTCCAGGAGCAGCAACTGAATCCCCTCAGCTATACCGTTTGAGCTTGTCATGAAAACAGGCCGGAAGAACGGACAGGGACGCTCCAATCGATGCCAGGAGGCCTCAAATGAATGTAACCTTTGCAAATCCCGGGGCGGACTATATGATCGCGCGGATCATGGAGTTCCAAACCGAGGGAGGATCCGCCTTTTGGTCAGACCCCTTATTTCATTTCTTCCCCCGGCTTGACAGGGCCTACGCCGGCAGCCTGCCGTTTCCCAAAAGGAGAGAATACATAGAGCAGACCCTGCGGGAGGTCTATACCGGGCTGGAGGAGACGATCAATAAAAAAGTACTGATGTACGCTCAATATTGGGAGGCTTGCCGATCACAGATATCCGCCGCCTTATCGGACGCATTTGGCGTTGACTGTTCCGGCCTTTTCAACGATTTGCGGTGCAATGTCACCATGAATCCCATCGAACCGCGTTTTCTCAGGGAGCGCCGCTTTGATGTTTTTTATCTGAACAGCGAAAGAGGAGCCATCGGCGAAAGCATCCATGAGCTCGTACACTTTATGTGGTTTTATGTGTGGAACCGGCTGTTCGGCGACGGTTACGATGAGTACGAGCGCCCCTCGCTCAAATGGATCCTGAGTGAGATGGTGGTGGAATCGGTCATGAAGGACCGGCGGCTCAGTTCAATCAATCCTTACTTCCCCAGAGAAAACGGAGGATGCGTCTATCCCTGCTTCTTTGACATGAGGATGGGGGGTGTGCCAGTATTGGAAACGCTGGATGCCATGTACAAATCTCAGCGTATTGAAGATTTCATGCGCGGCAGCTTCGCTTACTGCCAGGAGCATGAGGCTGAGATCAGGGAGCACATGATCAGGTCGAACGGAGCGATATGATCGATTCATTGTACCGCGCGCTCGGGTGAGGACGAAAAAAAGACCGTTGACACACCGGTTTCCCGGTAAAGTGTCAACGGTCTTTTGTTTTATACTAATATCTAATTAAAATAAGCCATTCGCGACGGCCTTTTTGCGTCCTCACGCGAGCCGCTTTGCCTCGGGCTCCAAGTATTCGCCCTCAGGCGCTGGCTCGGCTCGTTCTTTCCCCATCGGGCAACGGCCCGATGGGGATCCCGGATACTTCGTCAGCCGTCTTGGCAATACCAATGGGTATTCCCTGCGCCGGTTTCCTCGTCTGACACGAATAATCCTCGCCGCTCGGGGCGGTGCCGTAGGGAAACATTGTGAACACCCCTATGTTAATTTATGTTTTCCGGTCAGGAGCCTGT
>CANQBA010000097.1 GCA_947589545.1 uncultured Oscillospiraceae bacterium | reverse complement strand
CCATTCCTCCATGATTCTCACCTCACGCACTATTGTACCACATTTGAGGGGGAAATGGGAGGTTTTTTGACAGACTGCACCGCAGGGGGATGACCGCTATTGCGGCCATCCCCCTGCGGTCAATTTTCTTCTGTGTACTCGATCCCCACATCCCGGCACCATCGTATGGCGATCTCCCGGTATGCCTGCTCCCGATAGTCAAACCACTGCTGCTCAATTCGATGATAGTAGATACCGTTTTTAAATCGCCGGAACGCACCCCTGCCGCGAATTGCGTTGGCAAGCTCCTGGCGGGCCGCCCCGGGAGGCAGGGTTCCCACGAAACTCTCCATAATGCGATACTCGTGAATATCGTATTTGGTCGGGAATCGCAAAAAACGGCCCCTCGGTGAGTTTTCAATCAATTCTTCCAGTTCTTCATTACGCTCACCTGTGATGATCTCGTCCTGCAAATAAACCGTTTCGCCAGTCTGTGTGTCATAGAAATAGGTGAACGCATCATCGGCGGTTTCAATCATGTCGATCACCTGCTCCAGATGGATCTTCATTGCAAGCACCTCAAATCTGAAATTTCTTCTGGTCCGATGAAAGTCAGTGTGATTTTCTCCGGCAGGGTCTTACTGCCATGTTCTTTGAGATATTCGATAGCCCGCATGGCGAATCTGTGGCTAAGCATCGTATCCCATTCGGCCAGCAACAGAACCTCCGCTGTATCATCCATGAAATTATACCTGAGCTCTCCCCATTTGCCGCCGCAGTCCGCGAGATATTCGTAGACTGCGGCGGTTATTTTCTTGCCGCGTTTTTTCTGAGATCTCAGGCGAAGCTCTACCGCATGAAGCTCTCCCACGTCAACCAACATTTTGGTCAGCCTGTCCTCCGCTTTGACAAAAGCCCGCTCTGGGATCTCGATCAGCAGCTCACGTTTCAGCATTTTCATCGCGGAACGCTCCACGCTCTTTGCGCGGCTTTCAGTCAGCCGAAAGTGCTGCGCGGTTTCCGAAAGCGGATGGGCCTCACCCTCCGCAAAGCCATAGCGATATCTGATATAAACGCTCTCCCGGTTTGGCAGGGCATCCATCGCATCATGCAACTCCGCTGCTGTTTCCTGTTCAATGCAGATTTGCTCAGGTGATTTAGCATGAGGTAACGCAATCAGGCTTTCCATCGTATCCCCTCCGGCATCCTCCAAGGACTCGTCCAGGTATACGATTTTCCACGTATTGGCCTTGTTATTCTTCAACCGCCATGTGGCATCCCGGCTGTACTGGCGGATCAAATCACGCATGGCGCGTCTGACTGCGGGGGCGGCATAGCTCAAAAACCTGTTACCACTGGAGAGGTCGTAACCGCTGACAGCCATCCACAACCCGATAGAACCAGCCTGTGCGAGATCATCCGCGTCGATACCGCACGAAGCAAGCTGCTCCTTCCTCAACGGATCTTCGGCAAGCTGATCAGCGGTCTGCCGGATAAACGGGAGGTTGTTTTCTATCAGCCGAGATAGGGCTTGTTCATCTCCCGCCTGCGCCAGCACACAGAGCTGCTCATTCGTCAGGAGTTCCATTCGTCAAGCCCTGCTTCTGTGCAATATCTATGTACCCCTCAATGAAATCCTTGATAAGCCTGGAAAACTGTTCGCCCAATTCTGATGAGGCGCCCGTGTATACAGAGTAACCTTCCGCGAGTTGTTCAAGGGAGATCTGTGGCATCAGCGGCTGCTCCGCGCTGCCCTTTTCCATGGCGTCTATCATGGCCTGGGTGATCTGCCTGGTAGCCAGCTCTGTCACCGGGGTATGTGTCCGAATTCCGGTTTTGATGTCCAGTAGCATTTCCATCAGGGCGTTCTGGATCATGGCAATATCTATCGCATGAAGCGGCGCCTTTTGCATGGTGAGGATCTGGGCAGCGGCTTCTATCCCCTCCTGCGGGTTTGTCAGATTGCTGGTATCCACCGTGCCGGCGAATTGTATCAGCGTGTCCCACATGGCATTTTGACCCGCGATGCTCTCGGCAAAGCTATCCTTGAAATAACGGGCAATCATGCGCGTGATTTCCGGGAACCTCGGATTTTCCAAAATGCGGTTGACCACATCGGTATCAACTTTCCTGGCATACAGCGCCATCGCCGCCTTGTGGGACAGACCAAGTTCGCCTATATCATAATTGCGCCGTTCGGGGAAATCTGTCTGTCCGAGGATGAAATCAGTAGACACGCCCAAATAGTCCGCAATTTTGATGATATATTCATCGCCAATTTTGTCTGTCCGCTCACTGAGAAAGCGGCTGAGTGAGCTTTCAGCCATACCGATCTTTGCAGCGAGTTCAGCCTGCGTGATTTTCCGTTCCTTCAACTGATCCTGTATCCGCTCCCGGACGGTCCCCGGTAAATATTTCTGGTCCATTCTGGTATCCCTCCTATCATATCAGAGTATACCTTATTTTGACAACAGTTTTTGTCATATTTGGTCGATTTGTGTTCCTTGCATTTTTGCAATTTTCATCGTTGAAAAGGCTCCAAATTGCAATAACGCCATATTTTTTCGACCTGTACCATTTCCTCCCTATATTGGTATCAGAAGGCCAATATGCCTCATATTTTTTGAAAGGAAGTGGTATCAGTACAATGGAAAAAACCAGCAGCACCCTGACCCGAAGAATCGGAAGCACCATTTTCAAAGTAAACGTATTCACTGACCCGGGCGGCGCGGAAACCATGGAGGACAAAATTTTGCGGCTGATCCAGCGTGAAGGGGTGGCATCACCCGCAAATCGTGGTATGATGGACGTGCCACAAATGAGCCGTCAGTCTGAAAGGAGCGCCTGATATGAGCGCCAGACAGACGGAAACAAAAATCACAGCGTTATACGAACGCCTCAGTCGCGACGACGAATTGGCTGGGGACAGTAATTCGATCATCAATCAAAAGCGATACTTGGAGGGCTATGCTGCCGACCACGGCTACGGTAATATCGTCCATTACACAGATGATAGATGGTCCGGCGGTAACTTCGACCGGCCTGCATGGAAGCAGTTGATTGCCGACATTGAGGCCGGGAAGGTAGCGCATCTCCTGGTAAAAGACCTCAGCCGGGTTGGGAGAGACTACCTCCAGACCGGTTTCTACACGGAGGTCGTTTTCAAACGCTATGGTATCCACTTCGTTGCCATCGGGAACAGCATTGACAGCAACGATCCCAACTCCAGCGAGTTCGCCCCTTTTGTCAATATCATGTCCGAGTGGTGTTTGCGCGACCTGAGCCGCAAACAGCGTACCGCTATCCGAATCAAGGGCGAATCCGGCAAGCCGACCACCAATCAGGCTATTTACGGCTATAAGAAAGACCCCAACGACAAGTACCATTGGCTGGTTGACGAGGAAGCGGCGGCAGTCGTGCGGCGCATCTACCAGCTAGCCATTGAAGGGCATGGGCTGAGTGACATCGCAAATATCCTGTATCGGGACAAGGTGGAATCGCCAGCGGCGTATCTGGCAAGACAAGGACGGGGGCCATGGAAAAGCAAGGAAAGCATTGACCGGCCCTATGCCTGGAGTGACTTTATCGTGGGGCGGATACTATCCAAGCCGGAGTATATGGGCCACACGGTCAATTTCCGCTCCCACAAGGAATCCTATAAGGATAAGCAGCCCATTTTCCACGCACCGAAAGACTGGCTGATCTTTGAGGATACCCATGAGGCCATCATAGACAGAGCCACATGGGAGCTTGTTCATAAGCTGCGGGGAACGCCGCGCCGGATCGATACGCTGGGCGAGGCGAATCCCCTGACCGGACTGGTGTTCTGCGCTGACTGTGGGGCAAAGATGTATAACCAGCGGACGCGGGGCAGCGAGGCAAAGCCTTATCCATCGGACGCCTACGAGTGTTCCTCGTATAAGCTTGCGGGACAAAGGAAGACGTCTGCTTGCAGCAGTCACCACATCTCCACCAAGGCGCTGAGAACGCTGATTTTGGAGACGATCAAAATCACCAGCACCTACGCTATTTCCAACGAGGCCGAGTTCATTCAAAAAGTTCGGGCGGCATCCCAGGTCCAGCAGGCGCAGGCGGCAAAGGATTTGAAGCGTAGGCTGAACAAGGACAAGCGGCGCTTTGATGAGCTGGACATCATCATCAAGAAGCTGTATGAATCCTATGCGGTGGGACGCATTGGGGAGGAACGTTTTGACACCCTCCTCACCGGGTACGAGCAGGAGCAGATGTTACTCCGACAGTCTATCGCGGAAGGTGAATCCGCGTTAGGCTGTTTTGAGCAGGACACCGCCAATGTGGGGCGATTTCTCGACCTTGCAAAGAAGTATACGAATTTTTCAGAGCTGACCACACCGATGATCAACGAGTTCGTTGAGAAGATCGTTGTCCACGCCCCGGACAGATCCACGGGTGACCGGGTGCAGGAGGTGGACATTTATCTGAAGTTCATCGGCAAATTCGATGCTCCCATGCCGGAACCTACCCCGGAGGAGATCGCAGAGCAGGAACGTCTGCAAAAGGAGCGTATCCGCAGCCGGGAGCGGTATCGGCGGCTGAAAGCGGGAGAAAACCTGAGTCCACCGTTTGAGAGGGTTTACCAGACCTGCGGCAAAACCTTCACCGCCATGCGCCCTAACGCCAAGTTCTGCGGCCCCAATTGCCGGGAGCAATATTATCGCCGTGAGGCGGCACAAGCCAGAAAGCGCGATCGTACTTGCGAAAACTGTGGGACAGTCTTTACAGCTTCACGGAAGGGTGTCAAATATTGCTCAGACGCTTGCAGGGTGGACGCCAACCGAAGGATGCAGCGAGAACGCAATGCCACCAAGAAAAGGACAGATTCCATATAGGCAGTCATAGAAACCGCAGTGGCGGCAAATATTTGACGAAATCACAGGGCGGTCCGTAATGTTGCGGGCCGCTCTCCACATAAGAAGGAAGGTGGTAAATTCATGTGGAATTGCGATTGGGAACATCAAAACCAGGACATTCTAAAGCGCAACTATGAACGACAGATCAGGGGCGAATACAAGCCCGTGACCCCTATCCGCAGGATCATCTGTGAGGGCTGCGGCAGAGTGTTCTACACCAGAATTTGGTCCAAGAAATACTGCTATTACAAGAAATGCGGCAATATCGGCTACCGGAAACAGTTGCAGCAGCGGCGCTTGATGGCACCGCCCCGCATTCAGGTCTGCAAGTGCTGCGGAAGGCCCTTCATCCCCAAGCGTTCGGACGCGCTCTATTGCAGCAATGCCTGCCGGCAACGGGCTTACCGCCAAAACGTTACGGATAAATCAAGTGGGCAAGGTGACCACCTGATTTAACTGTAACGAAAGAATAGGCAGCGTGTTACGGATAGACATAGTGGGACCAAATTCCACTACGTCTATCCGTAACAACTTATGAGAATTGCGTTACGGCTCGTTAAAAGCGACACCGTGCCTACTTTAGCTATCCGTAACAAAAGAGCGGTCTGCTTGTGCAGGCCGCATTTTCATGCCCACAAATCATGTATTGCTGTGACACAGCGGAAAGGAGTTTTATGAACATTTTGGATCACAACGCACCGATCATCATCGGCATCGACCACGGCTATGGCAATATCAAGACTGCCAACTGCTGTTTCAAAACCGGCGTGGCCTCTTTCGACAAGGAGCCGACCTTCAAGAGCAACCTGCTGATCTACGAGGGCCGCTATTATCTGATCGGCGAGGAGCACAAAGAGTTCACCGCCGACAAGATGGCGGACAGCGATTACTTCATCCTGACTCTCGCCGCCATTGGCCGGGAACTGAATATCCGCAGGCAGACCTCGGCCCGCGTCCATCTGGCGGCGGGCCTGCCCCTCACCTGGGTCAGTGAGCAGAAAGACGCTTTCAGGAAATACCTGCTTCAACGGGACAGTGCGGATTTCATTTTCCGGGGTGTGGAGTACCACATTGATTTTGCCGGTGCGGATATTTTTCCCCAGGGCTTTGCCGCCGTCGCTGACCGTCTGCGGGAATTCCGGGGCGTCAATATGCTGGCGGACATCGGAAACGGGACGATGAACGTCATGTATATCAATGACCGCCGCCCCCAGGAGAAGAAATGCTTCACGGAGAAGTATGGAACGCATCAATGTATGCTGGCTGTCCGGGAAAATCTGCTGAAGCTCTACGGTTCCGCCGCTGACGAGGCGATCATTGACCAGGTACTCCGCCATGGGACAGTGAGTATCAGTGAACGCTATCTGTCTGCGATCCAAGCGACAGCCAGAGAGTATGTGGCTGGCATCTTCCGCCGCCTGCGGGAGCATGAGTATGATCCGGAGCTGATGAAGCTGTATGTGGTCGGCGGCGGTGGCCGCCTCGTCAAAAACTTTGGTGAGTTCGAGGCTGACCGAGTTGTCATCAATGACGATATTTGCGCTGCCGCCAAGGGCTACGAGTATCTGGCCCGTCTCCGCGCCAGGAAGGGCGGCGCGGTATGAGTAAAAGGCGGATCATCAGCACCAATATTCGGTTTGACCTGGAGAGAGCGGCAGACCGGGCGGCTTGGGATCACCTTCAGCGGCGGGACAAGCGGGAGCATCGCTCATACAGCAGGGCTGTGATCGCCGCTGTCAACGACTACTTTGAGCGCCGGGACAGGCTGGCCTCTGACCCCTATCTGGAAACCCGCGAGAAGGAGGACGCCTTCCTCCTGCGGGTACTGGAAACCGTCCGGGTCGGGTTGAACCAAGGGGCTTCCCCCCCCTGCGGCGGATACGCTGCTCCAGTTGCTGCAAGTCATTCAGACGCAACCTGCTCCGGTTGAACAAGTGTCCCAAGAAGACCAGCGGGAGGCAGACGATATGGCGCTGGACTTTGTGGACGGTTTTTGATACCGGAAACGGCCCCGTTATATACCACGGAGAGCAGAATCAGCACCATAGATCATAGCATCAGATACTCAAATCGCCGTATCGGCGCGTAGATTTGGCGTCTGGTGCTATTTTTGTTTCTTTTGATGCCAAGATAACAGGGGCTGGAACCAAAATCATAAATTTTAGTGCCAATGGGTCCGATAGGACCGGAAAGGAGGGACTATGACTGACAATGAAAAGAAGCTGATCCAGGCCAGGCACCGTTTGGAGGAGGCCCAGGCCCGTGACCGTATAAAGCAGCGCAAAGCTCGGACGCGGCGGCTGATCCAGGAGGGCGCAATTCTGGAGAAAGCGTTTCCGCAGGCCGCCGGGATGGAACTGGAAATGTTGGAGGACTATCTGTGCAGGCTTGCAAAGCAAAACTGAGGCGTTTGGGGCGTTCCGGGCAACCGGGACGCTCTTTCTTTTTTCCCGAAGGGCGCACTTACTCACCACCCGCAAGCGGGCGGTGGTATCCCTCCCGTTGGTCGGGCTCGTGCGCTCTTCACGAAGCGTCCACAGGACGCTTCTCCAGAGGGGGCAGACAATGCCGCAAGCCGTCATTGTCTGTGCAGCCGACAAGGTGTTTCCAAGATAGAAACGCCTTGCCGACTGCCTGCGAAAACCTGCCACCGGCAGCTTTATCGCAGAGATGGGCGCGCCATATTTGTACGGCGCACCCATTTTCTCTTTTATCAAAAGAGAAACAGAAAACGAAAGACGAGGTGATGCCGAATGGCGGATTTTCATTTAGAGGCCAAAGTTGTCAGCCGGGGCGCAGGCCGTTCCGCTGTCGCGGCTGCGGCATATATGAGCTGCTCAAAAATCCT
>CANQBA010000096.1 GCA_947589545.1 uncultured Oscillospiraceae bacterium | reverse complement strand
GCCGGGGCGGGGATGAAGCCCCGGGGCGTGATGGTACATTCCACCGGAGTGAATAATCCCAACCTGCGGCGGTACGTTCAGCCGGTGGCGGGGCAGGAAAATTATGACGGGCTGATCGCCGCGCTGGGGAAGAACAGCAACGGAAATCATTGGAACCGACACATCGACGATCCAAACAAGCGCAAGTGCGTCCATGCGTTCATCGGCAAGCTGGCAGACGGCTCTATCGCAACGGTGCAGACGCTCCCGTGGGGGATGCAGGCATGGCACTGCTATTACGGCCCGAAGGGGAGTGGGAACACCACGCACATTTCCTTTGAGATATGCGAGGACAATTTGAGCGACCCTGTGTATTTCAGGGCCGTCTACAAGGAGGCCGTGGAGTTCACGACCTACCTTTGCAAACTCTACGGCCTTGACCCGCTGGCGGACGGCGTTGTCATCTGCCACAAGGAGGGTGCGCGGCGGGGGATAGCGTCAAATCACTCTGACGTAGAAAACTGGTTCCCGCGCATGGGGTATTCCATGGACGGGTTCCGGCAGGACGTGGCAGACGCCATGAAAGACAAGGAGGAGGAAGAGAACGTGAAAACCTATGATACGGTGAGTCAGATCCGGGCGGAGGCCAGCTGGGCCGCGCCCACGGTTGAGAAGCTTTGCAAGGCCGGCGCCTTACGCGGCGGTTCGGGGGAGAAGGACGCGGAGGGATATCCCGCGGATCTCCATCTGAGCGAGGACGCCCTGCGGATCCTGGTGATCAACGACAGGATGGGCCTGTACAGCAAGTAATCCAGTTAACCTTCCGCCGGCGTACCGGCACAGGGCGCGCCGGGGGTAGTGTTTCCCAAAAGCCCCGCCGAAAGGCGGGGCGGGAGAGATGGGAAGTGAAAAATTATTCACTCAAAAATCCCTCGATGGACAGGCGATTACTACACGATTTTTACACGATTACCCCGCCATTTTTAGGCACGGAGGTTTAACCTCAATTTAACCTCAAAACCACATTTTAACCTCAATATAACCTCAAAATTATCTGTTTTTTTCGGCTGGGATCGGACAGAAACGGATAAAGAAAAATCCTTAGAACCGTTGCGGCTCTAAGGATTTTCATGGTGGAGACTGCTGGACTCGAACCAGTGACCTCCTGCGTGTGAAGCAGGCGCTCTAACCAGCTGAGCTAAGCCTCCGATGGTGACCCGTACGGGACTCGAACCCATGTTACCGCCGTGAAAGGGCGGTGTCTTAACCACTTGACCAACGGGCCGTAACCTGGGGTGGGTCGGTAGGGTGGGTCTTACGGGCTTCCCCGTAAGACCCATGGTAGCGGCGACTGGATTTGAACCGGTGACACCGCGGGTATGAACCGCGTGCTCTAGCCAACTGAGCTACGCCGCCGTGGCAAGCAAAAGAAATTATACTCACTTTTCTCGCTTCTGTCAACCCCTTTTTCAATATTTTTTTATTTTCCGCCGTCTTGACAGATCCCGGCCCCCGTGGTATATTTAGGATAACCTTATAGGAGGTGAAAGGATGACTTCTTATCTCGCTTAAAACGATTGGCGCTGTAAAAGGGGACAGCTGTGCCCCTGGCGCCGGAAGCGGGAAGGAAAATTCATCCGATCACACTCGTTGGGGGCAATTTGCGCCTTGCTTGAGCCGTGGGATTTCTTCCCGCGGCTCATTTTACTGAAAGGGAGCGCTTAAAATGCTTATCGATGTAACAAATTTAACCTTTGCCTACGAGGGCAGCCACGACAACATTTTTGAAAATGTCTCCTTCCGCATGGACACCGACTGGCGTCTGGGCTTCACGGGCCGCAACGGGCGCGGCAAGACCACCTTCCTGCGGTGCCTGATGGGGGAGCTTGACTACTCCGGCACCATCTCCGCGCCGGGACTCACCTTTGCGTATTTTCCCGTCCGCACGGAGGACGTGTCCCTGCCCGTCCTTCAATCCCTCCTGACGGCCACCCCGGCGGTGGAGGAGTGGCGGCTTTTGCGGGAGCTTGCTAGGCTCCGGATCCCCGACGAGGCCCTTGACCGGCCCCTGTCCACCCTCTCCGGCGGGGAGCGAACCCGGTGCGAGCTGGCGGCCATGTTCTGCCGGGACGACGCTTTTCCGCTCATCGACGAGCCCACGAATCACCTGGATATGGCGGCCCGGGAGCTGGTGGGGGAGTACCTTGCCCGCAAGCGCGGCTTCATCCTGGTGAGCCACGACCGGGCGCTCCTGGACGCCTGCACCGACCACACCCTCAGCATCAACCTCACGAATATTGAGGTCACCCGCGGCCCCTTTTCCGTCTGGTGGGAGAACAAGCGGCGTCAGGACGAATTTGAGAGGGCCGAGAACGAAAAGCTTAGATCGGAGATCGCGCGGCTCAATGAATCTGCCCGTGAGCGGGCCCAATGGTCGGACAGGGCGGAGCGGGCCAAATATGTCTCCCATACCGACAAGGCCGATATGAAGCACGGCTGGGCGCCGAAACAGGCCGCCAAAGCCGCCAAACAACAGCGCAGAGCCAAGGCCATTGCGGAGCGCCGGGAGCGGGCGGCGGAGGACAAGGCAAAGCTCCTCCACAACATCGAGCGGGACGAGGAGCTGAAGCTCTCGCCGCTGACCCACCGGGCGGCGCGGGTGGCGGAGCTCCGGGACGTGTCAATAGCGTTCGACGGGCGCGCGGTTCTGGAGAATCTGACCTTCGACGTGAAGCCCGGTGACCGCGCCGCCCTTATTGGCCCCAACGGCTGCGGCAAAACAAGCCTGCTGCGCCTGATCCTGGGTGAGAACGTGCCCCATACCGGCGAGCTCCGCACGGCGTCCGACCTCATCATCTCCTATGTCCCCCAGAACACCGGCGGCCTTGCCGGCTCCCTGGCCGATTACGCGGAGCGGTACGGCGTGGACAGGAGCATCCTCCAATCCATCCTGCGCAAGCTGGGCTTTGAAAGACCGCAGTTTGAAAAACCCCTGGAAGCCTGGTCCCAGGGGCAGAAGAAAAAGGCCCTGCTGGCCCGGAGCCTGTGCCAACAGGCACACCTGTATATCTGGGACGAGCCACTCAATTATATCGACGTGATCTCCCGCGTGCGCGTGGAGGAGCTCATCTCCGCCTACAAGCCCACGATGCTCTTTGTGGAGCACGACCGGGCCTTTGTGGACAACATCTCCACCAAAAGGATCCCGCTCTGACGGCCCGCCCCGCGCCTCCGTCCGCTGAGCTGGGGAGAGTTTTTAACAAATTCCAGAAAAATATATGCGCAATATTTACAATGTAATCACGCAATATACACTATTTACCTTGCGTAAAAAATGCGTATAATTAGCGGTGTCGTGAGGAATGACAGAACATATATTTGGAGGAAATTACTATGAAAAAGCATGATACTAAAAGAAAGGAAAACGCCAGAAGGAAAACTGTCGGCGTCGAGCGTGAGCTCGCCGGCGGATTGAATTTCGTGGCCGTCATCGGCAGCGTTGAGCGGCTTCGGAATCCTGAATTCTGGAAGTGAGCCCCGCCGCCGGCGCTAGTATCACGCCGGACATCAACTGAATAACGCGCAGCAGGGCCCGCCAGGAATGGCGGGCCCTGCAAATTTTCCGGTCATGGGACTGTAAAATGGAGCGTATACCTCTCAATACAGTCTCATATTTTGTTTGAAAAGGTATACTTTTACAAACACATTTTTCTGTGAGATTTTCCGTATTTTTTTGTTGCAAAATAAGCCGCCTCATTTTATAATAGACATGTTTTCAAATTCGGCTGGTGAGTTTGAAAAAGTATACATTTTCAAACAGGAGGTATTAGAATGAAAGGACGATTCTCCAAGCTTCTGGCGAGCCTGTTGGCTATAGCCATGGCCGTGGCGTTGCTGCCGGGAACGGCGTTTGCGGAGGAGACAAACGAAGCGCAGATCGGCGATACGAAATACGCGACCCTGGCTGAAGCCGTCACAGCGGCGAACGAGGCGGGGACAGCGGATATTACGCTGCTGAAAGATGTGACTGTACCAGGCGCAAGTGATCTAAATGATGTTCCTACTACAACATTTACTGGAAAAATTGATTTGAACAAGAATACCCTGAAATTTGAGGCTTCCAGTGACTGTATTTCTGTTGGAACAAATAGTACTAAGGAATCACACGTTACCATTTGCAACGGGACAATAGAAAGCTCTATTACATCGGCACTGAAGGCATTTTGGGGTACGCTGGAACTCAAAGACTGCACGGTGACAGCAACGTGGTCTGTTTCCGGTTCTTCACAGGGTTTAATCGTGGTTCAGTCAGGAAGCCTGATTATATCCGAAAGCACGGAAATTACTTTAACATCTAACTATTCTGGAGATTCAACGACTGACCTTTGCGTGATCAAGGCTGATGGCGGAACCACAACCATTAACGGTGGCACGATCAAGTTGAACCTTGATGAGAAATTCCAAAAAGATAATGAGTGCATATGGATCTCCAACCAATGGGGAAATTCGCCACACCCGGCGATCGTCAATTTTAATGGCGGAACGATTGACGGCGGCGGCGCTCGCGGAGTGGTGTTTAACAATGCAGACACTTCGCATACGATGAATATTTCCGACGGAATCATTACTAACTGCAATTACGGGATTTTTGTAGCCGGCAACGGCACTGTCAACATGACCGGCGGTGAGATAACTAACTGCGGTGTTGGCATCTCCGGCAACGGAGTTAAGCAAAGCCAAAATACCACTGTTAATATTTCCGGAGACGCCAAAATCGATGTCGGCGTAGGCAAACTCGGTATCTATCAGCCCCAGAACGGTACCACCACCATTTCCGACAACGCCGTAATCTCTGGCGACAGCGCGGTCGCCATCAAGAGCGGCACGCTGAACATCGATGGCGGCACGCTTACGGCGGTGGGCGAGTTCAGCGGGACACATCCGACCGAAGGCGCCAACCTTGCGACTGACAGCTCTGCCATCGTCGTCGATGACGAGGCCGGAAACTATTACGGTCACGTGGTGATAAATATCACCGGCGGAACCTTTACCAGCAAGGAGAGCAGCGCCCTTTCCGTCACCCGCAGCAAGAGCACGGACGCGAAGCCGCAGATCAGCATTTCCGGCGGCTCCTTCACCAGCGGGAAGTATGGAGAGGCGAGCGCCGAAGCTCCGGCTATCTATCTGGCCGATGACGCCAAGACAAATGCTAAGCCCACAGTCACCGGCGGCGATTATTCCAGCGATGTGAAGGAGCTTGTGCCGGGTGGCTCCGTATTTGAGAAAGACGGCAGGTACTACGTCGGCGCACAGCATACAGTGACATATGCAAAAGGTTCTGTGAGTTCTGCAACAAATATGCCCGGCGGTACGGATACCGCCGTGGAGGGCTATGCGTATACGATTCCCGCACAGGCGCCAAACGGGGATAGCAACGATTGTTTCTTCATGGGTTGGAAGTCCAGCGGCGATAACGAAATTTATATGCCCGGAGAGAGCATTGAGAATATCACCGAAAATATTACTCTGACCGCTCAGTGGGAGGATTCGAGCGATTTTAATGCTTTGTTTACTCCCGCCTGGAAGATCGAGCCGGAGCATTATCAGAGCAGCACAAAAGAAATCACGCTGACGTGCACCCTCACCAATAATACCGGCGAAACTTTTACCGATTGGGGCAACACGACTGGTACAACAAATATGAACAATGGGCCTGCTCACGACAGTGAGATCACGTCCAAGCTGCCTGCAACCGTCTCCCCGCGCGACAAGGTTGAGATCGTTATAAAGCTGACGTTCGAGGATGGGCTGGCCGGCTATTGGGATACGATCAACTATGAGTTATTGGTCGGGTGGATGTATCACGGCGGCAAAACCTATATGTCTAATTTCACAGTGGACGTCACCCGCGCTCCCGATTCGGTAGTCACCGTGAGCTTCGACGACGGCGTGGAGGGCGAGACCGGTGAGGTTACCGGTATGCCCGATGCCTTCAAGGCGGAGAAGGACGGCAGCGCCAACCTGCCGGATGACACGCCCGTCCGCAAGGGGTATGTCTTCACCGGCTGGCTGGACGGTGAGGGAGACCTCTACCGTCCCGGCGATACCATAGAGGCCGTTCCCGGCGATATGACCCTGACGGCCCGGTGGGAGGAGGCGCCCTCGGATATCGAAGGAGTCGAGTCCTTCATCCCCGAACCGGAGGTGACCTTCCCTGAGGATACCGATATTTCTCAGGAGGACCAGGCGGCCCTGTCTGAGGCGGCCAAAAACACGGACATCGACCGCCGGCACATGAACGAGCTGGCCGCCGAAGCGATGAAGGATCCCAGCCACGAGCTCCCTGCCAGCACCGGGGAGGCCGCGGAGGAGCTGGCGAAAGAACTGGGAAAAACCGTTGACGAGAGTACGGTTCACATCGTTGTGGAGACGTTCCTGGACGTGACGGTGGAGAACTATACGCACGCTTCCGGCGGAGATTCCGCTGTGCTGACCTATGACGTCACCCCCATGTACCGGGTCGTCGCCACTACGGCGGATAAGCCGAGTGAAATTCAGCTTGAGGGGGAGGAGAAAAACGCCGTTGTGCTCGGTGACGAGCACGAGCTCCCGGTCAACGAGCCCGTCACCCTGACCCTGGGCCTGCCCAGCGGCTTTGCTGTAGGAAACTACGTCTACATCAATCATACAAAGGACGGGATCAACCACTGGTACACCGGTAGAGTGACTGGCAACAAGGTCACCTTTACCAACCCCCACGGGTTCTCCACCTTTGCCGTTTACAGCCAAGCCCCCAAATTCGTGGCGAGGATCGTGAATACATACTATGCATCCCTCCAGGCGGCCGTGAACGCAGTGGACGATGAAGACACCATTGATGTCATGACAGATGAAAAGCTGACCGCCACGGCCCCGGCGAAGGAGATTACCTTTACGGTGGTAGGGCCTAACGGTGGTGTCCCCAACGTTGAGATCACCGATAACGGCAATTACCACGTCTCCAGGAGCGGCAATACCTACACCGTGACCTACGTTGCGCCTCCCGTGCCCACCACCCCGACCCCGTCCAATCCCGACACGCCCGATAAGCCCGACACCGACCCGGTCGACGTGTTCGTAGACGTGCCTGCCGAAGCCTGGTACCGCGACGCGCTCAACTACGTGCTTGAGAACACCACCGGCGTCATCAACGGCACCGACGCGACGCACTTCTCGCCCAACGAGAAGCTGACCAGGGCCGCGTTCGCCAAGATCCTCTGGGCCATCGAGGGGAGCAAACCCACCACCGCAGAGAATCCCTTCACCGACGTGAAGTCCGGCGACTGGTTCTACGACGCGGTGATCTGGGCCAACGCTCAGGGCATTATGCTGGGCAAGGGCGAGAACTTGTGCGCCCCCAACGACAACATCACCCGTGAGGAAATGGCCCTGATGATCCAGCGCTGGAAGGCCGGCAAGGCCGCCGGCGGGGTCGCCTTCCCCGACGCGAAGGATGTCCACGACTGGGCCGCCGACGCGGTAGCCTGGGCCGCCGAACAGAGCTATATCAAGGGCAAGGACGACGGCAGATTTGCCCCGCTGGACTCCCTGACCCGCGCCGAAATGATCACGGTCGTGGCCCGCACCTTGGGCTACGAGGGCTGAGAAAGCGAAAAAACCCGAACATACAACGCAAACAAGGGAGCTCCCCCGGCGGGGGAGCTCCCTTACTGTAGTATAAGGCAAAAAACGCGGAAAAATTGTTTGAAAAGGTG
>CANQBA010000095.1 GCA_947589545.1 uncultured Oscillospiraceae bacterium | reverse complement strand
AACAAAACCTCCTATGTTTCTATTATACCATAGGAGGTCTTTTTTGTCATTGTTCTTTTTTACTGGTTCGGTTCAAGGCAGCACCGAAACGGCAAGTGAGAATATCCCCATGTCAACAAAGGGCAAATTCTGCCCTTTTATTGTAACATAGATTTTTGTAGATGTCAATAGGAGGTAAAACTATGCCTATATATAAGATGACAGGCAAGAAAAACGGCAAGCAGCGTTACCGTGTGCGTATCAATTACACAGATAACTTAGGTAAAGCACATCAGCTTGACCGCGCTGTATACGGGCTTGAAGAAGCAAAAATGCTGGAATACAAGCTGAGCAGCGATATCAAAAATAAAAAAGAAACGCCCTCTGCCGGCATGACAATAAACGACCTGTACGACGAGTTTCTCAGGACCAAGCAGTTTGAGATCCGCGAAACCACGCTCGATAAAAACAGACGAATGCTTTCAAGATACGTACTTCCCGAATGTGGTAGCACTAAGCTATCAAAGTTTAACGTGGCTGCTGTGCAGAAATGGAAGATGTACATCGAGGGGCTGAACATCGGCATCACCACCAAGCGGAACATCTACGGGGTGTTCCATGCAATGATAAACTATGCCGTAAAGATGGAGTATATGTCGCGCAACGTGCTGGAGCAGGCAGGCAACTTCAAAGCGCCGCTCGATACCACAGCTACAAAAGAGATGCAGTATTACACCGCAGACGAGTTCAAGCGCTTTATTGCCGCCGCCAAAAGCGAGGCTGAAGCGGCAGAAGCCAAGGGTGAACTGTACAAATGGAATTTTTATGTATTTTTTAATATAGCCTTTTACACGGGCATGAGAAAGGGCGAAATAAACGCCCTACAGTGGACTGACATCAAGGACGGCAGGATAAGCATTACCAAGAGCGTTGCGCAGAAGCTTAAAGGGCCTGACCGCATCACGCCGCCCAAGAACAAGAGCAGTATACGCACGATACAGATACCGTTGCCGCTCATGGCGGTGCTGGAGCAGCACAAGGAGCGGTGCAGTGCCATTGACGGCTTTTCAGAGAGCTGGTATATCTGCGGCGGTGTGCGCTGCATCAGAGATACCAGTGTGCAGAAAACCTTGCAGAGGTGTGCCGAGGCGGCAGGCGTTAAAGCGATAAGGGTGCACGACTTTCGGCACAGCCACGCTTCCCTGCTTGCCAACGAGGGCATAAACATACAGGAGATCGCACGTCGGCTCGGCCACGCTAAGATAAGCATGAATATCCCCGTTCCAAATAGTAACACAATAAATGTAGTAGTACTTACCGACAAAACCTTCCATTAAGCCAAAATCAATGGCAATACCTAGCTATGCAAGGTATCACCATTGATTCATTATTATAAGTTTTTTTCGCTGAATATTACTTATAATGAGTTATCTAGTTGACTTTAATAGCAATATGACTATAGGCTTATTTTATTAATAATTCAAGTGTAGCACAATCACTAATAATATCAGAATAGTCTTGAGAATTGCTTTTTACATACTCAATTAATGATTGAAGATCAGCATAAATAAATTTATAGGTTTTCTTTTCACGAATATCATCTAATTCTAGTTTATTATTATCGCTAGTAAGAGCTTCAAGATAGCATTGTATAGCTATTCTTATTGTATCAGAGTTAGAGTATTCTTCAAGAGTACATATTCTTCCATAAATGATTGATTGAGTATACTTAATATGCTCCAAGGATATTTCAAGTTTATCGTTTTTACGAGACTTTAATATATTTTCCGTGTCATATTTTGCTAGCTCGATATATTTTGCAGCTTCTTGCATATTAGAGAGATCTTTATTAAAGCGCCATAGTATACTTTTTGCACGTTGATGCTTGAATTGCGGACTGTCATTAAGTTCATCTTCAAATCGTTTATATATATTATTTATTAAATCTGTTGTGTAATTATTGTTCTTATAAAAAATATCACTCAAAACATCAAATCGTAAAAATCCAAGCATCTTTCGTGGAACAATAAAGGCTTCTTCATTTTGCTTAATGCGTTTGTATATATATTTGTACGAATCAATAATTAAATCATATTTCTTTTGGGTTCTGGAAAAGTCTCCCAAGTATTTTAATAGATAGTACCTTGAGTTGGTAGAAAACTTGTATATTGAATCAATAATCGGTAAGGCAAACCTATAATAACCAATTTCAAACAAGAGGGGATAATCCTTTGCCAAAGAAACCGCTTCTTCTCGTATATCAAAATATGACAATTCATAAGAAGAAATCTCCTTATTTGTTGCCAATATAATTAGTAATGCCAATTTTTTAGTTGACAAGTCTTTTGATAATGTAAGCGTGAACTATGGGTAGTTTTTTATCTTCAATCCAACAAAATAGCTTTTGAGTATCAATCGGTCATTTTTTGATTGCCCCTGCTTGTTCAGCGAGGGCATTATTTTTGTTTTTCAGGGGCTTGTCGATCAGCTTGTAGTAGATGTGAATATCACGAGGGATAGCTTTCTTTCTCGGATTTTCATCTATCGTTATATACTCGATCAGATCAAGCGCCATCTGTCTTGTAAGCTCCTCAGCACCTGCATAGCTTTTCAAACGGCGGATATATTCGTCCACATCGGCTTCATCCTGCTTTGCCATATCAGTGTGCTTCTGCATTTCATCGCTCTCAGACTGCAAAGACTTCTTTTCGGTCTGATACTTGTCGAGCAATGTGAATGCCATATCTTCGGGCATCTTACCTGTAACCTTGTCCTCATACACACTTGCGATCAGCCTGTCAAGCTCTGCGATACGTTTGTTGATGTCACGGAGCTTTTTCTTGTCACCGCTGTGCTGTTCTGCATAAAGCCCTTGCTTTCTTGCAAGATACTTTTCTCTTGCCTTATCATCGTTCATCACAAAGTCGATCTGGCGTTTGATGTCGGCAAGAACAATATCCTGAAGTGCGTGTGCTGTTATGAAATGAGAGGAGCAGTATTTCTTGCCAAATCTCGCATACTGTCCGCAGGAATAACCCGTAACGGTGCTTTTACGCTTGGCAGAACCAGCCTGCTTGAACTTTGAACCACAGTCCGCACAATAACACAGACCTGTCAGCGGAAGTGTTATGCCTTGCTTTGTCATCTTACCCGTACTTACAGACGCTTCGATCTCACGCACTTTATCCCACAATTCTCTGCTGATAATAGGCTCGTGGTTGTTTTCAACGACCACCCATTCATCTTCTTCCTTGCGGATAACTTTGTGATTTTTGTAGCTAACCGTAGTCGTGCGGAGCTGGGCAAGGTTGCCAATATAAATTTGATTACGGAGCAATCGCTTTATCGTTTCCACGCTCCACAGGTGAAGACTGTAATGTGGCGTTTCTTTGTTCAGCAAGCTGTACCTGTAATCATCGGGAGTGAGGATACCCTCATCATTCAGCACCTGGGCGATACGCTTCATGTTGTAGCCTGCCGCCCTCATTTCAAAGATACGGCGTACAACAGCAGCGGCAACAGGATCGATCACAGGTGTACGCTTTTCATCATCACCCTTGAAATACCCGTAGGACGCAAATGTCGTCCTATACTTGCCTGACTTTGCTCCAGACTCAACAACAGCCCTGATCTTCTTGGAAGTGTTGGCACTGTGCCACTCGTTAAAAACGTTCATTATCGGCATCATGTCCATTCCCGAACTTGCAGAATTTGCCGTATCCACGTTGTCAGTGAGAGCGATGAAGCGAATGTTATACATTGGGAATATGTAATCTGTGTACTGTCCTACTTGGATATAGTTACGACCAAATCTGCTTAAATCCTTACAGAGTATCAGATTGATTCTGCCTGTCTTTGCATCGTCAAGCAAACGCTGTACACCCGGTCTGTCGAACGTAGTGCCGCTGATACCGTCGTCCACATACTCATCATAGAGCGTCCAGCCCTGCTGTGTAATGTACTCCGTGAGTATCTTTCTCTGGTTTTCTATCGAAAGGGATTCACCGCTTCTTTCATCATCTTTTGAAAGGCGCATATACATCCCAACTTTATATTCGGTCTGCTTTGGTAACATCAATAACTCCTTTCCTCCCAAAGCGACCTTATTCCATAAGTCTATTATAGCGCACCTTATGGAATAAGGCAATAGGTTTTGGGAAAAAATTTTACGCTGTAACAGCCTTCGGAACAAGACCGAGCATTTCGCTCATCGCCTTATTCTCCGCATACTGAAACATCACATCATTGATGTCACGCTCACCAATGAAGTGACTATGCACAATGTATGTGCGTCCGTCCACCTCATAGGTGTTGACCTGAACGGGACAGTCCTTATACTGCTCGTTCATCTCCTGCATTGTTCTGTTTTTCATAGCTTGTTACTCCTTTAGCTTCTCTATCTCTATGCTTTAGAGCGAGGGAATTGCTTTCTCTATCTGCCCCTCTTTTCGTTGTGTGTGATATAACTGTGCGGAACGGCAAGTGCCGTCCAATACACAGCTAACGTTTTGTTGTCGGTCTATATCTTAAGCGCATAAGGGTTAGGCTTCTCATCAAAGAACGAAGTCTGTCCGTTAGCAACATCATCGTCTGAGTTATCGTCCGACTTGTTGTCAGCATTAGCAGAACTATCGTCAGCCAGTTCACTGATCTGCTCATAGGTCATACCACTTGCGGTCAGCTTACCGATGAGCGTATGCTCCGCAGTAACAGCGTCAACAAGCTCCTGCCCGTCCTTACCGTAAAGCTCAGAGAGCATATCGTAAGCGATCTGCTTGCTCTGCATGATGATCTTACGCTTTCGTTCAAGGGCAGCTCTCACTGCCTTGTCGGCGTTGTCGATCTTAGCCTGGTTGTCGTTCAGATTACCACGCATTCATTTCACCACCTGTCTATGTTTGGATTTCAGGATAACACCTGATGATAATATTATAGCGCGCAATACCGTACTTTGTCTATTGGCAGTGCGCATGAACTTTGGCGTGTCAGATAAGTTTTGCGTTCGACAAATTGTTATGGGGAATTTCAAAATACCGACCGAGCATATCACCATTTCACCCGACTTACTCTTGACGATTATTGCCGATAGGATATTACCGAGGACAGCCCGACCTGTTTATATTCTGCATAAAAATCTGCTGTTGAATTTAGGCACAAGGGAGAACCGTCATGAACAAAGTGTAAACTTTTCTGAAAAACAACGCCATTTTCTCAAAAACACCGGTAGAAAAGTGAAGGGCTTTGACGTTGTGACGATCACACGCACCCCTGCATATCATTTTCATCATAAAATTTTTCTGCGGTATACTTAACGAAGCGGTCAATAATTTGGTATTAACTTATGGGAGCATATTTCATAGGACTGCCGCCCAGACTGCGCAATAACTGCGCTGAGCCAGTTTACAATTTCAAGAGTGATGATATTGAGTGCATCACGCAGGAGCGTGAGCGAGTATGACCGCCGACCTAAGCGGCGGAGAGTTTAAGTCGCATAGCTCCAAATTCGCTGACGGAGCATCGAAAGCCTGAGTGATATGAAAATCCCACAGGCTGGAAAATAGCGCTACAGCGCAACAAAAATAACAAGCATTGTATTTTGCGCCGCACAGCGAGCGAAAATACCAAATGCTTGTTGGGGACACCCCAAGCCCCGTAAATGACCGCACAGCGGTCATAAAAAATCGGCTAACGCCGAAATACAAAGATTGGAGATACCATTATGGAAAATGCAAAACGCAAGAGGGGCAGACCGCCCAAGCAGAGGGTTATGGAATTTGAGGGAATGACCTACGAGGGAGCAATCAATAATGCTTTGGATAAAGAGGTCAAGTCCGAGCTTGATGATACCCTTGCACACAAGTCAGAGGACGAGCTTACCGAGGGCGAACGGAAGTACCTGAAACGCAGAAGGGAGAAGAAGTCATACACCCTCAATGTTCGTTTTACGGAATCAGAAATGCAGGATATTATTTCCAAGTGTGAGCAGTTCGGGTATAAGAACAAAACGGAGTATATCCGTGACTGCGTTCGGGCGAGGGTTGATCTCACTCCCGACCGTTCCGAGATCGCTGAATGTAATCGTCTGATGAAACGCATAGGCAGTAACATCAATCAGATACTCATTCGCTTATACAGCACAGGTCACATCTATGCCGAGGATATTGACGAGATAAAGAGAGGGGTTAATGAAATTTGGCATACACTTCTATCCATACGATCAGGGCAACAGTCAGCGCAGCGATCGCTTACATCACAAACGGAGATAAGACCGTCAACGGTGTATATGTCAACTCTTATGCTTGCCGAGCCGACAGCGCAGGAGCAAGCGAGGACTTCCGAACAGTCCGAGGAACAGGCACAGGGCGAACACAGATCCTTGCCTACCACATGATTCAGAGTTTCGCCCCCGGCGAAGTCACTCCCGAACAGGCTATGCAGATCGGAGAGGAGCTTTGCGACCGTTATCTGAAAGGCGATTATCAGTATGTTATTGCCGTTCACAGCGATAAAGACCATACCCATTGCCATGTGATTTTCAATAACACCAATCTGTATAACGGACTTAGCTTCACCACCGAGCATAATCAGGGCAGAAAGTCAGAACGGGCGTGGGCAGAGCTGCGTGAAATATCCGACAAGATATGTGCTGAACACGGCATATCTGTTATTGAGCCGATTGGTAAAGGCGTATCTCATTACGAAAATGAAATGCAGAAAGAGGGCAAATCGTGGAAAGACAAGCTCCGCAGTATGCTCAGGGAAATTATTTCTTACAGCAGGAGCTTTGAGGAATTTCTTAAAAACTGTACCGACAGCGGTATCGAGTATGTATATACTCCGCAAAACAAAGTTAAGCTGAAATTCAGGCTATCGGGCGAGGGACAGCAGAGGTTTACAAGAGCCGACACGCTGGGCGATGAATTTGAGCCGAGTGCTATCACCGAAACGATTGAAACCGCACAGAAGAAAGCTGCCGCCAAAGAAGCAATGGAGAAATTTCTTGCTGCCCGTCGGGCAAGGAAACAGGCGGAGATTGCTTTGCTCAATCAATCTTCCGCAAAGTCAGCCGAGCCTAAGCCAACACCGACACCCACCGAACAGTCCAAGCCAACCATTGCAGAGCCGACAGCACCCAAGCCAATCGAGAGCCACGCACCTGAAAAGAAAGAAGATGTGTGGGAGTGCATCAGGGGTATGCGTGACAGCGACAAGATCATTGCAGACCTTGAAGCAGGCGGCGTTATGTCATTCAGCGAGCTGTCAGGATTTTTCTTCAATTTCCAGCACGATGATGACCACACGGACGAGCTTGCCAAGCTGAAAAAGAAATTCACGGCTATCGACACGCTTATCGCCAAGATGAAAAAGCGTGACGAGCTTGCACCTGTCTACAAGGAATACAAGGGCAAGTCGGGCTGGTCACAGAGCCGTTTCAAAAAGAAAAATGCCGACAAGATCGAGGAATACGAAGAAACGGTCAAGTACATCAGGGAGCATAAGCAACCATATCTTGTTGACGGAAAACTGCCGACAATTCTTGACCTTATGGGGAAATCCAACGATCTGAAAGCAGAATGGAACAGGCTTAATGTCGAGCATACCGCATTCCTCACCAAGCGTGACACGGCAGCAAAGTACACCCGACAGGTGCGGCAGTATCTCAACGAACAGGTTATGAAGCGTGAGAGGGTGAAAAGCCGTCAGAGGGTACAGGCTAAGAACAGAAACAAGAATACTCTTGAATAAAGAAAGGACAATACTATGAGCAAAATCGGATATATCCGTGTATCTACGGAAAGACAGGAGACAGCCCGTCAGCAGGAGATTATGTGCGACTATCAGGTTGACCGCATTTTCTCCGAAAAGCTGTCAGGGGCAAACGCAGACCGCCCTCAGCTCAGGGCAATGCTTGACTATGTGCGTGACGGCGATACCCTCTATGTGGAGAGTATCAGCCGTTTAGGACGCTCCACAAAGGACTTGCTGAACATCATCGACACCCTCACCGACAAGGGAGTAATCCTTGTCAGCCACAAGGAGAGCATTGATACCAACACGCCTACGGGCAAATTTATGTTGACCGTGTTCGCCGCCCTCTCGCAGTTGGAGCGTGAGCAGATCAAACAGCGACAGCGTGAGGGTATCGAGATTGCAAAGGCACAGGGCAAGTACACGGGCAGAAAGCCTATCTCCACCGACTGGACGAGGTTCGAGCAGCTCTATGGGGAATGGAAGTCGAAGAACATCACGGGGCGTGACTTTATGCGTAGAATGGATATGTCGGCAAACACCTTTTACCGCCGTGTCAGGGAGTACGAAATCCGTAACGGCATCACCGAGCCGACCTCTGCTTGACAATAGCTGTCAGACGAACGGAAACGCCCCACAGCACCGTCCGAGCCTACGGAGCGTAAAACTAACCGCCTGAAAAAGAAAAGCCCTCAGAAACGCTTGCAGGGTGTTTCCGAGG
>CANQBA010000094.1 GCA_947589545.1 uncultured Oscillospiraceae bacterium | reverse complement strand
TGGGGGTGCAGGGAGCGCAGAAGAGCTTAATGAGGTCTTTACCCTCCCGGAGCTTCTGCCGGTCAAGGCCGAGGACGACTCCGACGCCTTCCAGCGAGAGGGGCAGGCCCATGTATGCCGACCAAATCATGGAACACCGCCAGGAGGCGGGGTCTAAGTAGGTCCCGACAGGGTACCCCAGAAACCGCGACAGACACACGCGCTCGAACTGCGCGTTGAAGGCCCACTTGGTGACGGCCTCGTCCTCCAGAGCGGCGATGATCTCCTGGGGCAGCGCCTCGCCGGAGGCCAGATCGACCACGCGGACCGGGCCGCCATCCACGGAATAGCCGAAGAGAAGTATCTCGAAGTCCGGGTCCTCGCTGTAGCGGTAGACTCCGCACCGCTTGAGGGAGGAGCCGCTGTACGTCTCTAAATCTACGCTCAAGGTTTTCATGTCTGTCCCTCCATGCGGCATCAGGGCGGCAGAGAAAGCTCTCCGCCGCCCGCAGCCGAACTCTTTACGCGAGGAAGTCGTCGTCCAGATCGGTGGCGAAGTCATCCGCAGCGGAGGTCTTGCCACCGAGGGGCTCACCGTCACGAACCTTCTGGATGTTGCCCAAGCCGCAGGCGATACCCTTGTTGCCGTTGGTGTTGAAAGCGTAGAAGTTGATGCTCACACGGGCGTAGCAGCCGGAGTAGACCTCGGAGCGATCCAGGATAGGCTGCACGGCGCGGTCAACGATCTGAGGGGCGGTGGTGCTGTTGGCGTTCACGAAGTAGGAATCCTTGTACGCTTCGTCCTCGCGCTCGGTGTCCCCATCGCGGAGCGGGAGCTTCAGAGCCGCCTTGTTGGGGATCTTGCCGCCGAACTTGGCGGCGCCGGCTTCGATGGCGTTGGTGATGGCGGCGTTGATGTCCGCGATGGTATTGGTGTCGCTCTTGGGGATGATGAGCGACACGCTGTACTTGGGCTTGCTGCCGTTGATGGAGGCAGGCTCCCACACGTTGGCGTAGCTGAGCCGGACAACGCCGGTGACAACTTTGGTCGAATTGTTCTTCTTAGTCATGGTTACAGTTCTCCTTTGTTTTCAGTAAAGTCATGGATGGCGCCGATGCTGGTGATGGCCGGGCGCTTGTCCGATACCGGGACGAGCGTGGGCTTGCCCCTGGGCTTCTCCACAAGAGCGCCGAGGACATCGGCAAAGGTCTTCTTGCCCATGAGCTTCTCCATCTCGGTGATGGGGATGAGGGTCTTTCTGAAGATGTCGCGGTACCCGGCTGCGGTGGCCGCCCGGACCACGGCGTCCTCGTCTGTGTAGCGGCGGTTCGTGCGGCTCCCCACCAGCTTGAAGCCGCGCCACTCCTTGCCGTGGTTGATGGCCGCGTCCTGGGCGTAGGCGGTGATCTCGTTTGCCCACCTGGTGAGGTCATCCAGCTTTAAGAGGATGTCCTCGATCTCCTCGTCGGAGAGGAGCGGCGGCTTGGCGAACTCGTACCTGGCAAGCTCCAGCTTGGCCTCGGCCCTGGCGCGGCACTTGACCGCCGCCTTGCAGAACTGGCACCAGGAGCCGGGGGCGTATTCGCCCTCACCCCTGTATGCCAGGTCCGCCCTGGGCTTGAGGGTGTTCTCCGCCCAATCGAGAAGGTCATCCACGGAGATCGTCCAGGTGGACACGTTCTCCCGCCGGGGCTGGTAGATGGTCATCGCCACCTCATCAATGTCATAGAGGCAGTCGAAGATGCGGAGCGCGCCGAGGGCGTACAGCATCATCTGCGGATTCTGGCAGGCATCGACCAGGACGCCCTGTACGTACTTGAGGTCGATGATGTGCAGGAGCTTGTCCGCCACGATGAGGCAGTCCCCGGTCCCGAAACCGTCCGGGACGTAACAGGAGAAGTCCAGTCGCTGTTCGATCAGCACCTGCGGGTCTGCACAGGTCTGTCTGGCCTCGGCGAGCTGCTCCATTACGAACTGGACGTAGCCGTCCGTGTACTCGTCCATTTCGTCACAGTCGTACCGGCTGGTGGGCTTTTTGCTGCGGAGCTTCAGAGCGCGGCGCAGCTTATGCTCCGCCAAAGCGTGGGCGGCGGTGCCTTCGGCTGCGGCCTCGGAGCCGCTGTCCTCAAACTCCAGCTCCAACCGGGCCGAGGGGCTGCAGTTGAGCCATCGGTGGGAAGAGGATGCGGAGAGAATCGTGTGTGTGTTAGGCGGCATTTCGTCGTCGCAAGCTCCATATCCCTCGCTTCCGCGCCTGCGCGAAAGCTCGCTCATTTCGCTGCTCCTCCTCTCCCCAAAAGGTCTGCGGGACCTTTTGGAGCCCCAGATAATTCCTCCGCGTCCTTCATCAGCGCCGGGTAATACCTGGGGTCTACGCCGGAGAGCTTGTCCGCCCCGTACTTCTGGAGCAGACCTCTCACCTCGGCGGTGTACCCCTCGCGGGATTTCTGACCGAGGAAAGCGCGGACTGTCTCCAGCGGGATCGGCTTCTCCTTCGGTTCGACGTGGGCGGGAGCCTGGACCGCGGCGTCCTGCCCGGTGTCGTCCGGGGCGTCGCTGCGCATCATGGCGTCCGCCACGGCCTGGACGCTGTCCGCCAGCGAGCGGAGGTCCTGTACCACATCCAGAAGGAGCTTGACCTTACTCATGGCTGTCACCTCCCTCCGGAGTCTCCGAAACGGTGATGCTGTCCACGGTCTTGCCGGATACCAGCACCACGACGTCCCGCATCGGGCCCAGGATGCGCTCCAGGAGCTTTTCCCGGAGCCGTACCCTTCGGCAGGACACGATGCCGTCCGTGGGCGGCGACTTGCCGATGGCTACCTTGATGCTGTGGGTCATTCGTTTTCTCCTTTCCGAAGGGCCGTTTCGTATCACCCTTCAGAATACGTTCAGGAGAGAAGCCCACACTTAACCATCTTTGAGATTTCTTTTAAGTTTTTTCAGGGCGGAGTTTTTGGCCTTTGAGACGGCGGCCTCAGAAATGCCCTGCATCGAGGCGTACTCCTTTGCGGTTATGCCTTTGAAGTAGAGGGCGTCGATGACCTGCCGCTGCGCCTTCGTAAGGGCCGGCAGAAGAGGAGTGACGATGGCTTTGGCAGCTTCAGATTCAAGGAACCGCTCAAAGGCCGGGTCCTCCACGGCGAAGGTCTCGCCTTCATACTCGCACGCCTCAAAGTGGAGATGGCGCCGCCGTTCCTTCAGGTCGTTGTTGCGATCCTCCCTGTCAAGGTCCTCCAGGATGGTCACCCAATTCTCATCCACGTCGATTGTGATGATGCCTGTCACGGATTTGTACTCAAATTTCATTTTTGCGTCCTTTCCGCCTGGTCAGCGGAGGGGCAAAGGACGCAAAAAAGGCCGGGAGAAATGGCTTCCCCAGGCCGCACGGCTGAAAATGGACGCACGGAACTAAGGGTGCCATTTCGCGCTTCTCCCTTGGAAGGGAGGGTTGGCGGTTATAGCATCCTTTGCCCGTATGCATCCAGGCAACAGATTAATTTTTTATCTTAACGGCTCGGTGCCGTAGAGACCATAAAACAGAAAAAGGCCGGCGCAGCACAGGTACTACAGAAGTACCTGCATTGCTCCGGCCTTAGTGGTGGCGCTCAACCCCGGTGGTCAGTCAGCGGTCCTGTATTTCCGTCCCAGCCGCTTCTGCGGCACGGACCTCTCTGTCATCATTTCATCCAAGTCCGCACGGTACGTTCGCCCGCATTTGGGACAACAGCATGAAATGGTGACCTTCGCCCGCCTGTCTGCCAATGTCTCACCCTTGCCGCACCAGGGGCACGTCAGGTGATAAGTCATGACCCGCTTCGATTTTTCCATCGTTATGAACTCCTTTCTTCGTGTACGTCTGTACGCATACTTGCGTACACTTGGCGGAAAATTAAAGCGGGGGTGGTTACCCGCTTTTCGGAGGACCGGGCTCCGCACGGGGCTTCCACTGGTAACCAGTGTAGCAGGGCGGAGACCTGTCCATTAAGAACTAAAATCAGGATTTTTACTTTTTGGGAGGTTTAGGAGAGTCCAGAAACATTTGACTTACGAGCTTGCGGTAGGCCCTGATACGGTTGTTGGGCCATTCGTGCAGCATGGGGCGGTCCAACAGCGGATAACGACGTCTCATGAAATCTGCCCACTCTGCCAGCGATGTATTTTCGGCCACGACAGCCGCCACCTGCCGGTCCCGTTTGATCAGGAATTTTATCCGGTTGCAGCCGTAGATGACTGCCCTTAAGACAGGGCGGCTGCTCTCATCAAGCGCCTGTGGGAGGAGCTTTGTGCGGTGCAGAATGAAGCGGTTTTCCGTAGTAACGGGCATACCAAAGTTGTCGGGAAAAAGGCCCAGCCCGCCGGCCAGCAGCGTCGCCGCGCAGAAGGCGTCCGCGCCGGGGAAGGTTTCCGCCGCCTCGACACATCTGTAGAGCAAGTCCAGGCTGTACCGCCATTCCAGGGTATAGAGGGCATAAGTATAAAATACAGTGGTGAAGTCGTCTGTTGCCTTGGCTTTGAACTCCGAGACGTAGGCGTCGTATTCCGCAAACATCTTCCTGAAGCTGTCATTTGAGACCTTATGCGTGTCGGCAAGCCTCTTGTTGACCACGTTCTGCAGAAGGGGCAGCTTGTCCATTGTCACAAGCTCAAAAAACTGCATGGCGGTGAGTCCGTGCCCGGTGAGCTTGTCCTCCATTGTCTCCATGTCTTCCGGCTCCAGGGCGGGGTGCCCGTAGCCATATTGGGAAACCAGCATTTCATTCTGCCGGTTTCTGTACGCCTGGGCGTAGGACAGCCGACGGGAGAAGCGCATCCGGTCGGAAGGGGAGTCCGGGTCATATCCGTAGTCCCGAAAGTGGCTCCGGATGGATTTCTTCTTCATGGTGGCCTCAAAGGCGGGCTTGATCAGCTCCATGATGATGCAGTCGGTCAGGTCCTCGACGGTAAAGGGGGTACAGAATATTACCGGGTTGTAAAAATCCTTTCGAATGGTCTTTGCGATATCCTCGCGTATTTCATCCAGCCGCATCAGAACGTCCCCACTTCCGATGCCTCCATGACGATCTCCATAAAGTCGAGACCGAGGCGCGGGTTGTAGTCCTTCCTGATAATGCCCATGTCCTTCAAACGGTATGCCGCGGCCTCCATAGAAACGTCAAAGGTCTGGACCAGGTCGCTCACCAGGGTGAACTCCCTATACAGGCCGGTTACATCGTTCCGACGGCTGACAACAAGCCGGACGGCGGACTCCGGCATAAGGACAGCGGAAGCGAAGCGGTTTGCCTGCCACTCCATCCGGTCCCGGTCGGTCCAGAGACTTGGGCCCTTCCGCTTTGCGCTGTCTACGCGGCATTGAATCGCAGGTTGTTGGGTCGAACTGAAGAGCGAGATTTGGTTGGGGTCATAGGAAAATACGGATGTGTGGAAAACTCCGTGACCGCCCTCATGCCCCATAGTGAAGCGGTAGCGATGGTGCTGCTTCTCCTCAAGAAGCCTGTTGTCTATGATGACCGTACCAGCGGTTGCGCTGATGTATTCGGCGGTATTCGTTTCAGGGCACCAGACCGGAATCTTGTCCGTGTCATTGAAAACAGTCATACCCAGGTAGACGCCGTTGTGGGAGAGATATTGGAAATCCTGCGTCATACCGAGGTAATACTCCACAAAGCCGTCGATATCCACAGGGCAGGGGTCCGTCAGGACCTCGGGCTGGAAGTCCCGCACATACCGTTCGCCGATAATGTCTATGCTCCGGTTATTTAGAACAGGGACACCGCTTTTATTAACTCTGAACTCGGGCTGGTACATTTAAGCTATTACCCCTTTCGGTCTTGGAGTTCCTTAACAAAGCGCAGCCAGTCTTCCTCGTCCGCCTCCAGATCGCGGGCGGTGCGGAGAGCCGTGGCAACATACTGGTGACCGAGAATGTACTCCGGCAGGTCAGGCGCCAGGGAGTTGCGCTCTTTCCCGGCCAGGTCGAGCATGACAGTCTGCTCCTCGTCGGAAAGATTGAGAATCCGGCTGAATTGACGCAGCTTCTCAATCTCCGGGGGGTTCCGGCGCCCTTTTTCAATGTCGCTCAGGTACACCGGAGAGATACCAAAGGTCTCAGCCATTTTCCGGAGAGAGATTCTCTTTTCCACACGCTTTGCTTGCAGAAAACTTCCAAATGTTTGATATTCGTTTTTCATCATGTTCACCTTTTCTTCGTTTTTGCCCTTTCGTTTTTTCGTTTTTCCGCTTAGTCGCGTATTCGTTCATTCATAATGTTCGGGCCTCAACATTAACAGCGGTGAAGCGTATGCACACAAGCGTGTAAGCAAGTATGCGTACACAGTATACAGCGTGGGGCAGGGCCTGTCAAGAGGTTTTCACAAAAAATTAACGATTACCCTATAATTTAACGATTTCTGACTGTTTAACGATTACAGACAAGAAAGCGCCCCCAAAGAAAGCAAAAAAGCCTCCTGCCACGCCACGAAAAGACCCGGCAGGAGCGCATATATAGAAAAATTCACTAAAAACAGACCTTTTCAGGTGAATGAGTACAAAAAATCTCCACTACGATTTTATCATTTTCGTAGTGGAGATTTGGTCCGGGTGACAGGATTTGAACCTGCGAAATCTCTTGCTCCCAAAAAGCTGTGTAAAATTTTATTGCCTAATAGATACCCCTTTTTGCCCCTTTCCGCTACGTTTCAGTTACTCTACGCCGCTCTTACCTCCACTGTTTCCACCCGCTCCAATCGCCGTTATGGTCGCCAATGTGGTCAGCGCCCCTTTCCACCAGGGAAAGGGGCGCAAATTTTACAGGGCCTTATCTAAAAGAGGGGTTCGGCGGACTCCATGTACCGGAGGACGCTTTTCGCGGTGGCGAGGCTCACCTTGCCGCAGGCGTTATTTTTGAGCCAGGCGTTGACGTTGGCGTTGTCAAGCCGCAGGTCCTTGCAGACGCGGTAGGTGGGGACGGATTTTTCCGCTTGCAGCCGGAGGACCTTTTGGCAGATCAGCGCCTTCATCCTGTCGTCCCTGAGATGCGCGTCCCGGACGCTCTCATAGCTGCGCCAGGCCTTGAGGTATTCTTCGGGCAAATCAGTGCTCTGCTCTTTCAGAGCCGCGAGCAGCCCGTCAACATCAAATTTCCGTGATAGCTCCGCATACTCCTCCAAGAGCGACGTCCCGCGGGCCTCCCGGAGCAGCATTTCCCCTCTGCCCGTAACTGCCGCGTAAAGATACAGCGGTGCCCGAAGCCGAACATTCCCCACAGCCTCCCGCGCCAGCGCCCTGACCGAGCGCCGCTCCGCCTGCGCGAGGGACATCACGTAATCTGCTAAAAAACCCTTAAACGTCAGCTCCCGCAAGGCCGGAACCTCCTCTCACCTAAAGCTTTTCAACGGCATACGGTGATTGTTGCTCTACTCTTTGTGCTCAATCACCCATTGAAGGAGCTCCTCGTAACCCATGCTTCCGTCGGCAACGGAAAGCCCAACGTGAATCAGATCCTCGTCAGTACAATGAATTTTGATGCCGTTCATTTCAAGAAAAGAAAGCATCACATAGATGCCGATTCGCTTGTTCCCATCTACAAAAGCGTGGTTGGAGATCAAGGTATAACCGAGACGGGCACCCTTTTCCTCTTTGCTGGGGTAGAACTCCTTATTGCCGAACCCGGCGAACGCGCCCTCTAAAGCGGAGTCCAACAGGTTCTCGTCCCGGACACCGACACTTCCGCCGGTGGCCTCGGCCAAGAGCTTATGAAGGAGCAGGACCTTTTCCTTTGAAAACTTAATCATTTTGCAAGCTCCTCGAATGCCACACGGTGTTCGCGCAGTATGCGGGCGGCCACAAACTCCAGCTTCTCGTCCTCTGTCATATCGATTTGCGGCTCGGTGTCCAGGTCAATGACAAGCAGCTTTGGCCGATTGTTCTTGAAAACAACAACGCGGCCCTTTTTCTCGGCTAATTTAGCGACTCTTGAAAAGTTCTGATTGGCCTCCGTCGCGGTGACGATGGCATTGCTGTCAATGGTCATATAATCGCCTCCACCTATAGTATAACACATATTAGGTAAAAATCAACCTATTTAATTTGGTAGGGAGACGAAATACGGACAATATTTTACATTTCGAACACATCAATGTCCTCAAACATAAACCGCAGCCTGTCGATTTTCTTGGCGGTATGATAGTGTCCGCAGTACCACGCTTTATAATCGAGCCTTTGCTCGATACTGCCGAGCCACTGCTCGGTGCTCTTGTCAACGATGGATTGGTCAATGGAGGGAAGGAAGACTTCAATGGGCTCGTACTGGATGGGGCAGGTGTGGGACAAGACTACGTCGATTTTGTAGTCCCGCTTGGCGAGGACGTTTTCTATGCGGGCTTTGATTCGCTCCGACGGCTGCTCGTCCTCGAACCACTGCCAGCCGTTTTGGAGCCGGTAGAACTTGTCCACGCTGTACGCCCCGCCGATGACGATGCAGTCGCGCCCGCCGAGGCGGTACACGTCGCCGTCTCTGGCGAACAGGAGGTTCGGGAAATCCGGCTCATACCAGACCGTCCCACCGTGAAATC
>CANQBA010000093.1 GCA_947589545.1 uncultured Oscillospiraceae bacterium | reverse complement strand
CCGTAAAAAGAAGGTTATACACAGAAGGAAAAGTTCTGCGACACTTTTTTTACGTAGAAGGAAAAGTTCTGCGACACAACGAAGCAATCTGGGCAAGCGGGGCACCAAGGGTTCTTGATGCGTATTTTGGGCGGTTTCCGTGTTTACGGAAACCGCCCAAAATGCTTTTAGTCTTATAACGCGCCGGCTGTTTTTTGCGTCAGAAAGCGCAAGAAACAGCCGACGTATGCCGTTTTGAGGAGAATTATAACGATTTTATATTTTTCTGTTCCCTTTTCCCGCCCGATATGATATATTAGCAGTTGCGAAACGCATTTTTCGACATTTTTCGACATTTTGCGGAGGCGGCGCGATGACAGAAAAGGAGTTTATCCGAAAGCTTTATATAGAGAACCACGATACTTTGGCGCGTTTAGCCCGTAATTTAGGGAAAAGCCGGATGGACGCGGAGGATCTGGTACAGGATACTTTCGTGATCGCGATGCATAAATGCCATGAGCTTATGAAGCACAAGAACCCCAGAGGGTTTCTGGTCGTAACCCTGCATAATTTGATAAAGAATAACAACCGTCTCCACGCAAATCAATCAAGCGTTTCCCTGGAGGACTTAGGCGATTTGGCGGCCCCGGAGCGCGCAGAGCCGCTTTCGCACGTCCTGCCAAGCCGGCTCCCCGCCGGCGACAGGGAGATCCTGACTTGGAAATACGAGAAGGAAATGGACTACAAGGAAATAAGCAAGACGTTGGGCATATCGGAGGCGGCGTGCCGGGTAAAGGTGAGCAGGATCCTCAAGAAATACCGGAGGCTGATGGACAAATAAAAAAAATTTCCCTTGATAACATAACGCTGTCGTTAAAACATGTACATATAGAGGGGAAAGGAGTGAGATTATGGAAGACAAAGCAGGCTCCGGTAAAAACATATCAAACGATCCTCACGATATGGATGAGCTGGTAAAGGAGCTTGATTCCATGTCCGTTGAAGATCTCAGAGAGGAGTTAGAGATCCTCTTGTCCGAGATGGACGAGGACTCCTTTGACGGAGATCTTTTGGATGTTTACCTTGATGCCATCGACCGCAAGGATCCTCAGCCGCAGTACGTGGACGCCCAGACGTCGTATAAGCTTTTCCTGAAACGGCTGAAGGCCAGGGAACGGGAAGGGATGAAGCGGCGCGGCTTCCGCGGCGCCCTGAAAGCCGGCATCATCGCCGCGGCCATCGCCGCTCTTCTGGCGGGAACCGTGGCCGTCGCCTACGCCCGGGGGATTGACCTGTTCGGCAGGATCGCCCGGTGGACGGTGGAGACCTTCGGCTTCTCCTCCGCCGGTACGGCCGGCAAGGCCGGCGCGGAGCTCCCTCCGCAGCTGCAGGGGATGAAGGAGGCGCTGGAACAAGGCAGCATCGGCGCCAATTTGCTCCCCGCCTATTGGCCGGAGGGATACGCGCAGTCGCAGATAATCTCTTCGGATGATCCCGAAATGAATATGATTTCAGGTGCGTTTGGCGAAAAAGGAAACCGTATTGTTTTATCCTACCTTAATTTCCAGTCGGGGACGCCTGAAGCATCGTACAGTATTGACGAAGAAAAATATCCCCCATATGTTCACAACGGTATTCGTTTTTATGTCACGACGAACGAAGGCGGTTATCTCGCCGTATGGTATCAAGGCTCCGTGGAGGGCAGTCTATCAGGCGTAAGCTCATACGAGGAGCTGATCAAAATACTTGATTCGATTGGAGGCTGACAGTTTTGAAAAAATGCGTAACCTATCTTGTCCTGCTGCTCCTGGCCGCTTCCGTCCTCTGTACCCCTGTGTCGGCGGCGGAAAATTCAAACGCATACGTCAGGTCGGTTTGCGCCTACATCCACAGGTGGGGCCCCGGGGACATCTCCGTTGAATATTACGTCACCGGTACAGATATTATGGACACGATCGGGGCCCATAAAGTCACCGTCTACAGATTGACCGGCGAAACCCAGGACGTCTCGAAGGACGAGCTAGTCGCGAACTACTGGCACGAATATACCCCGGGAATGATGACCACCGGCAGCGTCGCTTACAGCCATTCGATACGGCTTCAGGTGGAGCCCGGCGAGAAGTATTACGCCGTGGTTGTCTTTTACGCCACTCTTGACGGCGGCGGAGACAACATGTTCTTCAGCACAAAGCCCGTCATGGCTTAGATCCGCCTCCCCGCATAAATATACGAGGCCGGGAGGCTGCTGCCTCCCGGTCTCGGTTTAAACGCGGATTGACTGCAAAAACAGCGTGCGGGAATTGCCCCTTGAGGGGCTTTTTTACAGACATTTTACTTTAACCATTTAACGCAAGGAGGACGCGTATTATGAAAATTCAAGAAAATATCTCTGTCATCATGAACAAAAAACTCGGGGAGTACCGGAATCAGGCGGATTTTGCACGGGATCTGGGCGTGGGACGTACAATTTTTCGCTCCTGCCTTGCAGGAAAAGGAAACCCGAGCGCGGACACCATCGAGCGCCTGGCCAAGGGGTTGCATCTCTCTCCCGCCCAGCTGGTCGCCGGAGAACTCGCTCCGTCTGACCGGGCCATCAACCTTATAAGCGACATGGTGGATACTCTGCACCCGACGCTTCAGGCGGAAGCGGTGAACCATCTGGAGGCCCTGCGCCAGCTGTTCCAGCTTTCGGAGGAGCTTAACGCGAAGGAAGCTCGCTGGAAGTATGTTGTCGCTGAGCCGCACCCGTCTTGCTACACGCTCAGGGCCATGGAGCGGACAGGCGGCGGCTGGGCGCAAAGCTCCACGGAGTCCGCAGTCTTCACCGACGACCACAGTGTCGCCGAGGCCGCCGCGGAGCTCTTTACCCGCAACGCCCTTTCACCGATCCACCTCGAGGAGGCCATCGAGGATTACGTAAGTACCCTTTGAACAAGCCAAAACGCCCCCAGCCGGCCCGCCAGCCCGCTGGGGGCCAGGCGTTCTCTTGGCCTGTTGCGGTCACTCTATCCCCGCATTACAGCGGTAATCGCCTGTGACGTTAAATTGCGCCTTTTGCCGAGAAATGTCAATCCTTGTCAGCCAATTCTTTAAGTATAGTTATAATATTTGTTGATAAAAAAGACTACGATCCAATATCAAATGATTGAAGAGCTGCTCAAGAGGGGCGTTCCTCCGCAGAAGATCGTTTTTATCTCCATGGATCATCCCATGCTGAAGCCCAGCGGATTTAATGATATTTTGGAGTGCTGCCACGAGAATATTTACCCCGAACAGGATGTCTACTACTTTTTTGACGAGGTGCAGTACGCCCAGGATTGGGACAAATGGCTCAAAACGATCTATGATACACAGCCGGACACAAGAGTCGTCGCTACGGGCTCGGCAAGCCCCGCCCTCATCAAGGGCAATCAGGAAAGCGGCGCCGGCCGTTGGTCTACGATCCAGGTCCCCACAATGTCCTTTTATGAGTACTGCGAGCTTCTTGGCGTGGACAGACCCGTACTTCCAAAGGATCTGAAAATAACGCCGCTGCTTTATAAGACCCAGCAGGAGCGCACGAGCATCATGCTCCAGCTGTCCAAGGTGCAAAATCATTTCAACCGCTATTTGCAGGTGGGCGGATTCCCGGAGCTGGCGTTGGCCGACAGCGACGTGATGGCACAGCAGATCATGCGGGAGGACGTGGTGGATAAGGTCCTGAAACGGAACCTCCCGTCCCTCTATAACATCAGGAACGCCACAGAATTGGAGCGGATTTTTTTGTACCTCTGCAACGTCTCGTCAGAGGTCGTCTCCGTTGACGCCATAGCAAGAGAGCTGAGCGGTGTATCCCGCCCGACCGTAGAGAACTATATCCAATATTTAGAGAGCGCAAATCTGATTTACCAAAGCTGGCCGGTCAACATGGCGGGGAAAAAGGTTCTGAAAGCGAGCCCCAAGATTTACATCGCGGACGCCGCTATTCGGAACGCTGTTTTGATGGACGATTCGCTGTTGACCGACCCTGTTGAAATGGGAAAGATCGTAGAAACCGCCGTATATAAGCATGCAGCGGCATTTTACTACCAACAGGCGACCTCTGTCGGCTATTACCGAGGCGGCAGAAAGGGAAAAGAAGTCGATATAGTCGTAGAGTACACGAATAAAAAGAATATTTTGATCGAGGTCAAATACCGCGAAAACGCCCCCATCGCCGACGACGATGCCATCTCCGAGCTGTGCGGCGAGGCGGCGGCGTCCATCGTCGTGACAAAAAACGCAAATGACTTTGGCATCCACAATACAAAAGCAGGCAAGGACCTGATCCGCATCCCAGCCTTCGCCTTTCTATATCTCCTGGGCCATGCAGAAAAAATGGCTATCGCGGAATGGGGTAATGGACAATTCAATTATTCATTTCTATCTTCAGCAGAAAATCCCGGCACTCATTGCCGAGTCCACCGCTGAACTCTTTGTCCATTGCGTCCTTTCCCCTATCCGACTGGACGAACCCCTCAAGGAGTTCACGAACTTTAAAATACGCTTCTTAAGGCATAAAAATTGCCCCCAGCCAGCCCTTCCCAAGCCGCCGGGGCAATTTCTCATAAAGCAAACGTTGTCAACATACAAAGATTTACGGTTATTTTCTATTCTTTATTCTTTTTTGTTGTTCTTCTTTTGGTTTCCCCGTTTCTAATAAGCTATTAACAATTTCTTCTTCGTTGCGATAACGCTGAACCTCATGTAAATATTTATCGTCTTTTGTAATGTTATAAAGGATCCGATTTATAGTCTCCAGATTTTTATCAACTTCACCACCATTTTTAAACTGCTTTAACCTGAACCAGTAGCAGGACTTAATAAGCGTATCGGTTATTTCCTTGCTTTCTTCGGGTGACAGCGCATTTCCTTCAGGCGAAATCATTTTTTCTTCCGGATGGATCAAAAAAGCATTTTCAAATAGCCACCGGTACTTCTCCTTTATCATATTTCTGTAAATTGCGCCAATGCAATGCACCGCCTTACTGCTTCCCGGGTTGAGCTTATAGGCTTGAATGTAATAGTCCAACGCAGCACTAATATCTCCCTTTCTGTCATATGCGACCCCCAAATTTCTAGCAAAAAATTCGCGCACCTTCGGATCCATATATTCTGAATATAAAAGTGCAGTTTTCTCCAGCTTTTTTACATAGTTTAAATCAACTGATTCTGGTAATACGAACAACAAGTAAGCGGATCCTATATTGTTAGCAAGATAGGCAATACATTGCTGCTCTTCCTGATCCATGCTCTTAGGGTTTTTGGGAAAATGGGCATTTCTTATGTTAAATAAAATCTCAAGTGTTTTTTCGTAATGTTTAATCGACTCACAGGCAATTTCGCTTTTACGTTTTGGATCGCTTGTACTGTTAGCAATAAAATATAAAAAATCTCCAATTCTTAGCTCAAGAATTCCCTCAAGAAACTTAATCTGTCTTCGGTCAAGTTCTTTTTTGTCGTATTTTAACTCTATGATTTCTTTTAGTTCATCGGAAGCTTTTATCCCGTCCTTGCCATATGTTCCGGCGTAATCACTGCCATAACCATATAGCTGATAGGACAATTCAAACAAGTCCTCTAACTGGAGCATCTTTACAAGTATTTCGGTGGGTAAAGGATCTATCTTTTCAAGCCTTTTGGAAAAAAATCCGTTCTCCGTATTGTTTTTTGATAAACGCAGTTTTGAATTTAATGCCTCGGCATACACTTCTTCTATGACGGCAGACGCTCTTTCTGCCTGATTCAATAAAGTATTTAGCTCTTCTTTACTCAGTACGTTATAGATGTTAGTGTATCTTTACCATGAAGTATATCATGGAGCATCGAAAGAATCAACTTTATTCTTCAAAATAATGATTCATGCGATTTTTTTAGTACTCCGGCCAAAACCATGGTGGAATAGTACGATCACCATTCATAGTAGAGTGAAAGTCAAAGGTTCGCACCGCAGATAATATCTCCGGCAACGAAATTGCAACGCTCTTTGTGGTATACAATTTTGAAAAGAAGGGACAATGTTGCCAAGATCGGTCGTTATCGGCAACGGATTTGATATTGTCTGCAGGTTAAATCCACGGTATTCCGATTTTACGAAATATTAACGCACTTGCAAAAGGGCACCCCAAGGAACCGTCAGAAGATTCGTTTATGGTGTTTCCACCCGAGACTGGGAGAAGCACCGTTTTTTGATGCCATAAGCAAATACATTCCTGAGGGGGACGATTTGATTGTAGGACACCTTAACGCCGAGCTTATTCAGGCACATGCAATCCCCGCGTTCAACGCGGCAGAAGAACATGGCTTTTATTTGGAGAACAGCGAGGAGGATTTCAGAATACACGGATCATAAGAGACTGTTTCAGAACTACATACAAAGATACTGCCGCAATTCTCAGACACCATCAAACATTTTTCAACTTATTGAAAGATGTCGACGAAGTGTGTATATTGATCTGACATAGATTTTGACTATTCTACAGAGACACGGGAAAAAGTTCTCCCTACCAGTAAATTGTGCATGTCATATTATGATGATAACGATATTGTCACCGCTCGTCGTTTTGCGCGCAGTCTGCATACGCCGCCCGAAAACTACACCCATTGCAGGTACTCCTGGTGCTCCGGCGGCATATGGTCCTCGCTTGTGCTGTACTGATTGGGTCTGCCGTAGAGTCTGGGATGGGACGCGATCCGGCGGCCCTCAAAGAAGATCTCTACGGTGAAGCGTGTCAGGCGGACATCCGCCTTCCGCTTTATGTACTCGTAGGGCACGGAATAGTTCTGCTTGTCCACGCTGATGTGGTAGTTGTACTGAACCACGGCCACCTTCCATACGGCAAGCTCAAAGGGGACGGACGGCAGTGGTTGGAGGAAAAGCCGCTCGTCCCGGAACAGCTCCGCTCGGCTGCCGTCCTTCTTCTGAAAGGGCTTGTGGTTGAACTCATAGAGCTTTTCAGCAATTGCTTCATTCAGCTCCCGTAGTGAGAGGAACTGCCGGTTCCTCAGCGCGGCGAGGATCCATGTGAATACCACGCCCACCGAGCCCTCCACGAAGGCCTTGTCCTTGGGTTTCCGGGGCCTTGCGGGAAGAATGGCCGTGCCGTAACGCTCGGCCATCTCCTGGTAGGACTTGTTCAGGACGGTCTCATCCCGGCTGTTCTTCACAACGCCGGTCTTCAGGTTGTCCAGGGTTAGGATGCGCGTGACGCCGGGTCGCTGCAACTCGCGGTGGACTTTCTCGTAGTCCGGCATCCTGTACTGGCAACCAGGCGAAGCGGCGGGGAACAGCCTTGCGGCGACGTCCGTCTCACTGAGCCCTCTTACGTCGTTCCAAGCTATTCCCTGCTCTCCGGCGCGTCGCAATGTGGAGATGACCGTACTCCTGGCACAGCCACAGCCCTCCGCAATGCGTGTGTTGTTGAGCCCCAGGCTGTGAAGCCTCAGGATCTCCTTGTAATTGGTCATATGCAGACCTCCTTAAATGAATTGCATCAACGATGCGAACTCATTATACAGGAGGTGTAGGACTTGCGGAATGGGTGTAGGATTTGTGCGGTCACGGTGTAGGACTTCAGCGGTCAAAGTGTATGGCGGCGGGCGGCGGATTCATTTGACGAAATACGGTTATTTTTTCCGCGCAAAACCGGGGTTGTGAAAAGCCGAGCTTATATCTGCTCTTTTTTCACAGCCCCTTTCAGCCTGTCGACAAACACCGCCCCTCGGCTTGGGGCGGTGTACTGTTCTGTATATTCCAGAAAAAAGCCCCGCTAAGAGCGACGCAAGAGAGCGGTAGTACGCCCTCCACTTGTCGCTCCAGCGTTTTCTTGCCAGCTTCTTTAAATTCATGCACGCGTATGTGAGCGCGGCCTTGACTCGCTGTCTCGCTCTGCCGTATTCCTGCGTTCAGCGGAACCCGTGGAGCTCCTTCGCCACCGCAAACACGCGCTCGATCGTCTCCTGCCTCCGCTTGTAGATCTCCTGCAGTCCGGGTGTGTACTCGTTCTCTATCGCCTCCTCCAACGCCTCCTGCCACACATGGCGCGTCACTACCTTCTGGTGGTTCTGGCACTGTGTGCATTGGGTTAAGTAATGGCTTCTTCCCATGAACCTCCCGGCCGGCGTTGATCTCCTCCATCAGAGCCTTCCCATACCACCGCGCCTCTTCTTCGACTTCTTCGTCCTTGTACTTTTTGCTGTTGGCCCGTGCCTTCACATGGGTCGAATCCACGAACACCACATGAGTATTACCGGATCGATGCTGGGCCGGCCGTTGTCCTCGCAGTACAGCGGCTCCACCAGGTCGTACGTGTCAACATCCCTCGCACCGCCTTTTCTGTTTCTTTCTTTTGCCATTATACCACAAACCCACCCCCGTGGATAGGGGTGGGTTTGTCGGCAGGCTGTAACCCCCGGTTGAACCGCAATGTCACAAACATACGCACACCACATGGGGACATTCAATGGGAGAAAACGCCCAAGAATAGACCGGAACTGAAAAAAGGCACAAGGACCAGGCAGACGGGATCTGCCAAAAAAGGGCTATTCAAAAAGAAAAATTATGCTATCCTGTAGGTGAAGCTCACAACAGATTTAGACGTTGGATCGCGCGGCGCTGC
>CANQBA010000092.1 GCA_947589545.1 uncultured Oscillospiraceae bacterium | reverse complement strand
AAAAGTACACTTTTTCAAACAAAATTTCCCGCGCCCTCCGGCATCGGAGAGCGCGGGATTTTCTGTTTTTTTACCGTCCCCGTCACGTCTCCGGGGCCGAGACGTAATAGTCCGTGCCGTCAAAGGTCACCTGGAGCCCCAGCGCCCGGGTATACGCCTCGATGGGAAAATAGGTGCGGCCGTCCTCGGCGATCCGGGGCGTCTCCAGCTTGTACGGAGCGCCGTCCTCCGTCCAGGTAAACTCCGCCCAAGTGGGGCTCATGGCTCTGACGGTACACTCCCGCCAGGGAGTGACGACGCGCAGCTCGGAGTAGCTGCTGTTAAGCGCCTCCACCGCTCCGCCCAGAAATTCCACCACGCGGATGGTGATGTAATCCTCGCCCGCCTCGGTCTGAAGCACCGGAAAATGGGGCACGCCGCCGGCGATGACATTGGGCCGCTTGCGCGTATAGAAACAAACGGGCATGTCCTCCGGCAGGCCGTTTTCCCGGAGAAATTCCTCCTTGAACAACCTGTCGCACTTGTTCCAGGTGTAGGTCTTGTCGTAATCGATGTTGTAGAGCAGCTTCCCGGATCCACGGGCCGTCTCGATATTCTCTCTGTTCTCCAGCTCGATTTTGTAGTTGTACGTCATCCCGGTCAGCAGCGGCACGGACGCGGCCACGGCGAAAACCGTCAGCGCCGCCATGACGGCCGTCAGGCCCCCCTGCCCCAACCGGGCCAGCTCCGGCGCGGCCAGGACAGCCACGGCGGCCATGAAAAAGAGGCACAGCGGCAGCAGCGTCCGCTCCCCGGCGCTGTTGGTCAGCAAAATAATGCCCAGGGTGGCAAGGCCCGTGAGGGTCAGAAGTCCCGGCGTCTCGCGGCCCACAACGACGAGGCCCACAGCGCACACCGCCGCCGCCACGCACAGGGCGGCGTAGATCCAGGCGCGGATCGTCCCCGCCGTAAAGAGCGACGCCGCCGGCACCAGAGCCAGCGCCAGCCCCGCCAGGATCGGCCAACGCTTTTGGAGCTTCCGGCCAACGATCACACCCGTGAGGATAAAGAGGGCCGCGAAGAGCGCCGGAACCAGCAGGCTCTCGCCGAACTCCCCCGCCGCCGGCTCCAGCTCCCGCAGAAGCTTCTCCACCAGCGCCCGAAGGGAGTCGATCTCTACCTCGGACGCCATCCGTTTCCGGGTGCCCGGGGAACAGAAGATGCTGGCAAGTCCCGCGCCGCTGAGGACGCAGGCGGCGCAGGCCGTCCCCGCGCCCCGCCGTTTTACAAGGGCCTTGATCAGAAAATACACCGTCAGGATCACGGTCGCGGCCCCGAACATCTCCGTGGTGGCACCGCAGGCGGCGGCCATCAGGACAAAGGCGGTCTTTTTGCCCCGGCCGCCCCGCTCCAGTCCTCCGGCCAGCAGGATCAGCACGCACAGCATCGCCGTGGGAAGCACATAGTTGCAGAAGGCGGAGATCCAAAACCACCCCTGGCAGAGGATCCGCGCCGGAACCGCCGGCAGACAGCACAGGAAAACAGCCGCCGCCATGGGGAATTGCCGCCGCTCAAGACCAGCCGCCGCGCCGGCGGACAAAGGGATGACCAGCGCCGCCGTGAGACTGACCAGGACGAAGAGCCACATATGAAAATTGAGGATAACTTCGTCGACGATGTGGACAAGCACCCGGCCGTTGAACTTCATATAGTGCCAACGGAGCAGGCTCATATACGTCTGCCATCCGTCGTCCAGGAACGTGGCGTAAAGCATATCGTCGGCGCTCCAGAGGGTCAGCGCGGACATGACGCCCAAAAGCGCGAAAGCCGTCAGCGCCGCCGCGCAGCAAAGCACGCCGGCCCTGCGGCCCGTCCTTTTCCCGTCGTTCACGCTCCCGCCTCCATCCTGTAAACAACATTTAATGATAGCACGCCGCCCCCGCCTTGTCAAGCCGCTTCCTTGAGAATAACACGGCTCCCGAAAACCTCCCTTAAACCGCCGTACGGGCCGCACATCGGGCGGCTCATGTACCGAATTCCCGGCGCATTTCGTACAACGGATCCGTAGGGGCCGATGACCACATCGGCCCACACGCAGCGCCATCGAATTCCCGTTCCGTCGAATTCCCGGAAATCTATCGTACAGCCTTGTAGGGGCCGCCTCTCCAGGCGGCCCGTTCCTTCGAATTTTCGCAACACCCACCGTCAAAAAGGTTGCGGCTTCGCCGCATATTTGAATTGCGGGCCGCCTAAAGAGGCGGCCCCTACGGCGTCTAACGAAGGATTATCGGGAAGTCGATACACGGGCCGAACGGGTCTCTGGCACCTGCGGGCGCGTTCACGGCCCGCTTTCACGGCGGGATGTACGGCAAAAACCCCGCCTTGCGGCGGGGTTTTTGCATGGTTTACGGTTTTTCTTAAAGCGGGGGATTACTCCTGGGAGTACATGGTCACCAGGCGGTTCAGGTGATCCCAGCGCTCCATGGCGGCCTTCTCGTTCTTGGCGAACAGATCCTTGGCGCGCTCGGGGAAGCTGCGGGTCAGGGCGCTGTAACGGGCCTCGTTCAGCAGGAACTCCTGATAGCCGCCGGCGGGAGCCTTGGAATCCAGCACGAACTTCTTGCCCGGCTCGGCGGCGGGGTTGAAGCGGAACAGGTTCCAATAGCCGCACTCAACGGCCTTCTTCATTTCCTTCTGGCAGTTGACCATGCCGCCCTTGATGGAGTGCATCTCGCAGGGGGCGTAGCCGATGATCAGGGACGGGCCGTTGTAGGCCTCGGCCTCGGCAATAGCCTTGATGGTCTGGTTGGGATTGGCGCCCATAGCCACCTGGGCCACATAGATGTAGCCGTAGCTCATAGCGATCTCGGCGAGGCTCTTCTTCTTGATCTCCTTGCCGGCCGCGGCGAACTGGGCCACCTGGCCGATGTTGGAGGCCTTGGAGGCCTGGCCGCCGGTGTTGGAATAGACCTCGGTGTCGAAGACGAAGACGTTGACGTTGTTGCCGGAGGCGAGGACGTGATCCACGCCGCCGAAGCCGATATCATAGGCCCAGCCGTCGCCGCCGAAGATCCACACGGACTTCTTGGAGAGATACGCCTTCTGGCTGAGGATCTCCTTGGCCTTGTCGCAGCCGCACGCCTCAAGGGCGGCCACCAGGGCTTCGGAGGCGGCCTTGTTGGCCTCGCCGTCGTCCATGGTCTCCAGCCACTTGGCGCCCGTCTCCTTCACATCCGCGGGGGCGTTCTCGGAGGCGATGAGCTCCTTGACCTTGCCGGCGAGACGGGTACGGATGGCGTTCTGGCCCAGATACATGCCAAGGCCGTGCTCGGCGTTGTCCTCAAAGAGGGAGTTGGCCCAGGCGGGGCCGTGGCCGGCGGCGTTGACGGTATAGGGGGAGGTAGCGGCGGGGCCGCCCCAGATGGAGGAGCAGCCGGTGGCGTTGGAGATGTACATCCTATCGCCGAAGAGCTGGGTCACGAGACGGGCATAGCTGGTCTCGGCGCAGCCGGCGCAGGAGCCGGAGAACTCCAGGAGCGGCTTGCGGAACTGGCTGCCCTTGACGGTGTTGTCCATCATGTCGGGCTTGTCGGCCACCTTGGCCACGCAGTAGTCGAATGTCTCCTGCTCGGAAAGCTGGCTCTCCTGGGGTACCATGGTCAGAGCGCCGGTGGGGCACTGGCCGATGCAGACGCCGCAGCCCATGCAGTCCAGAGGAGATACGGCCATGGTGTACTTATAGACGCCCTTGCCCTTGCCGGCCTTGATGTCCACGGCACGCAGGGTGGCGGGAGCGGCGGCAGCCTCTTCGGCGGTGAGGGCGTAGGGACGGATGGTGGCGTGGGGGCAGACATAGGCGCAGTTGTTGCACTGGATGCACTTGCCCTCGTCCCAGTGGGGGACGGAGACGGCGACGCCGCGCTTCTCGTAGGCGGCCGCGCCCTGCTCGAACTGGCCGTCCACATGATCCATGAAAGCGCTGACCGGGAGGCTGTCGCCGTCCATGCGGCCCACGGGCTCCATGATGTTCACGACCTGCTTCACCAGCGCGTCGCGGCCCTGGAGCTTAGTCTCCACAGGCTCGTCCTGAGCGTCAGCCCAGTCGGCGGGCACGTCGATCTTCACGAAGGCGGTGGCGCCGGCGTCGATGGCCTTGTGGTTGTTGGCCACGATGTCCATGCCCTTCTTGGAGTAGGACTTGGTGGCGGCGTCCTTCATGTGCTGGATGGCCTCCTCCTGGGGCATGACCTTGGCCAGGGTGAAGAACGCGGACTGGAGGATGGTGTTGGTGCGCTTGCCCATACCGACCTGAATCGCCAGGTCGATGGCGTTGATGGTGTAGACCTGGATGCCGTTTTTGGCGATGTAGCGCTTGGAGGCGGCGTCCAGATGGTGGCTCAGCTCCTCAGGCGTCCACTGGCAGTTGATGAGGAAGGTGCCGCCGGGCTTCACGTCGCGGACGATGGGATACCGCTTGGTGATATAGCTGGGGTTGTGGCAGGCCACGAAGTCGGCCTTGTTGATGTAGTAGGGGCTCTTGATGGGCTTGTCGCCAAAGCGCAGGTGGCTGATGGTGACGCCGCCGGTCTTCTTGGAGTCATACTGGAAGTAGGCCTGGACGTACTTGTCGGTGTAGTCGCCGATGATCTTGATGGAGTTCTTGTTGGCGCCCACGGTGCCGTCGCCGCCGAGACCCCAGAACTTGCACTCGATGGTGCCCTCCGCCGCGGTGTTGGGGGCGGGCTCCTCGGGCAGGCTCAGGTTGGTGACGTCGTCCACGATGCCGATGGTGAACTGATGCTTGGGCTCGTCCTTGGCAAGCTCCTTGTAGACAGCGAAGACGCTGGAGGGAGGCGTATCCTTGGAGCCCAGGCCGTAACGGCCGCCGATGACCTGGATGCCGGTGCGTCCGGCGGCGTTCAGGGCGGTGATCACGTCCAGATAGAGGGGCTCGCCCAGGGAGCCGGGCTCCTTGGTGCGGTCCAGAACGGCCAGCTTCTTGCAGGTGGCCGGGATGGCCGCCACGAACCTGTCGGCGGCGAAGGGACGGTACAGGCGAACCTTGATAATGCCCACCTTCTCGCCGTGGGCGTTCATATAGTCGATGACCTCGTCGGTCACGTCGCAGATGGAGCCCATAGCCACGATGACCCGGTCGGCGTCGGGCGCGCCGTAGTAGTTGAAGAGCTTGTAGTCGGTGCCAAGCTTTTCGTTGATCTTATCCATGTACTCCTCGACCACGGCGGGCAGGGCCTCGTAGTACTTGTTGCAGGCCTCGCGGTGCTGGAAGAAGATGTCGCCGTTCTCGTGGGAGCCGCGCATGTTGGGATGCTCGGGGTTCAGCGCGTGGGCGCGGAACGCCTCCACGGCGTCCATGTCCACCATTTCCTTCAGGTCGTCGTAATCCCAGACAGCGATCTTCTGGATCTCGTGGGAGGTGCGGAAGCCGTCGAAGAAGTTGATGAAGGGGACGCGTCCCTTGATGGCGGCAAGATGCGCCACGGGGGCCAGATCCATGACCTCCTGGACGGAGCCCTCAGCCAGCATGGCAAAGCCGGTCTGGCGGCAGGCCATCACGTCGGAGTGGTCGCCGAAGATGTTCAGGGCGTGGCTGGCCACGGTGCGGGCGGAAACATGGAAGACGCAGGGGAGCAGCTCACCGGCGATCTTATACATGTTGGGGATCATCAGAAGGAGGCCCTGGGAGGCGGTGTATGTAGTGGTAAGGGCGCCGGCCGCCAGAGAGCCGTGCACCGTACCGGAGGCGCCTGCCTCGGACTGCATCTCCACTACCTTTACGGTAGTTCCGAAAATGTTCTTCTGACCCGCGGCGGCCCACTGATCCACGTAGTCAGCCATGGGGCTGGACGGCGTGATCGGGTAGATGCCCGCAACCTCGGTGAACGCGTAGGATACCCACGCGGCCGCGTTGTTGCCGTCCATGGACTTGAATTTTCTCGCCATGTTCTTCTCTCCTTATATTAAAATTTTTAAAAACAAGAAGGTAATGAGCGCACTTGCTCATCTTTGTGAATTTTATCACGTTTAGTCTCCAATGTAAATAGAAATTTCCGTTTTTCAAGAGCATTTTTAGGACAAATTGCAAACGCCCGGCTGTTTTCAGCCGGGCGTAAAAATAATCAAAAAATATTTTAAAAAATGCTTGACAAACGTATTGTGAAGTGATATAATGCATTATGATGATTAAGATTCATCCATTGCGCGCTTACAGCGGATCCTCCCGGAGGCCGTACATATAGTCGTAAATCTTCTGATAGACCGGGTCGTCCTCCTCCACGGGGCAGGGCTGCCAGTTGTTGCGGGAGCCGGTGTAGACGTAGCAGGGGATCAGCTTCTCCTCAAATTTAAAGCCGTCCCCGTCGGGGGTGATAGTGCACTGGTAGATGGCCGTGCGGTTCTGGGGGGCGTTGTTGCCGCCGAAGCAGAAGTTGCCAAGGCCGTAGACGATGGTACCGTCCTTGTAGTGCTCGATGGGCTGGAGCCGGTGGGCGTGGGTGCCCACGATCAGGTCGGCGCCCCTGTCGATGAGGTTGTGGAAGGCGGTAGTGCGCCACTCGTCGATATAGAAGACGCTCTCGGTGCCGCCGTGGGGGTAGATCACCTGGTAGTCGGACTTCTTCACCATCTCCTCCAGGATGGGATAGAGGGCCTTCTCCGCCCCGCCGTACCAGAGCTGGCAGGCCAGGATGCCCACGGTGATGCCGTTTTTCTCGATGTAGACGGGCTTTTTGTCCTTCCCCACGGTCAGATTTTCCGCCTCTAAGGCGGCGATGGTGTCCTTCTGCCCCTGACTTCCGTAGTCGTTCATGTGGTTGTTGGCAAAGCAGGCCACCTCCACGCCGGAGGAGGAGAAGATCTTGGCGTTGGCGGCGGGGCCCAGGAACCAGAAGGCCCTCTGGGTGGTCTTGGTCACCGGCATCAGATCCTCCCTGTCGGAGAGGACCGTCTCGCAGTTGACCACGGTGATGTCGTCCTCGTTGAAAATGGGCGCCACCTTCTCAAGGAAGTAGGAGTACTCGTGGTTGGTGGTATACCAGTTGAGGCTGTTTTTCTTGAAGGAGCCCTGGTCGGTGGCGATGGTGCAGTCCCCCACGAAGGTCATGGTCACCGAGGCCCGCTCCGGCAGGCGCGCGAGGGGCGCCGGGAGCGTCCGAAGGAGCATGAAAAGGGCTAAAAGGAACCGGAGAAAATTCAAGGCGGGATCACCTCCTGGCGAAAAATCGGGACGGATACCGAACAGATGCAGTATAGCAAATAAATGTCCCAAAAGCAAGTTTTTTATGTGAAAAAAGAATGACAATTGGAGAAACATGGTGTATAATAGACGCTGTCAAAACGCGCGCGCGGACAGGGTCTTGCAAAGCGCGGCCAAACGCGGCCAAAAGCCGCTCCGCAAAAGCGCGAAAAGGGGGCAGTCATATGTTTGGGGAAGCCTATGACGCGGTGGTTTCCGCGGCGGAGAGCAAGCTCTCCTTCATGCGCCGCTCGCCGGTGGGGTATTTCTTCGCCGGGGTGCTGGCGGGGATGTTCGTGGCCTTCGGCGGCTTTGTCTCCGCCACGGTGGGAGGCGTGCTCCAGGCGGCGGAGAGCCCCTGGACGAAGCTGGCGGCGGCCTTTACCTTCGCCTCGGCCCTGAGTCTTGTGATCATGGCCGGCAGCGAGCTTTTTACCGGCAACAACCTGGTGATGACCGCCGGGGTGCTGGAGCGGCGGGTCAAGGCGGTGGACGCCATGAAGCTGTGGCTCTTCTGCTGGCTGGCCAACTACGCCGGCTCCTGGCTGGCGGCCTCCCTCTACTACGCCACCGGCCTTGTGTCGGGGACTACCGCCGCCTATATCGCCTCCCTGGCCCGGACAAAGCTCTTTCTGTCCGTGCCGCAGATGCTGGTGCGGGGGATCCTGTGCAACATGCTGGTGTGTCTGGCCGTGTGGTGCTCCTTCAAGATGAAGTCCGAATCCGGCAAGCTCATCATGGTCTTCTGGTGCATCCTCATCTTCATGGTCTGCGGCTTCGAGCACTCCGTCGCCAATATGTCCAGCCTTGCCGTGGCCCTGCTGATGAAGGAGGCGGACTTCTGGCATTACGTGGTGAACATCGGCGTCGTCACCCTGGGCAATATCCTCGGCGGGGCGCTTTTTGTGGCCGTGCCCTATTGGCTGTGCAAACGGAAATGATCTCCGGCGCGGGCATCGATCGGCGCGTTCTCTTTTTCCGACAGGATTGTGAAAGGAGTCTTACATGGTACATGCTGTCCGTTCCTTCGGCATAGCGGGCATAGACGGGGTGGATGTGTCCGTGGAGTGCGATATCTCCAGGGGTCTGCCCAAATTTGAGATCGGCGGCCTGCCGGACGCCGCCGTCCGGGAGTCCCGGGAGCGGGTGCCCTCGGCGGTAAAAAGCTGCGGCTTTAAGTTCCCCAGCGCCCATGTGAACGTAAATCTGGCCCCGGCCCACATCAAAAAATCCGGCTCCATGTACGACCTGCCCATCATGCTCAGCGTTCTCATCTCCTCCGGCGCCATCCGCCCCACGCCGCCCACCATGGCCTTTGTGGGGGAGCTGGCCCTCAGCGGCGAGCTGCGCCCCGTGTCGGGGGCGCTCTCCATGGCTATGCGGGCCTCCCGGTGCGGCGTCAAGGAGCTGTATGTCCCGGCGGAAAACGCCGAGGAGGCCAGCTTTGCCGGCGGCGTCACGGTCTACGGCGTCCGCCACGCCCTGGAGCTCATGGATCACCTGGAGGGGCGCAAGCCGATGATGCCCGCTCCCCGGCCCGCCGTCCTGCCCCGGCCCGACTACGGCGTGGATTTTTCCGAGGTCAAGGGCCAGGAGGCCGCCAAAAGGGCCCTGGAGGTGGCCGCCGCCGGGGGCCACAACATCCTGC
>CANQBA010000091.1 GCA_947589545.1 uncultured Oscillospiraceae bacterium | reverse complement strand
TAATACTGCTCGCTGAGCATCTGTAATTTGACCTTCGTCGGCAGACCGTCGAACGTATGCAGGTGGTCATAACGGCTAATTTCTATGCCGAACAACCCGAGCGCTTTGTTCAAGGCTTCATAATGCCATTCCTTGGCGTCGATGAGCACGCCGTCCATATCGAACAGAATCGCTTTTATCATTTCTTCGTACTATAATATGTTTTTGAAAAACGCTTTCGCTTCGTCCGGATAATCGGTGCACAGCAATACTCTCGAGAAGTCGATGTCCCAGCCGGCAAGTTTCGTCCAAAAATCCCTGTAATCCGCGTTCCCGTGCAAGTCGGGCGATACGAGGCATACCTCTTTCCCCGATGCGAGATGCCCGCCCACGAGGCGCTCGGTAATCCATTCATGGCCTTGAAATCCGTCTATCCAGATGCCGGCTGCCTGACCATACATTACCGGCTCGGTTTCGTATTCGCTCTGTCGGGAGAAAAAGCGCAATCCCATTTCTGCAAATTCCACCATTTGCGGCACGCTCATATCAAATAGGAAATAATTTTCGATTTTATACTTTCTTACAAAATCTTGCAGTATGTTTTTGAGACCGTCGGCTTTGATGTTGATTGCAAAGCAGTATCGGTCGCCGTATTCGGCAAGCCACCGAAACACCTCCTCGGCATCTTGACATGATGCGTCCGCGATGTTATGCGATATGACCATGCGTCCCACATAATCGCGAACATCTGATTCAAAACCATATCCCTTTTCAAGGGCTGTCCTCAATGCCTGCGGTGAATTTTTCTCGTTTTTAGCTTTCCAATAGCCGCGATGCGCTAAAATTTTCATTTTATCATGCCCTCCCTTTTTTCTTGAAATCAATTTTCAAGGCGTGTCAAAATCTTTTTATTTCTGTCGTAGTTTTTGCAATATAACCGGCACGAACAGGTCGAGCGATTGATTTTTCAATATCTTCTGCGAAAACATATAGATGCCGGAACCGACCAATATAAAGACAGCAACAAGTGTCCAACCATTCAGGCATCGGCTCAACAATAATATCGTCGGCAAGAAGAGCAAGGAACCGCACAAGGATTTCAACAAATTCGGAATGCCGACTTTCAGCTGTAATGGGGTCTTGTGATAAACATACCAAACAGAACTTCCCAATACCAAAGTTTCTGCAAAGACAGAGGCTATGGAAGCTCCGGTTGCACCCCAAATCGGAATAAGCCCCAAATTCAACAGGAAGTTCGAAATAGTACCTATCAATACAGAATTACAAAACAGTCTGTCATAGCCTAATCCTACAAGAATCTGAATGCACGATATATTGTTCAGTCCGATAACAATAATCAATAAACTCAATATCATTAATGGAACGACAGACCCTCCGAACTCAGCTCCGAAAAACAGCGGGACAAACGTCGGAGCAAGGCAAGCTATGCCAACTGCCGCAGGAAAGGCAATAAACGAAATGATTAAAAAAGATTTGTTTGCCAAATCATTGATTTTATCGAATTCTTTCGCCTTGTAGTATTGCGACATTCGGGGTATCGCCACTGCCGAAAGGCTCGTTACTATCGTCAACACGGCTTTGGATAAATGCATCGCGTTATTGTAATATCCCACCTGCTGATAATCGGTCATGAAACCGAGCATCAACGTATCCAGTATCGTATATATGGATACGGCAATAGACGAAGCAAAGAGGATAAACAACGGAGACAGATGTTTTTTCAGCCCCGCGAACGTCAAGCGTGGCCTGACGCCTGATTGCAACAATTTCACATAATTCCATACATCCCCGCAGATCGTACCACAAACATTCAATATCACGTAAATGAGCAAGTCCGACTTCGTCCGCACGAATACGAACATACACACGATACTTGCAATTCGAATTATAATGGTGCGTAACGTGATGTACTTGAACTGCTCAAGACCGGAATAAAACCAGTCAATGCGGAACGGGGCGAAATACAACAGGAATCCCGCCACAAGGAAAAGCACGCGATTTTCATCTAATTGTCCGATTAAGAAAATACTCGCGACATAAACCAGCGTAACGATAGACGTTGCAATGAACGAAACGGAAATAAGCTCGGATACCAGCTTTGACAATTTATTCTTGTCATCATGTATCTTGGCGACTTCGCGAATGCCATAGGTTGGAATACCCAGCACCGCGAACAATGCAAAATATCCGGCATACGTGTTGGCAAAATTGAACAGTCCGATACCATCAGGTTCTAACACACGCGAAATATACGGCGCGGTTATCAAGGGGAAGATCACCCTTGACACGTTCAGCAGTACATTGTACGCGAAATTGCGCTTGATGGATGCCATTATGTCCGTGGTCCTTTCCGTTCAAAAATCGTTTACCTGTCCAGCACCTTCCTGCACTTACAGAACCACTTTGAATGCCCGACATGCGTGCGGTCGCCGAAGCGGAGCAGGGCCGAGTAGAGGCGCGTGTTGCGTTTCCGAATGCAGGCCAGACCGCCGTACAGACCGAAAGTGACCGCAGCACCCATCAGCAGCACGGCATAGAACTGCACGTCGACGGTTGCACCCAGTGCGTAGGCCGTCCACCACACGCCGACAACCAGCACGTTCAGCAGGATTTCAGTGCATGTCGTCCCGATGTGAGAGAAGTGCAGCTCGAAAAGCATGTGATGCAGATGCGACTTGTCCGGCGAAAACGGCGACCTCCCGTGCAGCAGTCGTGCGCCCATTACCCTGATCGTGTCGAACACCGGCACTGCCAGCACCGACAGCGTGAACGGCACAAGACCGAAATTGGCATTCCGGACCGTCTCTGCCGACGAGCCGCCGTGAAGGCTCTCGATGACGAAGTACGTCATCACAGTGCCCATCAGCAAGGTACCGCCGTCACCGATGAACATCTTCGACTTCGCTCCGAAGATGTTGTGGCACAGGAACGGTATCAATGCCCCGATGCAGGACGCAGCAAGAAACGTCCCCGCGCTACCTCCAGTCCGTGAGGAAAACACTCCGAAGACCGTGCACACATATATACAGTATCCCGAGCACAGCCCGTTCACCCCGTCAATCAGGTTGATCGCGTTGATGATACCCACGCCCGCGAAGACGGTAAGGCTTGCCGCAACCCATCCCGGCAGTCGGCCTATGCCCCACAGGCCGTGGAAGTCGTCTATGCCGTATCCCGTATTGTACATTAGCGCAAGGACGGCAAGGATCTCTATGAATATCCGCAGACGGGGCGACAAACCCAGTATGTCATCCATTACACCTATGTACAGCATAATCATCATGATACCTGTCAGGGGATAGACCTGCGACATGTCGCAGAATATCCCGCCTATGACCGTCGCGGCGAGGATGCCGAAGGCCACGGCGACACCGCCCAACACCGGCACCGGTTCCTTCTGCAGCTTGCGGGCATCCGGATTGTCGACGATGTTCTTGTCGACGGCTATCCGCAGGACGTACTTGAATATCCACCACGCCGTCGCGAAGGAGACGAGAAACGATATTACTGTAATGTACATTGTCGCGTGAATAAAATTACACTTTAAGGAATAGTATTGCGTAAACTTCGCGCCCAATGACGATAGCTGTCTGTATCTACCGACCGGGGTTCAGACATAGACAAACGGATATAATCCTCAGTCTGTTCCTCTTGATGGTTCCGGCTCGCTATGTATTTGCAGGTGTCATCGTCCATGATGACGACGGACATCGACACCTTCTTCGAGTAGTTTTTTACTATCGATATATCGTCGCGGCGTTCCATCTCCGCCACCTTGTATGCAGAGTAGCCGTATGCCGCCCATACCCCCCCCGTATCTTTACTTCGGTATAGATGGATATGCCTGCCCTCTGCGTTGAAACATTCGTTGAAGATGATGATTTTTTTCATGGAATTTATAAATTCATCTTATTCAAATATGAAAGGCAACAGCCTCTATTTATTTATCATTGATTATACTTTTCCCTTTTATTCTTTGCTGAGAACCGGTTATCGACTGTTTTGACGTTCTCAATATTGTCAGTTCTCCCGCCTGTAGCTAAACAACTCATCATTACACCTCCAACAGTACGCCGACAAAAAAGGCAATAATAATCCAGCTTATCATAACTTCACTTATTACTGCAACATCCGTGAATGGACGAATTGCCAGTTGAATGATTTTTGTTGAACTCTATTACAAGCACGCTATTCCAATCAATAGCGGCATTTGCTGCGGCAATATCCATAAACCGGAAGTCTGTCAGGAAACGGCGCAATTTTGTTTCGGCACCTTTCAGTCCGACATAGGATTTGAATTTCCGTAATCGTGGCAATCCCGGAATTACAGGTTGCCCCGCATCCAGATCGCGCGGGTGTATGTAACTCAACATATAACTTTCGCTCTCCTTCACCCATTTGTGGATGAGCCAATACGGGCACAATCTGAAATATCCCCCACCCTGGAAAATGATATGCCAACCGCATATCCGTTTGAAACTTACAGGAAACTCTCTGATCTCAACATTTCCGTATCGTATGATTCCTGGGGCGGCACAAGGATAAGACGCCATGCCACCATGCGCATGACGGGCAGGGAATACTGAGCAGTCGTATCGGATTCCTAATTCAGCCAGCGTCTCGAACGCCCATGCTTCGGTTTCACGAATTGAAAACCCCGGCGCGCGAAAACATTCGACTTTCTTGCCGGTAATATCTTCGAGAAGGTGTACGGACGCAGCAACATCTTCGCGAAAATCCGCTCTGTTTTGCTGCCATACCAACTGATGATTCATCGTATGGCTGCCGATTTGATACTTGTCGGCAATCCGTCGCACAAGATCGGGATACTTGCGAGCTATCCAGCCGATGACGAAGAACGTGGCACGAGTACCGGTTTCATCGAGTATACGGAGTATGCGTTCCACATTCTCGTAGATTCGCACTTCGTACCGTTCCCACTGCTCGGCCGAGCGTGTAGAATCATTGTCGAGCAAGTGAAACCACTCCTCGACATCGAAGGTTAGTATATTCGTCATTTTATCAAACAGCGACCCGGAGAAAGACCAGAAGCCAATATCCTTATGAAAATTTATAACAAATCGTATGATGACAGATTGACATCCCAATCAAAGACATTGACAAAGTCTGCATCAATAAAGTTCTTTTTATCGATTACTTTCCCGACAAAATGGAAATTTTTGGGCTGTATTTTATGGGGAAGTTTAAGCATCGAACACGGCGCAGTCGGCAAATATCCCACGTATATAAACAGTCCTGTCCGTTTTTTTTCTCTCTTGACCATTTCCCTGACGACTTCATTGAAGTTGCTTTTCGAATAAGGAAATACTTCGAGCAGAAAACAGGCCTTAACATTTTCAAATCCAGAGATTTTCCACACAGCTTTTACATTGCCATTTTCATAACGTACATATTGGCCTGGGGCAAACCATTTATATCTCGTAGCGTCAAATTCCGGACGAACTTTACATATCTTATGCTCAATGACCGTTCTGTCATTATCAAAACGGGAAAGCCACAAAAGCGTTTTACAGAACAATCGGGATATAGGATTTAACGGCTTCAGGAATGGTTTTACATCGCCTACTCTCATCGGAAGAATATAGGTATACAACGAAGCAATGTCTCTCATCCTTATAAGGCTCACGTTGATTTTATAAGAGACGTCGTTTGGAAAACCGTAGAAATAAACGACGTCGTTTTCAGCTAAAAAGCGGTTCATCTGTTGAATGATTGACAACAGATTTCCGACGTCATTCCGATACTGTTCTTCAATCATCAAATCCGCCGCACACGCAAACAACTTCTTCTTGCCGTTTATTTCGTAAAGGATCGGTATGGCCGAGTAACCGCCGACGATTGTGCCCTTTTCATTTTTCAGCAGCACATGGAAAGAGTAGCCTAAAACCGTATTCAAATATTCATTGCGAAAGTATTCCGGCGATTTATGATGCCCGACAAAAGTGTTGCCGAAACTTTCACAGAATCCGAATATCTCCGTCTCGGACAATTCTATCGTCTTTTTGCACTCGACTTTCATGTTTTTGACGGCGAGAAGTCCTAAATCGTTCCGTTATCTACATGAATATTCTGTCCGGTAATGGAGGCGGCTTTTTCGGACAGGAGAAAGGCTACGGTATAGGCGACCGAACGGATGTCAGTCGCACGCTTTAATGAGGTGCGTTTGTATATCCTGTCCTTTTGCTCCTGTGTCAGCGTCGAACTCATGGCCGTCTCCATGAAACCCGGAACAACGACATTGGAACGTATGCCCAATTCGCCCCATTCCCGTGCCGTATTCTTGGAAAAAGCTTCCAAGGCACCTTTGCTCGAAGCATACATCGCCAAGCCCTTATAGCCCGTATGGGCGCTGATCGACGATATATGCACGATGCAACCGCGCGTCTTATGAAGCAGCATGTTGCGAATGGCATACTTTGTTATCATCATCGGCGTGAAAACGTTCACATTGTACATCGCTTTCAGTTTCTCCGCATTGAGATTCGTAACGATGTCGTCGTAGGCGGTAGCCGCATTATTGACATAGCCGTCAAGGACGATGCGATTCGTAACGAACTCCTTGAATACCTCTTCCCGGACATTTTCAGCATCGGACAAGTCCACGCTTTTGAAAAAAAGATGACCGGCGTATTGATGTTCCAAAGTTTTGAACTCTTCGCTGTGCGAGCGGGCAACCCCATAAACGCAGTGCCCCGTTTCGAGCAAAACTTTTACTATCTCCAGCCCTACGCCCCGTGAGCATCCTGTTACCAAATAATTCATACTCTTTTCAATTTTCCAGTTCTTGTCAATGGCAATGTTTCGACGAATTTGATTCGGCGCGGTATCTTGAAATCCTGCAATATCCCTTGCAGTGCCTGTTTGATGCCGACGGCGTCAAGTTCATATCCGTCATCCGGCACGATATCGGCGCAAATGACATTGCCCAGTACGGAATTGCTTTTGCCATACACCAGTGCTTGACGGACTCCGGCAATGGACAGCAACGCGGTTTCCACCTCTTCGGGATTTACCTTGTACCCGCCGACATTTATCATTTCGTTTTTCCGGCTGATGAAACGGAACAGGCCCTGCGCCTCGTCCACCCATTCGATGAGGTCTCCCGAATGGTAATAATCTCCGTCCAGCGACATACTTTCCGATGTTCCCAGCAGCGATTCGTGTATCAGCAATTCGCTGTCCGACACTTTGATTTTGTCACGAATGGCATCGGGTATCCGGAAGCAATCGTCCTTTGAGGCGAACAGCGCACCTGCCTCCGTCGAGGCATATATGTTGTTCACTTTGGCATTCGGAAATATCTTCTGAATATTTTCATATAAATGCGCATCGGAACGCTCTCCGCCCAACGTGACCCTTACGACACCCGGGCATGTCCGTTCGACCGGCAGCAGCAGACGATAGAATGTGGGCGTCGCAGAAAGATGCGTTATGTGCCGAGATTTGATAATTTCGTAGATCTCCGACCTGCTTTTCCCGAAAAGATTGACCAACGTACAGGCATTCTCAAAGGCCTGAAAAAAGACCTGAAGCCCGGCCATGTGGGTGGGATTGTAGGCGAAACCCCATACGTCGTTTTCGTATTTCTCGCCCGTGCGTACCGTTCGCGTCAGCGAGGCGACCGTATGCACGATCTTTTTGGGCTGCCCCGTCGTGCCGGAGGTGAAGATGGATATCTCCGCCGTGGATCTCTTGACGGCGTCTATCAGTTGCCCGGTTGTCTCAATCTCGCAGCGTCCGATTTCAACTCGCTCATTCAACGAGGCAATATCCACGCCGGCAATCTCGGAGGGATTGATGTCGGAATCAAGCAAAGTGACCGCTCTGCTGCTGACCAATGCTTTCAGCAGGTTCTTCCAATAGGCGTACGTATCCGATGTCCTGTACAGCGGATAATAGAACCCCTCCCTGCCGATTTCTTCAATCAGCAGGGAATAACCATAGCTTCTTGACCCATCTATGAAAAACGGTTTCATTTGGCCAGTCGCCCGTAGATCTCTCCGATTGTATTGACTATCCCCTCCTCAAAAATGTCCACACCGAACTCGTCCTCGATTCGCACGGTCAGTTCCGCCAGGTCGAACGAGGTCAAATTAAGGTCCGTCCGAAGATTGTCCGTTTCCTTGAGCGCGTCCAATACATTCAATCTTTTCGATTTCCGAATGTCGTTGATTATCGACAAGACTTGTTCTTCCATAATATTTAATATTAAATTTAGAATAAAGACGGTATCCTTATGGCCTTAAATCACATTATTTAATCTACACCAAAGATTCAATACATTTATGCAATCTGCGCCAGCATCTGCATCTTGATGTCGTGGTTGAGTTTTATGCAGGTGTAGTCCATGCAGACAGCAAGCGACCACAGGTATTCGTCACTTCCTGCCGGACAGGCATTCAGTCGTTCTGCTGCACGTTTTGCAACTGCCTCGGCGCGTGTCCAATCCGGTTGTCCGATACCCCATATCAGTGTCCAATAGAGCAGGAACAGCTCGCGGGAAGTCGTATTTGAGTTGTGAGAAATGATCTGCCCGAAACAACGGTTGCGTGCCCGCTCGATTACCGAATCGAAGTGTATACCGCCGTGCGCGTTTGCATAGCCCGTCAGGATGTCGAGGCGCTGCAGCGCCTCGCCTGTCGTGATGCCGTCCCAACTGCCGTCGGCATTCATCTCCGATGCCCATGTTTCAACCCGCTGCTGCATATAGCGGAAGTCCTGTTGTACGAGTTTGTCTTCTTCGACCACATATCGCATCGTTTCGATGATACAGCGCAATATCCCGTACTCCGTCCGACGTTCCGGCTCGGTAAGCGGCTGTTTCGTCGTGTCGTATTTCTTCTGCCATTCGTCGATAGCGCGCCATGCGCAGTGTTCGACCATGCGGTCTCTGTGTTCGTCGAACACG
>CANQBA010000090.1 GCA_947589545.1 uncultured Oscillospiraceae bacterium | reverse complement strand
ATTCCTCCATGATTCTCACCTCACGCACTATTGTACCACATTTGAGGGGGAAATGGGAGGTTTTTTGACAGACTGACCCATCCGGGCTGTCGCCCGGATGGGAGAGGACGTCCGACGCCTGCGCCTGAGCCCGAATACTTGGAGGGCGAGGTTAAGCGGCGTCGGTAAGGACGAAAAGGAGGGTAAAGACCATGTCGGTCAAGATCACACAGTTTGAAGCGGAGAATGTGAAGCGGGTCAGGGCGGTGGAGCTGGCGCCGGCGGAGAACGGCCTGACGGTCATCGGAGGCCGGAACAACCAGGGCAAGACGTCGTGTCTGGACGCCATCGTATGGGCGCTGGGGGGCGACCGCATGCGGCCCGGACAGGCCCAACGGGAGGGGTCGGCCCTGCCGCCCAGACTCAGGGTACGGCTCTCCAACGGCATTGTAGTGGAGCGCTCCGGCGTTAACGGCGCCCTGAAGGTCACCGACGAGGAGGGGCGCCGGGCCGGTCAACGGCTTCTGGATTCCTTCGTGGAGGCTTTTGCCCTGGATATGCCCCGGTTCATGCAGGCGTCCAGCAAGGAAAAAGCCGCCACGCTCCTGCGGGTCATCGGCCTGGAGCGGGAGGTGGACGAGCTGGAGCGGCAGGAGAAGGATCTCTACCAGTCCAGGCTCGCCCTGGGGCGGATCGCCGACCAGAAGGCCAAGTATGCCGAGACGCTCCCCAGCTGCCCCGACGCGCCGGACGAGCCGGTTTCCGCCTCTGAGCTGATTTCCCGCCAGCAGGAGATATTGGCAAAAAACGGGGAGAACAAGCGGCTCCGGGAGAACCGGGACGCCCTGGACCGGCGCCGTGCCGAGCTGGAGGCCCGTATCCGGGAGCTGACGGAGCAGTACAACGACGTCTGTGAAAAGCTGAAGTACGCCAACTTCACCGTGGCCCAGCTGGAGGATCAGTCCACCGCCCAGATCGAGGCGGATATCCGGGACATCGAGGAGATCAACCAGAAGGTGCGGGTCAATCAGGAGAAGGAGCGGGCCGAGGACGAGGCCAGGGAGTACCGCGCCCAGTATGAGGGCTACACGAAGCAGATCGAGGCTGTCCGCCAGAAAAAGACCGATCTTCTGAACGGCGCGGCCCTGCCGCTCCCGGAGCTGTCTGTCTCCGACGGGGAGCTTACGTATCAGGGCAAGCCCTGGGACTGCATGAGCGGGTCGGATCAGCTCAAGGTGGCTACCGCCATTGTCCGGGCGCTGAAGCCGGCGTGCGGCTTTGTGCTGGTGGACAAGCTGGAGCAGATGGATTTGGCCACCATGCGGGAGTTTGGCGAATGGGCCGAATCTGAGGGCCTCCAGATCATTGCCACGCGGGTTTCTACCGGGGACGAGTGCAGTATCATCATCGAGGACGGATATGCCGTCAGCGCCCATCAGGAGGCCCCGGCGGGAAATTGGATGCCGGGGAAATTTTGATGAAAAAATGCAAAGAGTTTAGACCGGTAGAGTGCGTCAACGGGCATTGCCCTGATATTCCAACCGAATATGACGAGCGGGAATATTCCAACGGGATTGACTGCAATGACTGCTGGTACAACACTCACCGCTGTGAAGATTGTCTTTTTCAAAAAACTGAATTTTGCCCTAAAGAAAAAAAGGAGGTAAACCAATGAACATCACAAGAGGCAAGGTCGGCGGAGCGCTGAAGGTGGTCATTTACGGGCCGGAGGGGATCGGGAAGTCGACGCTGGCGGCCCGGTTCCCGGAGCCGGTCTTCATCGACACGGAGGGGAGCACGCGCCAGTTGGACGTGGCGCGGCTGGACGCGCCCACCAGCTGGCAGATGCTTCTCACGGAGGTGGAGTACATACGGGACAATCCGGGCGTCTGCAAGACGCTGGTCATCGACACGGCGGACTGGGCGGAACAGCTGTGTATCGCGTCCTTCTGCGCCGGCAAGCAGATCAAGGGCATCGAGGATCTTGGCTACGGCAAGGGCTACGTCTATATCGCCGAGGACTTCGGACGGCTCCTCAATCAGCTGGAGGAGATCAGGAACAGGGGCGTTAACATCGTAGTGACGGCCCACGCCGCCATGCGGAAATTTGAACAGCCCGACGAGCTGGGGGCCTATGACAGGTGGGAGCTGAAACTGAACAAGAAGACGGCGGCGCTCCTGAAGGAGTGGGCCGATGTGCTGCTCTTTGCCAACTACAAGACCATGGTGGTCAACGTGGACGGGAAGGGGGCGCAGAAGGGGAAGAACAAGGCCCAGGGGGGCAAGCGCGTCCTCTACACAAGCCACAACCCCTGCTGGGACGCCAAGAACCGGCTGGGGATGCCGGAGGAGCTGGATATGAGCTGGGAGGCGTTGGCCCCGTTTGTTGTCGGAAGCGCGGCGGTGAACAATACCCCGGTGGTTGACCGGGGCGGGCCGCCAAGAGAGGCGGCCCCTACGAAAGCGGTTGATAACCAGGTGTATGACCGGGACGGACGGCTGGCCCTTTCCGGATCGTTTAAGCAACTCTATGACCTGATGGGCGCGGAGGGTGTGACGGCGGATCAGGTCATGGACGTGGTGGCCCAAAAGGGCTATTTCCCCCGGAGCACGCCGCTGGAGCGCCTGCCGGAGGACTTCGTGGAGGGGGTGCTGGTGGGGGCGTGGCCCCAGGTGCTTCAGGCGATCCGTGCAGCGAAGAAGAAATAGACGCGGCGGAAAATCGATAGAAGCGGGCCGGCCAGTGTCCGGCCCCTACAAATGAAAAATTTTTGAAAGGATGATAATACCATGGCTGAATTTATGGACAAGGCGCTTGACTGGAACGACGAGATCGAGAACGACGGGCAGGGGTTTGCCCTCATCCCGGAGGGGGACTATCACTTTGGCGTCCAATCCTTTGAGCGGGGCCGGCACGGGGGAAGCGAGAAGATCCCGGCCTGCAACAAGGCGGTGCTGACTCTGGCGATCCTGGGGCCGGAGTACCCCTTCAAGAAGGAGATCCTGGGGACGGTGCAGACGAATCTCTTCCTCCACTCCAAATTCGAGTGGAAGCTGTGCCAGTTCTTCACGGCTATCGGCCTTCGAAAGCATGGGGAGAAGCTGAAAATGGACTGGAGCAAGGTGACCTGGGCGGAGGGTACCTGTCACGTGGGGGTCCGCAAGTGGACGGGCAACGACGGCAAGGAGCACGAGAGCAACGAGATCACGGAGTTCTACGACCCGGAGACAAGCCCTCTGATGAAAACGGATCGCATGACGCCCGATCCCGCGGCGACAATCGACGGTTTCAATCCCAAGGGCGGCACCTTCACGCCGGGGACGTTCTAAGCCATGGAGATAAGGCCCTATCAGCGGGAGGCCCTGACGGCAATTCAGTCGGACTGGGCCTCCGGCTATAAACGCACGCTCCTGGTTCTGCCCACGGGGTGCCACGCCGAAGGGCAGACGGTACTCATGGCGGACGGAGGACAGCGCCGTGTGGAGGACGTCCAAATGGGCGACCGCCTCCTGGGCGCTGACGGCACCGCCAGAACGGTCCTGCGTCTTCACCGGGGACAGGCGGATATGTACACGGTCACGCCGGTCAAAGGGGAACCGTTTACCGTGACCGGGGACCACAAACTGACGCTGATCCGCACAAATGAGAAGTCGTTCTCGCCGTATCCGTCAGGAAGACGCGGCGGGGAGATCGTCGATGTGTCCGTAAATGAATGGCTGACGTGGCCGAAGACACGGAAGCATATATACAAGCTTTTGCGCTGTTCCGGGATAGACAAATTTCCGGACGCTGCCCCCTCTGAATTGACGATAGATCCGCACTTCCTCGGCGTCCTCCTGGGGGACGGCGGGATCACAACCTGCGTATCCGTCACAACGCCGGACAAAGAGATCGCCGATGAGATATTCCGGCAGGCCGAAAAGTACGGCGCTAGCATAAGGACGGAAGCCGCCGGGAAAGCCGTCACATATTTCCTGACCGAAAATTATAAGAGGGACGGGCTGAAAGGCGCCCTTCGAAAACTTGGCCTGTACGGACATGATTCCGGCAGAAAGTTCATCCCGTACGCTTACAAGTACGCGGATCGCAAGACCCGGCTTGAAGTCCTGGCGGGCCTCATGGACACCGACGGAAGCAAATCCTCCCTAAATACGTATGATTACATCACAAAATCCCGAAAATTGGCGGAAGATACCGCGTTTATCTGCCGTTCCGTGGGGCTGGCCGCCTATGTGTCCGAATCCGTCAAAACGTGCTCCGGATTTTCCGGGATATACTTCAGGCTGTCCATAAGCGGGGATACGGACATTGTCCCATGCAGGGTGAAGCGCAAACAGGCGGAAGCCCGTAGGCAGAAAAAGAATGTGCTGAGAACCGGCTTCTCCGTTTCCCCCGCTGCTCCCGGCGATTACTACGGCTTTACCGTAGACGGGGACAACAGATACTTGCTGGGCGACTTCACCGTGACACACAACTGCGGCAAGACCATTGTCTTTTCCAAGCTCATCGAGGAGGAGGTCAGGGACGGGCGGCGGTGCCTCATCCTGGCGCACCGGGGGGAGCTGTTGGAACAGGCCGCGGACAAGCTCTATAAGACCACGGGGCTCCGGTGCGCTGTGGAGAAGGCGGAGGAATCGAGCCTGGAGAGCTGGTACCGGGTGACGGTGGGCTCCGTCCAGTCCCTTATGCGGGAGGCGCGGCTTAATCAATTCTCCCCGGATCACTTTGACACCATCGTGGTGGACGAGGCCCATCACGCCCTTTCGGAGGGGTACCAGCGGGTGCTGGGGCACTTCCCGGAAGCCCGGGTGCTGGGCGTGACGGCCACGCCGGATCGGGGCGACATGCGCAACCTGGGGGAGTACTTCGAGCATCTGGCCTTTGAGTACCCCCTGCCGCGGGCCATCCGAGAAGGGTATCTCTGCCCCATTCAGGCGGTGACGATCCCCTTAAAGCTCGACCTTGGCGCTGTGGGCGTTCAGGCGGGGGATTTCAAGTCCTCCGATCTGGACAGCGCGCTTGATCCCTACCTCCATCAGATCGCCCGGGAGATGTTGACCTACTGCCGGGGGCGCAAGACGGTGGTATTCCTGCCCCTCATCAAGACAAGCCAGAAGTTCCGGGACATTCTCAATGCCGCGGGCCTGCGGGCCACGGAGGTGAACGGCTCCAGCGAAGGGCGGCGGGAGATCATCGCCCGGTTCGAGGCGGGGGAGTTTGACGTGCTCTGTAACTCCATGCTCCTCACCGAAGGGTGGGACTGTCCGGCGGTGGACTGCATCGTGGTTTTACGGCCCACCAAGATCCGCAGTCTCTACTCCCAGATGGTGGGGCGGGGGACAAGGCGTTCGCCGGGGAAGGAGAATCTTCTCCTGCTGGATTTCCTCTGGCACACGGAGCGGTACGAGCTGTGCCATCCGGCGTGCCTCATCTGTGAGAGCGCCGACGTGGCCCGCAGGATGACGCAGAGGCTGGAGGAGGAGGCCGGGACGGCTGTAGATATCACCGAGGCGGAGGAGGCCGCAGAGAGCGACGTGGTGGCTCAGAGAGAGGAGGCCCTTGCCAAGCAGCTCGCCGAGATGCGCACCCGCAAGCGGAAGCTGGTGGATCCCCTGCAATTTGAGATGTCCATCCAGGCGGAGGATCTGGCGGGGTACACGCCGGCCTTCGGCTGGGAGTGCGCCCCGGCAAGTCAAAAGCAACTGGAAGCTTTGGAGAAGTTCGGTATCTTCCCGGACGAGATCGGGTCTGCCGGGAAGGCGTCGCTTCTTCTCGACCGGCTCCGGAAGCGCCGGGAGGAGGGACTGGCAACGCCGAAACAGATTCGGTTTTTAGAGGGGCGGGGGTTCGTCCATGTGGGGCAATGGCAGTTTGAGACGGCCAAGCACATGATCGACAGGATCGCCGCGTGCAATTGGCACATTCCCGCCGGAGTCATACCAAGCGAATACGTAGGAGCGTGATACCGTGGACGACAAGGGACTTGACTTGACGGAGGCGATCGAGCACATCGACCCGGCCGCGTGCAGCTATGAGGAGTGGCTGGCGGTCGGCTTTGGATTGAAGGAGGCCGGGTATCCGGTCGACGTTTGGGAGGAATGGAGCCGGCGGGATCCCGCCAGGTTCCATCCTGGCGAGTGCCAGGTGAAATGGCGGAGCTTTGACGGCGCCAGCGTGCCTATCACCGGCGGCACCGTCGTGAAGATGGCGATGGACAACGGCTGGCGGCCTGGCGGCGGCGGGCGTAGCCTTGAGTGGGACGACGTGATCAGCGAGCGGGAGGACCAGGTGGTGGTCAACCGGGCGTGGCTGGAGCGGCGGGAGATCCACGAGCCGGAGGGCGACGCCTGGCACCCGGCGGGGGAGCTTATACGCTATCTCTCCACGCTCTTTGGGCCGGACGAGTACGTGGGCTATGTGACGGAGGTCTTCACCGCCGACGACGGCGAGAAGAAGCCCACGAAGGGATTCACCGACAGGACGGCCGGGGAGCTTATCGAGGCGCTGGGGCGCTGTCATGACGACATCGGCGCGGTGCTGGGGGACTATGACCGGGAGATGGGGGCGTGGATCCGCTTTAACCCCTTAGACGGCAAGGGCGTGGCCAACGACAACGTGACGGCCTACCGGTACGCCCTGGTGGAATCGGACAAGATGGATATCGGCGAGCAGAACGCCATGATCCGGGAGCTGGAATTGCCGGTGGCGTGCCTGGTGTATTCCGGGGGCAAGAGCGTCCACGCCATTGTGAAGGTGGACGCCGGGTCCTACGAGGAGTACCGGCGGCGGGTGGATTTCCTCTATTCCGTCTGCGAGAAAAACGGGATGGTCATCGACAAGCAGAACCGCAACCCGTCCAGACTCTCACGCCTGCCGGGGGCCGTCCGGCGGGGGCACAAGCAGTTTATTATCGACACCAACATCGGCAAGGCCAATTGGGACGAGTGGCGGGAATGGATCGACAGCGTCTCCGACGACCTGCCCGACCCGGAGAGCATGGCGGAGGTGTGGCGGGACATGCCGCCCCTGGCCCCGGCGCTCATTGAGGGCGTCCTGCGGCAGGGACACAAGATGCTCCTGGTGGGGCCAAGCAAGGCGGGCAAGAGCTTCGCCCTCATTGAGCTGTGCATCGCCATCGCCGAGGGAATCCCCTGGCTGGGCTTTAATTGCGCCCAGGGGCGCGTTTTGTACGTCAACCTGGAGTTGGATAGGCCCAGCTGCTTAAATCGCTTCCGGGACGTGTACGCGGCCCTGGGCGTGGCTCCCCGACACCTGGACAATCTGGACATCTGGAACCTGCGGGGCAAGAGTCTGCCTATGGACAAATTGGCACCAAAGCTGATACGCCGCGCCATGAAGAAGAATTATATCGCGGTGATCATCGACCCCATCTACAAGGTGCTGACGGGGGACGAAAACTCAGCCGATCAGATGGCCAAATTCTGCAATCAGTTCGACAAGGTGTGTACCGATCTCAACTGTGCCACCATCTACTGCCACCACCACAGCAAGGGCAGCCAGTGGGGCAAGCAGTCCATGGACAGGGCCAGCGGCTCCGGGGTGTTCGCCCGGGATCCGGACGCACTTTTGGACCTTATCGAGCTGCCGGTCAACACGGAGACGAAGCGGCGGGCGGCCCCCGGCGCGGATGAGGTGCGGCTGGCCAACATGACGGCCCTGCGGATCGAGGGGACGCTGCGGGAATTCCCGAAGTTCCCGCCGGTGAATCTGTGGTTTGACTACCCGATCCACAAGCTGGACGCCGGCGGGGAGCTGGCGCGGGTCAAGAGCGGCAAGAAGGCAAAAGAGGCCGCCAATGCCCCCGGCGAGGACGGGGAGGGCGGCATGGGCGACACGCTGGAGCTGTGCTTTGAAGCGCTTAGCTTTGGTGGGGAACCGGTGACGGTTCAGCGGGCGGCGGAGTACTGGGGATGCACGGAGCGGACCGTCAGAAACAGATTCCGGGCTTCCAAGGACTACGCAATCAAGGATAATGTGATCACCGAAATTTCCCAATAACTGGGAGGAAAGGAAAGGGAAAAAGCCCTATATATATATTTTCCTTTTCCCCAGTCACGGAGGAAACCACACAAGGGGGAAGGGGGGACAGAGTCCTCCCCCCTTCCCCTGATCTTGTATGTTTCCCTCCATGCCGTAGACCATTTTTAATTCACTTCACAAATTACTTAGAAAGGGTGAAATTCAATGACGCTTGATTTCTTTATGCCGATGAATCCCCCGACTATCACGCACCAGGAGAAGGCGGTTCATGTTGTGCGGGGCAAGCCGGTGTTCTATGAGCCGGCGGAGCTGAAGGCGGCAAGGTCAAAGCTCCTGGCGCATTTGGGACAGTACAGGCCGGAACGGCCCCTGGAGGGGGCGGTTGAGCTTGAGGTAGTATGGCTGTTTCCGGCCAATGGGCGGCACGGAGACGTGACGCCGAAGGTCACAAGGCCCGACACGGACAATCTGCAGAAACTGTTGAAGGACTGCATGACGGAGCTGCGCTTCTGGCGGGATGACGCGCAGGTATATACGGAGACGGTGATGAAGGTTTGGGCCAATGAGCCGGGAATCGCCATTCGTGTGACACAGGCGGAAACGGAGTAGGATTTGACAGGCGGCCAATTGAGGGGAGGCTAGTAGGATGGAGAATCTTTTTGGGCGGCGGCTCCAGCAGCTCCGGGAGCGGCGGCGGATCTCCCGGCGGGTGCTGGCGGAGTTGTGCGGACTCAGCCGCAACATGGTGGGACGGTATGAGAGAGGGGAGCGCCGGCCGACGCTGGAGACGGTGGTGGTGCTGGCGGATTTTTTCGGGGTGACGGTGGATTGGATGTTGGGGAGGGAATAGGGAAAAGGAAAGCCGCTTCGGATGAAGCGGCCCAGTCTGTCAAAAAACCACCTCACGCCCAGCGTAAGCGGGCGTATGGGTGGCCGAAAATAGAAAATATGGTAGTGC